>CAVGAF010000011.1:0-9006 GCA_963627055.1 Butyrivibrio sp. CAG:318 | reverse complement strand
ATGGACGATTTGCAGGCCCGCCGCGAAGGGAAGCAGCCGCTTGATATGCCGAGCGCGGGCAGCACCTTCAAGCGTCCTCGCGGTTATTTCGCCGGCAAGCTCATCCAGGATGCGGGGTTGCGCGGTTTTAGCGTGGGGGGTGCGCAGGTTTCCGAAAAGCATACCGGCTTCGTCGTGAATGCGGGCGGGGCGACCGCTGACGACGTGCGTGCGCTTATCGCCGAGGTGCAGCGCCGCGTTTTCGACGCCTTCGGCGTGCATCTCGAGCCCGAGGTGCGCATGTGGGGCTTTCCCGACTCCGAGTAACGCAACTTCCGACGGTGTCGGTTTGCCGTGCGCCGTTTCCGGTTTATAGAATTTGAAAGGGTCTCGATGTTCAGCATCAACCATGCCGTTTTGCACGTGCTCGATTTCGAGTCGTGCGTCACCGTGATTTCCCAGGAAGAGCTTGACCTGGAAAACAAGAACGTGAAGTCCTACGTCGCGCGCATGTGCAAGCATGCGCTGGGCGGCATGTCCAATCGCCGCGGCGAGTTTTTGCCCGACAGCCCCTTTGCCGGTGAGCTGGCGGCTTATCTGTGCGGCGACGTTGCCTTCATGGACCTCTCCGCGCAGATAGCGGACTTTCTGTCCACGGAATTCGGGCGTATGGAGAAACCGACCTCGTGCGACGTGCTCGTGGTTGATTTCGAAGACGAAGCGCCTGCGCAAGTGCGCGATGAGGATACTTGCAGCGACGAAGCCGAATGCGATGGCGATGGCGAAGGCTCGCGGGAGGCGGTTGCCCCCGCGCCGATGGCCGAGGATGCGGCTGCCTACGCCGCTCGCTCGAGCAGGTATTTCGCCATTCTGCTGTTGGAAAGCAAGCCCGCTTTCATGCATGAGGTCGGCCGCGGCGACGCGGGCGGGGCGGTGAACTCCATTGAACGCCACCACGCCATTCTGCCGAACCCGTCGCAGAAGCTCTCCTCCTATGCGTTCATCGATGTGCGTTCGCGCGCTATTCGCTTTCTGGACAAGGAGCGCACCGTGGCCGGCGAGCCGCGTTGGGTGCTGCCCGAGGGCCTGCTCTCCTGCACGAACGACCTTTCCAGCAAGGAGCTGTTCGACGCGACCATCGAGCTTGTCTCCGATGTGGCCGAGGAGTTCGGCGTGAATTCGGCCGAGGCCATCGGGCGCGCGAAGGCGTATATGGCCGCCAACGCTTCCGATGACGACGAGGTGCCCTTCGACGAGTTCGTCGACGACGTCTTTGCTGACGAGGGGCCGCGCCGCCGCTTCGAGGAAGCCGCTGCAAGCGAGCATCTCGGCGAGGGCGTGCGTCTCGAGCGCACTGTGGCCACCCGGGCCGGGCGCAACCATAAAATAGTCACCGACACCGGCATCGTGGTCACGTTCCCTGCCGAATATAGCCGTAACACCGAGCTCATCGAATTCTCCAGCACGCCGAACGGGCTCATCAAGATAGAGCTGAAGAACATCGGCAGCATTGAGAACCGCTAATTCGCAAGAGGGGGCAAGGGAATGGGTCGGGCAACCACCGCATCGCTCACGCGGCGCACGCTGCACTACTATTGGCTGGTGACGCGCAATCACCTCGGTTATTTCGTGGCGCTGCTCGCTTCGACGTTTTTGTTCGTGGCGCTGCTGTCCTACGGCAACCCCTACGTGATGAGCTTGATCGTCGATGCAGTCGGCACCACGCAGGTGGGCCCCGACGAGGTATTTACAACCTACGGGCCCTACATTGCGGCGCTTATCGCCATCAACGTGCTGGGGCAGGCCGCAAGCAAGCTGCAGGACTACACCATGTACAAGCTCGAAATTGCCGCCTCCTACGATTTGGCAACTATGAGCTTCGATGCGTTGTGCAACCAGTCGATGTCTTTCCATTCCAACCGCTTCGGCGGCACGCTCGTGAGCCAGACGACGAAGTTCATGGCCGCCTATGACCTGTTGCTCGAAACCGTGACCTTCCCGTTTTTGCCGGTCATATGCTCGGTGGTGTTCACCTGCGCTATCCTAGCTCCGCGCGTGCCTGTTTACGTCGCTATCCTCATGGCGCTGCTCGCCATCTACGCCTGTGTGTCCTATATCATGTACAAGCGCATTTTGAGCCTCAATGAAAAGGCGGCCAGCGCGCAGAACCAGCTCTCGGGCGAGCTTTCCGATTCGGTGGCAAACATTCTTGCGGTGAAAACCTCGGGGCGGGAGAATTACGAGCGGGAGCTGTTCGATGCGGCGAATAGGGAAGTGGTCGCGCGCGATTCGAAGCGCATGTGGTCGTCGCTTACGCGCGGCATCGTCACTGCCTGCATTACCGTGGTCATTATGTCGGTGGTGTCGGTGTTCATCGCCGGCGGCAACGCCTGGTACGGGATTACGCCCGGAACCCTAGTCATGATGTTCACCTACACCTATACCGTCACGAACCAGTTCAACTTCATCAATAATGGCCTGCAGCGCTTCAACCGCGCTTTTGGAGACGCGAGCGGCATGACGGCGACCCTCGACGAGCCGCGCCTGGTTGACGACGCTCCCGGCGCGCCCGACATGGTGGTGTCGCGCGGGGAAATTGATTTTCGGGGGATCGGTTTCTGGTATACCGACGGCAGTGCCACTACCGAGGTGTTCAACGGCTTCGACCTGCATATCCCCGCGGGGCAGCGCGTTGGCCTGGTGGGGCTTTCCGGCGCGGGGAAAACCACGCTCACGAAGTTGCTGCTCCGTCTTTCCGACATTCAGGACGGGCGCATCCTCATCGACGGGCAGGACATTTCCGCCTGCACGCAGCAAAGCCTGCGGCGCTCGATCGCCTATGTGCCGCAGGAAGCGCTGCTGTTTCATCGCTCTATCGCGGAAAACATCGCCTATGGGCGCCCTGACGCTTCGATGGAGCAGATTCGCGAAGCGGCACGGCAGGCTAACGCGCTCGAGTTCATCGAGCGGCTGCCGCAGGGCTTCGACACCGTTACCGGCGAGCGTGGCGTGAAGCTTTCCGGCGGACAGCGGCAGCGCATCGCCATTGCCCGTGCGCTCCTGGCCGATTGCCCGGTGCTGGTGCTCGACGAGGCCACGAGCGCGCTTGACTCGGAAAGCGAGGCGCTCGTGCAGCAGGCGCTTTCCACGTTGATGGAGGGCAGGACCTGCATCGTGGTTGCGCATAGGCTTTCAACCGTGGCAAGCCTCGACCGCGTCGTGGTGCTCGACCACGGCAAAATCGTCGAGGACGGAACGCATGCCCAGCTCGTGGCCGCAAACGGGGAATACGCGCACCTTTGGAACAGGCAGACGGGCGCCTATCTGGAGTAAGTGCCGCCGATAGTGTGCCTGTTCGGATGCCGATCTGTTGCCGAGCGGGCGCCTATCGCGCGAAATCCAACAGCGATGTCATCTTCCCGCAGCTTAGGATATGCACGGTTTTCGTGGCTCGGCTGATGGTGGTGTACAGGCGGTTTTCCGCCACCGCATCCCCGGCGGGGAATAGCCGCTCGCTTGCGTCCGGGATGATCACGTGGTCGAACTCCAGCCCCTTGGCCAGCGGCAACGTCAATGCGAGCACGCCTGAAGCCGGCAGGTGCCCTGCTTCATCGAGCACGGCGGGCATGTCCTCGCCCACTAGCTTGCGCGCGCGGGAGATCTCGTGCTTCCAAGGGAACACGACCGCGGTAAGCCCGTCGTTTTGGCCCGCCTTGCGCAAAAGGCCTCGCAGCTCGCGTTCGTAGGCGGCCTCGTCAGGGCATTCCTCGATGCTTGGCGCCTCGTCGGCACGTTGCACGGCAGAGATCTGCATCTGCTCGTCGGCACCTAACAGCCCTGCGAACAGCGCGGTGATTTCCGGCGTGGAGCGGTAGCTGGTCATCAGCCTTGCCTCGGATACCTCGCCGCGCATGCGGCCGAACACGTCGCGGATTTCGTTCCAGCTCGCCGTGTTCGGGCGAATGGCCTGATGGGGGTCGCCCAATACCATGAAGTGTGCGCGTCGGAAGAAGCGCGCGAGCACCGCGAGTTGGTCGGCGGAATAATCCTGCACCTCGTCGATCATCACGTATTTCGCGTCGGGGTTGCCCAGTCCCGTCACCGCCATGTTCAGATATAGCCATGCGCTCGCCGGCAGGTTCTCCACGCCGAGTAGGCGCATGCCGATACGGTCGATGCGCAGCCATTCGTCGCGCTCGATGGCCACGGCGGCCTCGGCGAAGCGTTCATGCAGGTAGGTGAGCGCGCACGACTTCGCCTCTTCCTCGGTCTGCGGGTCGTATGGGGCGTTGAACAGCGCTACCTGCTCGTCAAGCGACAGGCAGAGGATCTCGTCTTGCACCGCCTCGGTGCCGGCCATCTGCGCAAGGCGCGACTCCAGGCGCTTGAACAGCTCCTCGCGCACGAGCGTCACTAGGTGCGGTCCCGCCGCGACGTTGGGGTATTTCTGCATCAGCTGCATGATGGCCGAGCCTGCGACGAGGCGTACGTCATGCAGGCGGATATCGCGGACGTCTCCCGGCTCGAAGGTGAGGTTTTCGACCGCCTTGTCGATGCGCCAAAGCAATTCGAGCGGGCATGCTTCCTGCTTCGGGTTGCGCCCGCGCGGCAAAAGGCGTGCGCAGAACGAGCGGTAGGTGATGGTTTCCGGATTGCGTTCGCCTAAGTCGGGCAGCACGTTTTCGATATAAGCGGCGAACACGGGGTTTGGACTTATGAGGAACACCTCTTCGGGGCGCAACGTGCCGCGCTGCTGGTAAAACAGGTAGGCGATGCGCTGCATGAGCACGCTCGTCTTGCCGCTGCCGGCGATGCCCGCGACGAGCAGCGTCTCGACGTCCTCGTGGCGGATGACGACGTTTTGCTCCTTCTGGATGGTGGCGGTGATGGCCTTCATATGCTCGGAGCGCTCGCGCGACAGCGAGTGGAGCAGCAGCGAATCCTCAATGGCCACGTCGGAGTCGAAGTAGGCATGTAGCACGTCGCGCTCAAGGTCGAACTGGCGACGTTGCAGCAGATCGACGTTGACGGTGCGGCCGTTGGCCACATAGGACGTTTTCCCGTTGACCTGGTTGTAATAGACCTCGGCGACGGGGCTGCGCCAATCGACGACCATGCGGCGATAGCTGTCGTCGGAAATGCCGGCCAGGCCTATGTAGATGTCCTTTGCGGGCGCACCCGGGCGCATCTGCAGCTTGATCTTCGCGAAATACGGCTGCTCCATGAGCTTCGCGGCCGCGGCGAGGCGCTCGCTGTCGGCGTCCTGCTCGAGGTTGTAGTCGCGGATGAGGTTGTTCAGGACGGCGTAGTCGACGTAGGTCTCCTGGGCTTCGCCGTCGGAAGCGAAGTTGTGCTTCACCTCGCCCTGCATTTCCTCTTTCGTTTTCGCTGCGTCGATGCGGCGGCGCTCGAGCTTATCGGCAAGCGTCGCGGCGATGTCCTCGAGTTTGCCGTAGGTAGCGGATAGGTGCTCCTGCTCAAGATCGAACTCGGGACCGCGGGCTTCCTGGTCGTTTGGCATGCTCGTATTCTCGGACATCGCTGCTCCTTATCATCCGGAAAAATCGGCATTCCATTCTACCGAAGACGGCGAGAGGCCGCACGTCCTCGGCGGCCTCTCCATAATCGGTTGGAATCTTCACCACGCGGGCATCTTTTGGCCTGGGAGCTCCGCCTTCCGGCAGCCCGGGCACATGCCCGAGGCGGCCCCTCGCGACCGAGGGTGACCAGCGCGCCTGGGCACCTATTTCTTCAGGCTGTTCACGTTCATGCAGCGCATCGCGTTCATGATAGCCAGGATGGCCACGCCCACATCGGCGAACACGGCGAGCCACATGTTGGCGATGCCCACGGCGGCAAGCACCAGCACGATGAGCTTCACGCCAAGCGCAAACACGATGTTCTGCCACACGATGCGCATAGTGCGCCGCGCAAGGCGGATGGCACGCGAAATGTTCGAGGGCTTGTCGTCCATCAGCACCACGTCGGCGGCCTCAATGGCGGCATCCGAACCCATCGCTCCCATCGCGATGCCCACGTCGGCGCGCGTGAGTACGGGCGCGTCGTTGATGCCGTCGCCCACGAAGGCGAGATTCGCCCCCTCGCGCTTGGCGTGAAGCAGGCGCTCGACTTCGTTCACCTTGTCTTCGGGAAGAAGTTGCGCGGCGAAATCGTCGAGCCCAAGCTTCCCGGCTACCGCCTCGGCAACCTCCTTGCGGTCGCCGGTGAGCATGACGGTCTTCTTCACGCCCGCGGCATGCAGCGATGATATGGCGGCTTGCGCATCGGCTTTCACCACGTCCGCGATGACGATATGGCCTGCGTATTCTCCGTCGATGGAAACGTGCAGGATGGTGCCGGTCAGCTCGCAGTCGTGGTAGGCCGTGCCATGGCCGCGCATCAGCTTGTCGTTGCCCACCAGCACCACATGCTCGTCGATGGTGGCCACCATGCCGTGCCCCGATTCCTCTTGGACGGCCTCGATGCGCTTCTGGTCGATCTTGCCGGTATAGGCGCTCCTCACGGATACGGCGATGGGGTGGTCGGAGAAGGCCTCGGCATGTGCGGCGAGGCTGAGCAGCTTGTCTTTGTCGATGCCCTGCTCGGGATGGATGGCCGCCACGGTAAACGTGCCGTCGGTCAAGGTGCCCGTCTTGTCGAACACGACCGTGTCAACCTTCGCGAGTGCTTCTAAGTAGTTGGAACCCTTCACCAACACGCCGAGCTTGCTTGCTCCGCCGATGCCTCCGAAGAAGGAAAGCGGCACGCTGATCACGAGCGCGCAGGGGCAGCTGACCACCAGGAAGGTAAGGCCACGCAAGATCCAATCGCTCCACGCGCCTGCACCGAGCAGGGGAGGGACGACGGCGAGCAGCAGTGCCAAAATGGTGACGGTGGGCGTGTAGTAGCGGGCGAAGCGCGTGATGAAGTTCTCGGTGCGCGCCTTCTTTTCGCTGGCGTTTTCCACCAACTCGAGAATGCGGCTGACGGTCGATTCGCCGAAAGGCTTGGTGGTCTTGATGCGCAGCAGACCAGTCATGTTCACGCAGCCGCTGATGATGTCGCTGCCAGCTTCCACATGGCGCGGCACCGATTCCCCGGTGAGCGCCGCCGTGTCGAGCTGGCTTGCGCCTTCTACCACCACGCCGTCGATGGGCACGCGCTCGCCGGGCTTCACGACGATGATGCTGCCCGGCGCAACCTCGCTCGGATCGACCTCTTCTAGCATGCCGTCCTGTTCGATGTTGGCGTAATCGGGCGCGATGTCCATCATGGCGGCGATGGATTTGCGGCTTTTGCCCACCGCATAGCTTTGGAACAGCTCTCCTACCTGATAGAACAGCATTACCGCGCAGCCTTCGGCCATGCTCGGTTCTGCCTCGGGGAACAAAACCATCGCGAATGCGCCGATGGTGGCCACGGCCATGAGGAAGTTCTCGTCGAACACCTGGCCTGTGATAATGTTGCGCCCGGCGCGGGCCAGGACGTCGTGCCCGGCAATGAGGTAGGGCACCAGGTAGAGCACGAACAGCAGGTATACCGCACCTGAGGGCCCAAGCCACGCTTCGAGCGGCAACAAATGGTCGATGGCGAAAACAACCGCGAACAGGGCGAGCGCGACAATGATGCGATTCCGCCACTTTCTTTGCTTCTTGTTCATGGGCGTTGTAACCTAACGTTTGTGTAGTTCACTTCGGTGAAGCGAGAGGCCCCGCGGCAACGGGGCCTCTCGTCATTTTCTGGGGGGGAATGCCCGTGCGTTGCCTTAGCGGACGATGTCGCAATCGGGCTCGAACTTGTGCGCGATCTTCTGCGCCTCGTCAACGATCTCCTCGAAACGCGCGTCGTCGGCTTCGATCATGAGCTTCTGCGTCATGAACGTCACCTTCGCGTCGGCAACGCCGTCGATCTTTTTAATGCCGTCCTCGATCTTCTGCCCGCAGTTGGCGCAATCGAGCTCGTCGAGTTTGAACGTCTTTTTCATTGCTTTCCTTTCCGTTGGGTGGGTGTCGAATGCGGCCGTGCCGTTATTCGCAGATATGGGTCATGCCCTGGGCGAGCATGGTATAGACGTGGTCGTCGGACAGCGAGTAGATGACCGATTTCCCTTCGCGTTGGAATTTCACCAGGTGGGCTTGCTTGAGTACGCGCAACTGGTGACTCACGGCACTTTGCGTGGCGCCGATGACTTCGGCAATTTGGCCGACGGAGAGGTCGGAAGCCATCAGCGAGTAGAGAATCTTGATGCGCGTGGTGTCGGCGAACACTTTGAACAGGTCCGCCAAGTCGTAGAGCAGCTCTTCATCGGGGAGTTGCTCGAACTGTGCGCTGGTGGTTTCGCGATTGCAGCCGCAGGGGCACATCTCGGCACTTTCGCACGCGTCTTGCACAATGGTTTCAGCCGCTGCCACGATCGGATGCTCCGGAGTACTCATGCCGGCTCCTTTCTCTATGCGTAAACATATGAGCAACTGTTCATAAGTATAGAAAGCGAATTCGTGCTGTCAACACCTTTTCGCCAGTTTTGGGCTACCATTCGGAAATATCCCGTACAGGTTTGCGTAAGGAAGGAGCCGTCATGGCTTTTAAAGAGGTAGACCCGAAAAGCTTGGAAGTGAATCCATTTTCGAAGATCGGTCAGCAGTGGATGCTCGTCACTGCCGGCACGCCCGACTTCTTCAACACGATGACCGCAAGCTGGGGCGGCGTCGGCGTGTTCTGGGGTATGGACGTAGCGACGTGCTATATCCGCCCGCAGCGCCGCACGAAGTTCTTTATGGACAACAACGACACGTTCACGCTGAGCTTTATCACTGAGGAGCATCGAAGTGCGTTGAAGCTGCTCGGCAGCGTTTCGGGCAACGACGACCCCGATAAGGTGGCGAAGACCGATGTCACGCCCTTCGCGGTCGACGATGCCGTCGCTTTCGATGAGTCCGACTTGGTCTTGGTGTGTCGCAAGCTCTATGTGCAGGACATGGTGCCCCAGAGCATCGTCGTGAAGTCCAACGACGCGAAATGGTATCC
>CAVGAF010000010.1:8961-39257 GCA_963627055.1 Butyrivibrio sp. CAG:318 | reverse complement strand
GCCAGGGAGGTTTGCTCCCTGGCCTGGTGTTTTGGTGGATCCACCCAGATTCGAACTGAGAACCAAAGGATTATGAGTCCCCTGCTCCACCATTGAGCTATGGATCCGTCATGCATGTCCGACAACCCGAACAGCTCGCTGCATTATACCGGAAACATCCTTAACCCGAACAACTTTCTCGCGAAGAACAAAGCTCTTCTGGAGCCCCGATGCAGCCAATCACATCTGCCTGATGCCGTGAAGACAGGTGGCTTCCTCGCGCAGCCTGCCCACCGCTTTTTAGTTGAAGCGGTCGCGCAGTTTTTGCAGCGGGGTGCGCTGCTCGGCGACGTCTTCGCCCAGCTCGTGGGCCAACTGCTCGAACAGTTCGCGCTGCTTCTTGGTCAGCTTCTTCGGCACCTCGACGGTCGCATGCACGTACAAATCGCCGCGCTGATCGCTGCGGAAGCGCGGCATGCCGTAGCCCTTCACGCGCACGACCTGGTCGTTCTGCAGTCCCTCGGGAATGCGCACGGTGATCTTCTCGTCCTCGAAGATGCCGTCGACCTCGATTTCGCAACCGAGCGTGGCCTGGACGACCGAGACGTTGGCGCGGCAATGCAAGTCGTCGCCATCGCGCTCGAAGAACTCATGCGGCTGCACGCGGCACGTGACGATGAGATCGCCGGAACGCGCTCCGCGCACGCCTGCTTCGCCGAAGCCGGTGAGGCGCAGCTGCTGAGCATCGCGAATGCCGACGGGCACCTCGACGGTGACGCGCTGACGATCGGGAACGCGGCCCTGACCTTCGCATTCGGTGCACGGCTTGTCGATGACCTTGCCCGTGCCGCCGCACTTGCCGCAAGTGGACTGCGTCTGCATGTCGCCGAGGAACGTGCGCTGCACGGTGACGACGCGGCCCTTGCCATGGCACTCGGGGCAGCTAACCTCGGTACCGCCCTCGGCCGTGCCGGTGCCGTCGCAGTCGGGGCACGGCGCCAAACGATCGTAGACGATCTCCTTCTTGGCGCCGGTGGCAACCTCTTCAAGCGTCAGGCGCAACCCGACGCCCATGTCGCGGCCTTCGCGGCGCTGCTGGCGCGCACCACCGCCACCGCCGAAGAAGCTGCTGAAAATATCCCCCATGCCGAAGCCGCCGCCGAACAAGTCGTCGAAGTCGACGGCCCCGCCGTACCCGCCGCCAGAGGCACCCGGAATGGTGCCGAAACGGTCGTACTGCGCGCGCTTGTTCGCGTCGCTTAAGACGTCGTACGCCTCATTGAGCTCCTTGAACTGGTCTTCCGCATCGGCTGCCTTGTTGACGTCGGGATGCAGCTCGCGCGCCTTGCGTCGAAACGCCTTCTTGATATCCGCCTCGGTCGCGTCGCGGGCCACGCCCAGAACTTCGTAGAGGTCCTTCGCCATGAGATGAAACTACCTTTCCCAGGGAGCCCAAGCAGCTCCCAACCAACATTTACATATCGCCAAGCGCGGTACCGGCAATGCGGACCGCGCGAATAACCTTCGAGTAATCCATGCGCGTCGGGCCGATGACCGCGACCACGCCCGCCGCCTCGCCGCGCCCGTAGCGGCTTGCCACCACGGATACGCCGGAAAGCTGCTCCGCGTCGTTTTCGGCGCCGATGCGCACGACCGGCAGACCGTCGGGGGACGCCGCCGTGTCGTCGAGGATGTGCAGCAGCACCGTATCGTCCTCGAGCATCTGCATGACCGGCAGAATCGACTGCGACTGGCTGAACTCGGGCTGCGAGAGCAGGCTGGAAACTCCCAGGCTGTGCGCGCGGGAGCCTTCGCCTTCCTTGATGCACGAAAGCACCTCGTCGAGGGCCATCCGCACCACCGGGTCGCGAAACGCCTCCGACATGCCCGAACCCAAGCCGCATTCGATGTCGTGCAGCGAATTGCCGCCGAAAACCTCGTTGAGCAGGTGCTGCACGCGCGCGAGCTCGTCGCTTGAGACCTCGTCGGCGAACTCCATCTGCCGGTTGAACACCTGACCGTCCTCGGTCACCACCACCACGAGCGCGCGGTGCGGGTTCATCGAGATGAGCGAAAGCTGCTTGATATGCAGGTCGAGCACCGACGGCGCAAGCACGATGGACAGGCAATCGGTCAGACGCGTGAGCGCCGCAGACGTCTGCTCCACCAGGTCGTCGAGCTCGCTGGCGCTTTCGCGCAGCTTATCGGCGGCTTGCCGGCAACGTTCGTCCTCCTCGCCGCCGCGGCCCTGCGCAAGCAGGTCGTCCACGAACGCGCGGTAGCCGTAGTCGGTCGGCACGCGGCCGGCGGAGGTGTGCGGCTGCGCGATGTAACCGCCGTCCTCAAGGACGGAAAGCTCGTTTCGCACCGTGGCGGCGCTGACGCCGAGCTGATAGCGCTCGGTGAGCGTACGCGAGCCGACGGGAAGCGCGCGCGCGACATATTCCTCGATGAGAGCCGCCAAAACCTTTTGCCGCCTATCGGAAAGCACGATCGCACCCCTTCCCTTCTTAGAACTCGATCAGCATGGGCATTTCGCAACTTGCTATGTTAGCAGCCGACACCCCGGAGTGCTAAGGATTGCACCGAATCGTAACGAAGAATACTGGAAGCGGTTGCTTTCGCGGACGGGCGCGCCACCCCCGCACGGACGAACGTGAACTGACGGGCGCGGGAGAGCCCGGTCAACCGTCTGCGAACGGGCCCGAACGATCGGGAGCGGACAATCCCGAACGCCCCTACGGGGCCAGGTCGAAGATGTCCCCGTACAGCTCGTTGCCGCAAAGCCATCCGCGCTCAGTCGGACGCCACCTGCCTTCCGTGTGCACGACGAGCCCCTTGTCGGCAAGGCTTTCGAAAACGGCCGACACCGCGGGAAGCAGCCCCGCCGCGTGAGCAAGCGCCTCGTCTGAGACGCCGACGGACATGCGCATGCCGAGCATCAAATCCTCCGCCGCCATCTGGGCCGCGCTCAAGTCGTCGGTCACTTGTCCGTCCTGCATGCGCATACGCCGGCTGGCATCCTGGGTCATGGTGGCCGCGCTTCTTCCCAAACCCAAATACGGCACTCCCGTCCAATACGCCTTGTTGTGGGCGCATTCGAAACCGGGACGCGCGTAGCTGGCGACCTCGTAGCGCACAAAACCCGCGGCGCCGAGCAGATCGGCCGCGAGACGCATCTGGTCGGCCTCGACGTCGTCATCGGGCTCGGGCATTTCGCCGGCAAGCACCATGCGATCGAAGGGCGTGTGCGGCTCGATCGTGAGCGGATAGACGCTCACATGCGAAACACCCAACTCGACGGCGCGCTTGACGCTTTCCGCGAACGAGTCGCGGCTCTGCCCCGGAATGCCGCACATCAAGTCAACGCTGACGTTGTCGAAACGCTCATGGGCCGCTTCAACCGCGCGCACTGCCCCGGCGGCATCATGCGCTCGCCCTAAAATCGCAAGCACGGCGTCGTCGAAGCTTTGCACCCCGAGGGAGAGCCGGTTGACGCCAAGCGCCCAGATGTCCTTGACCATGGCTGCGGTGAGGCTTTCCGGGTTCGCCTCCATGGAGCATTCGACGTCGGGCTCTAGACGCATGGACAGCGACAACGTGTAGAGCAGCATGGACAGGCGCGCCTGCCCCACATGCGAGGGCGTGCCGCCGCCAAGGTAGACCGTGCGGATGTCCGAAAGGTCGCCGCGGCGGGCCGCGCGGCGGATTTGCAGGCATAAGTCCTCGACGTACGCGTCGATTTCGGGGCTTTCGGCCGCAACGGCGCTGGTGGCGAAGTCGCAGTAGGCGCAACGTTTGACGCAGAACGGCAGATGCAGGTACAGCGCCCGATAGGGATCATGCATGGCGGGCCACTTCCTCAAGCAGCTCGTCGAACACGGCGTCGAAATCCTCGACAGAGACGCAGGCATTGATCTTGCCGCGCGCGGCGGCGGCGCCGGGAAGCCCCGCCATGTACCAGGCCGCGTGCTTGCGCATGCGCACGATGTTGCGGCCCTCGCGCTGGGCCAGCAGGCGCGCATGGCGCCGCGCCATGCCGATGCGGCCGGCGGCGTTGGGGGCGGCAGGTTCCGGGCGCCCCTCGAGCGCGGCCGCAGCCTGGGCGAACAGCCAGGGATTGCCCTCGGCGGCACGCCCGATCATCACGGCGTCGCAACCCGTATGCTCCACGATGGCGCAGGCATCCCGCCCGCACCTCACGTCCCCATTGCCGACGACGGGGATGCTCACGGCCTGCTTGACGCGCGCAATGCAGTCCCACTCGGCGCTGCCGCGGTAGAGCTGTTGCGCAAACCGGCCATGCACGGCGAGGGCGCATGCCCCGGCGTTCTCCATACGTCGCGCGAAGGCGGGCGCGGTCTCGTCGCCTATGTCCCATCCGCGCCGAAACTTCACGGTCACCGGATGTTCGACCGCCCCGCGAACCGCCGAAACGATGGCGGAGGCAAGATCGGGATCGCGCATAAGCGCGCTGCCGTCGCCCTTCGTGACGATTTTGCGCGCGGGGCAGCCCATGTTGATGTCGATATAGGCCAGATGTGAACCCATTTCCTGCTCGATCCACGCCGCCTGCGAGGCCATGACCGCAGGTTCGTGCCCAAACAGCTGCACGGCGACCACGTCCTCGCCGGGTGCCAAGTCGAGCAGGTGGCGGGTCTTTTCATTGGCGAACGAAAGACCCTTCGCCGACACCATTTCCGTATACGTGAGGTCGGCGCCCTGCTCGCGACACAGGCTTCGGAAGGCCTCGTCGGTCACGCCGGCCATCGGCGCCAACAACAGCCGATGGCCGGCGAAAAATTCGTGCATATCAATCATGTGAACCCTTTAGGCTAAGCAAGCAAACCGACGGCGCCGACGATGGTGACGAGCATCAGCACCGCAAAAGCGCACACGACCACAATGCAGCCGCAACCTGCCACCTTCACCGACGCATTCGACATCTGCTCACGCTCGGCCGCCGCCTTCTTCTCGTCGAAGGCGTCGTCGAGCCAGCTTGATTCCTCTTCGTTATGACGCATGACCGACCGCCTAATCGTCGACTTTCAGAATTGCCATGAACGCCTCTTGCGGCACTTCCACGTTGCCGATGGCCTTCATGCGCTTCTTGCCCTGCTTCTGCTTTTCCAGCAGCTTGCGCTTACGGGAGATATCGCCGCCGTAGCACTTCGCAAGCACGTCCTTGCGCTTGGCCTTGACCGTCTCGCGCGCGAGCACGCGCCCGCCGATGGCCGCCTGGATGGGCACCTCGAACATCTGGCGCGGGATGATTTCCTTGAGTTTCTCGGTAAGCACGCGGCCGCGGTCGTAGGCCTTGTCCTTGTGCACGATGAAGCTCAGCGCGTCGATGGGCTTGCCGGACAGCAGGATATCAAGCTTGACCAGCTGGGACGGTTTGTAGCCGTCGAAGTCGTAATCGAGGGAGGCGTAGCCCTTCGTGTTCGACTTCAGCTTGTCGAAATAGTCCATGATGAGCTCGGAAAGCGGGATTTCCCACAGCATCTCGACCGTGTGCTCGGAGAGGTATTCCATGCTCACGAAGGTGCCGCGGCGCGAAACCGTCAGCTCCATGACCGCGCCGACGTAATCGGGCGGGATGAGGATCTTCGCCTTGAGGTAGGGCTCCTCGATGCGCTCGATCTCGCCGGGGTCGGGCAACTCCTGCGGGGAGTGGAGGCTGACCATGGTGCCGCCCTGCTTGTAGACGTGATATTCCACCGAAGGCGCGGTGGCCAGAAGGTCCAGGTTGAACTCGCGCTCCAGGCGCTCCTTCACCACTTCCATATGCAGCAGGCCCAAGAAGCCCACGCGGAAACCGAAGCCGAGCGCGTGAGACTTTTCCGGCTCCCAAATGAGCGCCGGGTCGTTGAGGGAGAGCTTCTCGAGCGCCTCCTTGAGCGGCTCGTACTGGTCGGAGTCGATGGGAAACAGGCCGGTGAAGACCATCGGCTTCGCCTCGCGGTAGCCCGGAAGAGGCTCGTCGACGCCGCCTTCCGCCAGCGTGAGCGTATCGCCGACCTTGACGTGCACGAGGTCTTTCAGGCCGGTGACGAGATAGCCGACCTCGCCGACCCCCAGTTCGGGCAGCGGCTCTTCCACGGGATGGCGCGCGCCCACTTCCTCGGCCTGGATGACCTTGTCGGTTGCCATGAGGCGCAACCGGTCGCCCTTGCGCACCGCGCCGTCGACCACGCGTACGAGCGCCACCACGCCGCGATACGGGTCGAAGTAGCTGTCGAAGATGAGCGCGCGCAGGGGCGCTGCAGCATCGCCTTCAGGCGCGGGAATGTTGTAAACCACCGATTCCAGCAGATCGTGGACGCCCACGCCGGTCTTGCCGCTGGCGAGCACCGCGTCGTCTGCCGGGATGGCCAGGCCGTCCTCGATTTCGGCCTTCACGCGATCGGGCTCGGCGGAAGGCAGGTCGATCTTGTTGATGAGCGGGATGATTTCCAGATTCGCGTTCATGGCCATCATGGCGTTGGCGACCGTCTGCGCCTCGACGCCCTGCGTGGCATCGACCACGAGAACCGCGCCCTCGCAGGCGGCGAGGCTGCGCGAAACCTCGTACGTAAAGTCGACGTGGCCCGGCGTGTCGATGAGGTTGAACTGGTAGGTTTCCCCGTCATCGGCCGTGTAGCTGACGCGCACGGCCTGGCTTTTGATGGTAATGCCGCGCTCGCGTTCGATGTCCATGCTGTCGAGCAGCTGGGCTTGCATATCGCGCGCCGAGACCGTACCCGTCTGCTCGAGGATGCGGTCGGACAGCGTGGATTTGCCGTGGTCGATATGGGCGATGATGGAGAAATTCCTGATGTGACTCGGATCGGTCATGTCCCGCGCTTTCGTACATCAAGGGCACCGCCGCGGTGCCCTTGCAAACTTTCCTGAACCGTAATAGTAGCAGGCATGGCGCTCCTCGAGCTTGCCCGAGAAGCGCCTCGCACTACAATTCCACGTCGGCTGCGGCAGCCGAGCCGTCCACCACGACGATCTTGCTCGCCTTGATATTGTCCCCGTCGGCAACCACGAGCGCCCACGTTCCCTGCTCAAGCTCGATCGTTGCCTGAGCGCCGGAAACGTTGACGGTCCTGCGCTGCTCGGGCACGAAACGCGACCCGTCTTCGGAGATGAACGTCGGCACGCACACGACGACCGAGGAAGCCGAGGTCTTCACATTCACGGTGCCGTTGCTGGCGATGGCGTCCTTCGGCGAAGCGACGTCGTAGCTTGCCTTCGAATCGGAATGGCACGACGAGCAATCCTCGCCCGCCGCGATCATCTGATGGGCGCCCGAACACCCGCTCAGGCCAAGCGCCCCGAACGCGAGCACCACGCCGCATGCTGCAGCGAGAACGATGTGACTATTCCTGCGATTCCCCTTGACTGGCATGCGAACCCCTTTCTTTCGCTATCCCCTGTATGAGTTGTGCATTCGCCTGCACAATTGAAAAATGACCGGCACGAATGCCGTGTCGGTTTGCTATTCTATCGCATTGCGTATCCGGCAAAGCGTTCCCGAAGCCAATTCGCTCGGGAGTCCGCAGACAAGGCTGCACGAAGGATTATCACGGTGCCGGGTGGCCGATTGGCTATAAGCGAACAGGAAAACCTGACTGTTCCCGCATATGCAGCGCCTTTGCGCGCTTCGCACGTCCGTGCCGGCATATGCCAATCCGTCACCTGAGCTCCGTACACACTCCTTCAAAGTCGACTGCCGCGATATGCAGCAGGGCCGAACATATTCGGCAAAGGTATATACGTAAGGAGTTTCGAACATGGCGAACATCAAGAGCCAGAAGAAGCGCAACATCACCAACGAGATCGCCCGTCAGCGCAACCGCGCTTACAAGTCCGAGCTGAAGACGGCCGTCCGCGCCGCTCGCGAGGCCGTTGCCGCCGGCGACGCCGCCGCTGCCTACGCCAAGGGCCTCTACGCTTGCCGCCTGCTCGACAAGGCCGCCGGCAAGGGCATCATCCACAAGAACCAGGCCGCCAACCGCAAGTCCGGCCTGATGGCTCTCGTGAACACCATCGTGACCGACGAGGTGCGCGCCGCCTACGTCAAGCCCGAGCCGAAGAAGCAGGAGTCCAACGGCAACAAGAAGGCCGCCCGCAAGGCCGAGCGCGTCGCTGCCATGAAGGCTGCTTCCGAGGAGAAGGCCAAGCGCGCCGCCAAGCAGCAGAAGGAAGAGGCTGCCGCCAAGGCCCGCAAGGCCAAGGAAGCCGAAGAGGCCGCCAAGGCCGAGGCCGAGGGCGAAGCCGAAGAGGCTGCCGAATAGCGTCTCGTGGCGAGTGCCCGTAAGGGCATTGGCAATGAGTGCGGAAGGGGGGGTTCACATGGTGAGCCCCCCCTTCTTTTTTGGTTGGGGTGTGGGGTGATTTTGCCGGTTGGCGAGCGCCGGGCCTCCCGGCATCGCTTGCTGTTTGCCCGGCTTCGCCGGGGTGTTTGAGCTTTCGCTCAAACCTACAAATTTCGTGAGCAAGCGGCGCTTGCTTGGAGGCGAATTTTAGGATGTTCGGGCGGTTACGCCTACTACCCATTCTCGGAAGACCTCGTCGGCATCGGCGCCGCTTTTCATTGCGCGCTCGACGTCGCGCGCAGCGATGATGGCGCGTCGCAGCTCGTCCTCGCGGAAATTGCGCGACCAAGCTGCGTGGTTCTTCACGCGCCAGGCAGGCACTTTCAACACGGAAGCTAAAGACGACCCTTGCCCGCGCGCCTGCAGGCTCTTCGCGCAAATGAGTTCGCGCAGGCGCGAGGTGCAGCGCGGAAGCAAGCTAAAGGGCGATTCGGACTTCATGCGCTGAAGGCATAGCAGGCATTTGCGCGTTTCGCGCGCGGCGAAGGCGTCGATGAACTCCCATGGCTTGACCTCGGCGGTACGCGCGACCGCCTCACGCACTTCCCGGTCGCTAATGGGGCCCGAACCGCTGTGGGAAACGGAGAGCTTCTTCAGCTCGGCATCGAGGCGCACCGTGTCCTCGCCAGCCAAATCGACGAGCAGTTGGGCGGCTGCAGGGGAAATGGTGACGCCATGCGTCACGGCCATGTCGCGCACGAGCTTGGGCAACTCGCGCGCCTTCGGGGCGTCGCAGGCAATGACGGCGCTCTTCCCCAAGGCCGCGACCGCCTTGTACAGCCGCGTATTCTTCGCCAGCTTTTCCGCAACCAGGGCCAACACCGTCGTCTCGCACGGAGAGGCCAGGTAGGACACAATCTGCTCGGCGTCAGCCTTGAGCAGCTTGTCGGCGGCGCGCACCTCGACGAGGCGCACTGGGCTTGCGAAGGGAACCGTGTTGCAAGCCGAAACAACGTCCGCGCCCGTGAACTCGGACGTTTCGCCGAACGTGTCGGAATTGAACGACAGGTCCCCCATTTTCTCGAGGCGGGCGCGCAGGCGCTGCATCACATGGTCGCGCTTGAGCGCATCGTCGCCGACGATGAGATACGCGGGCAGGAGCGTTGTGTTCTTGGAATCAGTCATGCGGCCATTCTACCCCAGCTCCCTCACGGCAATATCGCTCCCGGTAAATTCGCAGACAACATCCCCCGACTCATCAGTGCGCAAAATGCGGCTTCCCGCCTGCTCAAGGCTCTCGATCGTATCGGCCGCAGGGTGGCCGTAACGGTTGCCGCTGCCGACCGAGACGAGCGAAAGCGCCGGGTGGAGCGCTAGGGAAAGCTCCGGCGTGAGCGCGTTCTTCGATCCATGATGACCCACCTTCAGAATATCGACAGCCCCCACGGCGCCGGAGTCGACCAACTCCTGCAGCTGATCGTGCTCGGCGTCGCCGACCATGAGCGCCCGTACATCAGCCATACCGTCTCCGTCGGCGTCGGAGGCGGCTTCGAAGCAGAGACTGTCCGCATTGCCGCCTTCATCTGCGTACTTGCTCGGCCAAAGGCAGGTGAGACGCCACCGTCCGACGGCAAGTGCATCGCCCACTTCGATACCGACAAGCGCGTCCTCCCCCGCCACCGCCACCGCATCCGTACGGAGCCGGGAGCAATTCTTGCAAGGACAGGCAAGTCCGTCGGAAGCGATGATGACCTGGCGAACCCGAACAACGCCCGCCAAGCTCGAAAGCGAGCCCATATGGTCGTCGTCGGGATGGGTGACGACGACGGCATCGAGGGTGCGAACACCTTGCCGTGCCAGCCCTTCGCGTAACAGCGAATCCTGGTTCCCCGTATCGATGAGCACGCTCGCCCGGCCGCTGCGCAACAAGAAGGCGTCTCCCTGCCCGACATCGAGCATCACCAGCTGCGTGGGCGTGAATAGAGGAGCGACAAGGCAAAACGCCGTCGCAGCGACAAGGCAGCCCATGGACACGACGGCCAGCCGCAGGCGCGTCAGGCGCGGCCAGACCAGCCAAAGCGCGGCCGTGGCGTCGAGCGTGAGAGCAAGCGCCCCGGCAAGGGAAAGGGAAGCGGGAACGCAGGCGTACGGCACGGCCGCCAGCGCCCCGATGGCGACAATGAGGACGCGCGCAAGAAAGCACGCCACGCCAAGCACAACAGGCGCGATGGCGCCGATTGCGAATGCGGCCACAACAGCTGCGAGCCCCGTGCACCAAAGCGGCGCGAACAGCGGGCCGGCAACGATGTTCGCCAACGGGGAAATGAGCGGAAGCTGGGAAAACACCGACACCGACAACGCCTGCGAAAGCACCGATGAGCTAAACGTGAGCGAAAGCGCCTCGCGAACGAAATCGGGACAGGCCGGTGCACACTGCCGAATCCACGCCGAAACGAGGCCGTTAAACAGCACGATACCGAGCGTCGAGGTTGCAGAAAGCGCGAAGGACACCGACAGCGAGTCGCTCGGATGCACGACGACCACCAGGGCAATGCAGGCGGAAAGCGCGCTTAAGGACGACGCCCGCCGACGCGCCGTGAAGCTGAGCATGCCCGCGCAGGCCATGACGGCCGCGCGCACGGCGGAGATCGGGAAGGCCGTGAACACCAAATAGCTTGCGATCAGGAGCAGCTGGATTACCAGCGTCGAGCGTTTCGGCACACGAAGACGGGTGAGCACAAGCGCCGCAAACGACACCACGAGCGATAAGTGCGCGCCGCTCACCGCGACGAGATGAGCCAGGCCGCACACTTGAAATGTTCGGTAAACCTCTTCGTCAAGCGAAGGACGCCAGCCGCACAAAAGCGCCGAGAGCAGGCCGGCTTCCGTTTGGGTTGGCTGGACTGAGGCGAGCAGGTCGATCGCCTTGTTGCGGGCGAAGGTCAACGCGCCCGCAACGCCTTGCGCGCGAAGTTCCTCGACCTTATTCGCAGACAGCGTTGCCGCAGCCCCGTGCTGCCAGCAATATTCCGAACGCTTCTCGCTTGGAGCCGACAGCTTGCCCTGCACCAAAAGGCGATCCCCGTAGCGCAGAAGGCGCTGGTCAGCATCAAGGCGCACCTCGACGGTCGGCGCAAACGCAAACCCACTCGCCTCGATGCGCGCGAGGCATGTTTTCGAATACGCCCCTTCGCTTCCGTCCGACACGACCGAAAGCGTCCACGTTCCCGTTGCGCCGTCGAGGGCTGCCTGTTGCTGATGCAGCCCATAAGCCCCGACGCACCCCGCGCAGATGCCGATAGCCGCACCGAGGACGAGAGCGAACAGAGCCGAATGCGCACGCATGCCCCACCATACGGCGACGGCTGCAAGGGCGGCAATCGCGGCCAAGCAAGCAATCGGCACCAGCGCATCGATATGCGTCCTGCCCCAACCGAATAGCAATGCGCAGGCACCCCACGACGCGAGCGCGAAGAACAAAAGGGGCGGCAGCTCGGGGCGGGCAGGAAACGCCTCGTCGCCCCTGACGTCTGCAGGATCGACCAATCCGGAAAGCCAGCTTGCCGCGCCGGTGCGGCGACTTATCCGACGCATATGCCGCCGGAGAGATTGGCGAACGTCTTGTCGCCGATTCCGGAAACGCGCTTCAGATCCTCGATGGCCTTATAGGGACCGTTGGCCGCCCGATCGTCGATGATGCGCTGCGCCAGCGCGGGACCGACCCCTTTGAGCGTCTGTAACTCATCGGAGGTGGCAGTGTTGATATTAACCTTCCCGCCGGCGGAACCAAAATCCGTCGAGGCCTGCGGCGCCTGCGTCGTCTGCGTCGCCTCATCCGACACCGACCCCTCATCAGCCGCCGCGACGTGCGGCACGACGATCTGCTCCCCATCGGTCACCACACGCGCAAGGTTGAGCGCGTCTGCGGCTGCATCGTCGGTGAAACCGCCCGCCGCATCGATCGCCTGCTGAACGCGGGAGCCACCGGCAAGCTCGTAGAGACCCTGCGAGCGAACCGCGCCCGCAACATGCACGAATACGCTCGCGGCGGCGGGCTCCTGCTCAGCCTGCGTCTGTTGCGAAGTGCCCGTCTCGACCGAAAACGTGGGAGCGGAAAGCGCGCCGACGGCACCAGCGATGAGCAGCCCCGCCAAGCACAGCGCAAAGGAGGTGAGCCCCACCAGCACCGGCAGGCGCACCTGTCCCATATGCAATTTAGCCTGTATCGAATCGGCATACGTAAGGAAATCCATCATGCACCCCCGCTCAAGTCTTTTCGACCGAATATGCACGACCGACCTTACGTGAAAGCTGCGCAAATCCTGCAGCAACGGCATACACAAGCAAACAAAAAGGAGCCCCGAAGAACTCCTTTAAAGGCGGCGCATATCACCAAACAGCCTTGCAGAGAAAGGCGACGCTTATGCCTCGTCAGCCTGGCGCGCCTTCTTGGGCTTGTAGGACGGGCATGCGTAGTCATGCGGCTCGGCCAGATCCGCAATCTCGGCAATCCACTCATCGAAGGGAAGCAGCTTCTCGGCCGCCTCGACATCCTCGAGCTTCGCATGCGTTTCGGGGTTGCGCGGCATGAACAACGTGCAGCAATCCGGCGCGTCCTGAGAGGAAATCTCGAACGAACCGAGCTGCTTGGCCATGTCGATGATTTCCAGCTTGTCCGTGCCGATGAGCGGGCGGAACACGGGGAGGTCCACCGCGGCATCGGTGCAACGGATGTTGTCGAGGGTTTGCGAGGCAACCTGTCCCAAGCTCTCCCCCGTCACCAGCGCCTTCGCGCCCTCGCGCCGCGCGATTTCCTCGGCGACCTTGAACATGAGGCGGCGATACATGATGACGCGCAGCTGCGGCGGAACCGTCAGGGAAATTTCGCGCTGATAGTCGCCGAAGGGCACCACGTGCACGCGCGCAATGCAGCCCGACTTCTCCAAAACGTGCGCGATGTCGTCAACGAGATATTCGCTGGAATCGGACGTTTGCGGGCGCCCAGAGAAATGCACGCCAATGCACACCGCGCCGCGGCGCGCCATGCGCCACGTGGCCACCGGGGAGTCGATACCGCTCGAAAGCAGGCAAACAACCTTGCCGGCGCTTCCGACAGGCAGGCCGCCCACGCCGCGCACGCTGCGCGCGTACACGTACGCCGCGTTCTGCACCACCTCGACGCCCACTTCGACGTCGGGGTTCTTCATCTTGACCTTCTTTTCGGGGAATGCCTTGCACAGCGCCGCGCCGATGATGCGGTTCATCTCCATGGAGTTCGTCTCGAAATCGGTGTGGTTGCGGCGCGCCTGCACCTTGAACGACTCGAAGGAATCCACCTCGGAAAGCGCTTCGCGGGCGGCCTGCTCCATCTGGGCCAAATCGCGCTCGCACTTATAGCCCGACGAAACGCGTGCCACGCCCGGAACCGTGCGGATGAGCTCGGCGCAGGCAAGCTCGCAAGCCCAGTCGGTCCCCTCTTTGAGGAACACGCACAGACGCCCCGAGATGCGATGGATGGTGACCACCGGGAAATCGGCCAGCAGCGCTTCGAGATTCTTCAGCAACCGCATCTCGAAGGTGGAACGGTTATGGCCCTTCAGCCCGATTTCGTGGTAATGCACAAGGCAGATTCGTTGGAACGAGGTCATGGAACTCCCGCCTCAAAAGAAATGTACGGATATGCAAGAAGCGAGCCGCCGCGTTGCCCCGAACCCCACGGAAGCCAATCAAAATGGCACAAACCGTGGCAATTCGAGACGCCGCAGCGGCCCGTAGCCTTCAGTAAGCCTTTGCGTCGATGTCGACGCAGGCGATTATCTAGTGGTTCTGCGCGTCGATGGTATCGGCGTCGTAGGAAACGTCGCCGCGAGCGATTTCGCCAAATGCCATGGAAAGCGGCTTCTTGTCGGCGGCCTTGGCAATTTCCACGGCCGTCTGCAGCTGGATGGCGCGATCGCGCTGGCCGCGCATCATGTCATTGATGTCGTGGGCGCGCTTGGATGCAAGGGCGCACAACAGGAAACGGTCGTTTTCCGTTTCGTTTAGCAGGTCGTTGATTCTCGGTTCGATAATGCTCATTCGGTCTTACCCTCGCGTTTTCTCAGCTTGCTCATTGACGTAACCGACCAATTCTGCAACGGCCACGTCAAGGTTGTCGTTCACAAGCTGTACATCATACTCCATTTTGCGGGAAAGCTCCAGCTTAGCCGCTGCAAGGCGCTTGCTAATCACATCTTCCGTTTCGGTGCCGCGCCCGCGCAGACGTTCCTCGAGCACTTCCATGCTGGGGGGCTCGATAAAGACGAGATGCGCATCCGGAAGCTTCTGCTTCACTTGGAAGGCGCCTTGCACGTCGATCTCGAGGATGACCTGCTCGCCGCGCACCATGTGATCGACGACGCTGCGACGAGGCGTGCCGTAGCGGTTACCGCTGTATTCAGCCCATTCGAGCAGCCCATCCGTGGCGACGAGCTCGTCGAACTCCTCGTTGGTTTTGAAAAAGTAATGCTCGCCTTCGACCTCGCCGGCGCGCGGGGCGCGCGTCGTGGCCGAAACCGACACCCAGGCGTCATCGATTTCGCGCAGCAAACGGGCCACCAAGGTACCTTTGCCGGTACCCGATGGCCCCGAGATGACGAAAAGGTTTCCGCGGCGCACGTCTACTAGCCCAGACGGTCCAACAGGGCGGTCTGCTGGCGCTCGCCCAAACCACGCAGGCGACGGCTCTCGGCAATCTGCAGTTCCTTCATGATCTTCTCGGCCTTGGCCTTGCCATAGCCGGGAAGCGTTTCGATAAGCGTGGAAACCTTCATGCGACCAACGATCGGGTCATCCTTCATTTCGACGACCTGAGCCAGCGTCAGCTTACCGGACTTGAGGTCGTCACGAACCTCGGCACGCTTGATGCGGGCGGCCTTGGCCTTCTCGAGAGCGGCCTGACGATCTTCAGGGCTGAGTTGAGGAATAGCCATCTGTAATCTCCTTCGTATAGGGCACATTGAGTTGGATACTAGCACGCAATTGCTCCACAGATTGCAGCATTTATCCAAATCACAAAAAGATTTAGGGCAAAACGCGCCTTGTACCTCGGCTTTTACCGTTTGCCGACCCAGCGGGCGCCGGACACGGGGCTCTTGCGACGAGCGCCGGTGCCAGGCTGCGCCTCGAGCCGTCCGACGATTCCTTACGGCTAGGACAGCTCCTCGACGATGGCGTCGAACGCCGCCGCCGGATCATCGGCCTGCGTAATGGGGCGGCCGATGACGATATGCGAGGCGCCGTTGGCAAATGCCTGCGCCGGGGTGGCCACACGGCTCTGGTCGCCAAGGGCGCTGCCGGCCGGACGCACGCCGGGCGTGACGATGTAGCCCTCGGGTCCGAGCAGGCTGCGCAGCGCGCGCGCTTCCTGCGGAGATGCCACAACGCCGGAAATACCGGCACGTTTCGCCTGTTCGGCGAGGACATTGACCTGCTCGGCCATGGGGCGGGTGACGCCGGTGTCGGCAAGGGAGGCCTGGCTCATGGAGGTGAGCACCGTGATGCCGAGGGTGATGGGCACGTCGAAGCCGTACTCGGCCGCCGCGCGCTCGGCGCCCTTCTGGGCCGCGCTCATCATGGCCACGCCGCCGACCGTGTGCATGGTCACCATGTCCGCGCCGCTTGCGGCGGCGGAATACGCGGCGCCTTCGACCTGGTGCGGGATGTCGTGGAACTTCAGGTCCAAAAACACCTTGAAACCGCGCTCCTTGAGCGCATAGACGACGGCCGGGCCGTTGGCATAGAACAGCGTCATGCCGATCTTCATCCATTTGGCCTTGCCCTGCAACTTGTCGGCGATTTCGAACGTCTCGTCGATACCGCAGTCAACTGCGACGATAACGCGGTCGCGCTCGGGGATTTCGGAAAAGTTCGTTAGCATTTCACAGCTCCAATCAATTCGTTCACGTCGCGCACGCCGTGGCGTTCGCAGTAATCGGCGATGCCGTCGATGACCTTGACGGTGGATGCGGGGTCGACGAAATTGGCCGTGCCGACGGCGACGGCGGTGGCGCCGGCGAGCATGAACTCAACCGCGTCGGTGCCCGTCGAGATGCCGCCCATGCCGAGAATCGGCACCTGTACGGCGTTGTGGCACTGCCACACGCAGCGAAGCGCTACCGGTTTGACGGCGGGGCCGGAAAAACCGGCGAGCGGACGGGCGGTGCGCGTGCACTGGCGCTCGGCGTCGATGGCCATGCCCATGAGCGTATTGATCATCGACAGCGCGTCGGCACCGGCGGCCTCGGCCGCGCGAGCGATCTCCGCTACGTCGGTGACATTCGGCGTGAGCTTGACGATAAGCGGACGCTTCGTTGCCGCGCGGCAACGGCTGACGACGGCCTCGACGCTTGCCGGGTCGGTACCGATGGTCATGCCGCCGGCATCGACGTTCGGGCAGGAAATGTTCACCTCGTAGGCATCGACCGGCGCCTCTTCGAGCGCCTCGATGACCTCGACGTATTCGTCGAAGCTATGGCCGGAAACGTTGACGATGGTGGTGGCGCCCACCTCTTTGAGCCAGGCAAGCTCGTGGTCTTTCAGGTGCTGAACGCCGGGGTTCTGCAGGCCGATGGAGTTGAGCATGCCCGAGGCGACCTCGGCGATGCGCGGCGAGGGGTTGCCCTCCCAGCCATTAAGAGACACGCCCTTGGTGGTGACCGCGCCCAAGCAGGAGACGTCGACGAAATCGGCGTATTCGCGCCCGGCGGCGAACGTGCCGGAAGCGGTGGTGACCGGGTTTTTCATCGCAAGGCCGCCGAGGTTGACCGCCATGTTCACGCTCGTGGGAGCTGCGGTTTGCGCAAGCGCTTCATGCTGTTGTGCCATTTACCACACCACCTTTTCCGCATCGAAGACCGGACCGTCCACGCAGGAGCGCTTCTTGCCGTCAACCGTGTCGACCACGCAGGACAGGCACGCGCCCACGCCGCAGGCCATGCGCTTTTCCATAGAGATTTGGCAGGGCACGCCGGCATCTGCCGCCTGGGCGGAGACGATCTTCATGAGCGGCTCGGGCCCGCAACAGGCGACGTAACCGTACGGATCGCCCGCCGCGGCCGCGCCTGCAAGGGCCTCGGCGACAAGCGAGGTGCAGAAGCCCTCGCGTCCAAACGAGCCGTCGTCGGTTGCGCAGGCGACGGCATGGCCGAGCACATCCTCGTAGCGGCCCAAGCACACGAGCGCGCCCTTGGTCTGCGCACCGAGCACGACGTCGACGGCAACCCCTTCGGCGACGAGCTTCTGGCACAGCATGAACAGCGGAGCCGCGCCGACGCCGCCGCCGACGAGCAGCGCGCGCGTGCAGCCCTTCGGCGCTTCCCAGCTTCTGCCGACCGGCCCGATGAGCTCGGCGTCGTTGCGCAGGCCGCAATGCTCGTCGATGACGGTGAGGTGCTTCGTGCCGAAGCCGACCGTCTGGTAGAGGATGTCGAGCGTGCCGGCTAAAGCGTCGGCGGCGTAGACCGAGAACGGCCGGCGCAGGATATGGCCCTCCATGCCCGGGATTTTCATATGAACGAATTGACCGGGGGCGATGGCCTCGGCGATCGACGGCGATGAAACCGTCATGAGATACAGGTTCGGGCCGACGCAGGAATTGCTCAGGATGCGCACCCGTTCGTTGACAAGCGCCACGAAACTCCTTCCCCTATGCACGCCTTAAAGCAGGCGGTTTGAAACGTTGCGCAAATTGTACCATCACCTGGTACCTTAGCGACGCGCCGGCGTAGGTCAGCCCCAAACGAACACGCAAAAGGAAAGCCGTCGGCCCAAAGAGGGCCGGCGGCTTTCACACCGTCGCTTAAACGGGATAGGTTACAGCGCGAAACCTAGCGCGCCGCCACGCCTTCCACGGGAAGATCGTGCTGGGGCAAATCCTGCAGGGCCACGACCGCAAGGCCGCGCTCGCGGGAGGCCTCCATGCCGGCGACCATGGCCTGCGCGCCGGCGAGGTTGGTCACCTGCGTGACGCCATGCTTGACCGCCTCGGTACGCAGCTCGTAGCCGTCGTTGCGCGTCTCGTGGCCGAACGGCGTGTTGATCATGAGCGCGATTTCACCGCCCAGCAGCATGTCGCGGACGTTGGGGTCGCCCTCGTGGATCTTCTTGACCGGCTGGCAATCGACGCCCGCCGCACGCAGGGCTCGCGCGGTGCCGTCGGTGGCGACCACGTTGAAGCCCAGGCGCACGATCTCACGCGCGATGGAGACGATGGCGCGCTTGTCGCGGTCGCACACGCTGATGAAGACGTTGCCGCCGACGGGCAGCTTGTAGCTGATGGCGAGCTGCGTCTTGGCGTAGGCGCAGGGGAAGTTGTAGCTGATGCCCATGACCTCGCCGGTGGACTTCATTTCCGGGCCGAGCACGGTATCGGCTCCGGGGAAGCGCCCGAAGGGCATCACGGCCTCCTTGACGCTGAAGTGCTCCAGACGGCGATCGTCGGGCGGCAGCGCCAGCGAGGCGATCTTCTCCCCCGCCATGATGCGCGCAGCGGCCTTCGCAAGCGGCACGCCGGTGGCCTTGCTGGCGAAAGGAACGGTGCGGCTTGCGCGCGGGTTCGCCTCGATCATGTAGATGACCTGGTCTTTGATGGCGAACTGGATGTTCAGCAGACCGACGACGCCCAACCTGAGCGCAAGGTTGCGCGCGATGGAGCGCAGCTGGGCCTGCATGGCGTCGGACAGCGCGAACGGCGGGGTGCAGCACGCCGAGTCGCCCGAATGGATGCCGGCCTCCTCGATATGCTCCATGATGGCGCCGACCCACACCTGCTCGCCGTCGCACAGCGCGTCGAGGTCGCATTCGACGGCCCCTTCCAGGAAGCGGTCGAGGTAGACCGGATGGTCGGGCGTGATCTTGGCGGCCTGCGCCATGTACTTCTCCAGCTGGCTGCCGTCGTAGACGATGCCCATGCCGCGCCCGCCGAGCACGTAGCTGGGGCGCACGAGCAGGGGGAACCCGATTTGATCGGCGACGATGCAGGCTTCCTCGAAGGTGGACGCCTGGCCGGCGGCCGGATAGGCGATGCCGAGCTCGTCGCAGATGGCGCGGAAGCGGTCGCGGTCCTCGGCGAGGTCGATGGCGCCGGGCTTGGTGCCCATGATGGGCACGCCCGCATGCTCGAGCGCCGCAGCGAGCTTCAGCGGCGTCTGGCCGCCGAGGGTGACCACCACGCCGTCGGGCTGCTCGACATCGACGATGTCCATGACGTCCTCGAAGGTCAGCGGCTCGAAATAGAGCTTGTCGGACGTGTCGTAGTCGGTCGAGACGGTTTCAGGGTTGCAGTTGACCATGATCGTCTCATAGCCCGCGTCGTGCAGCGCGTAGCTGGCGTGCACGCAGCAGTAGTCGAACTCGATGCCCTGGCCGATGCGGTTCGGGCCGGCGCCTAGGATCATCACGCGCTTGCGGGTGCGCTCGCCCGGAGCTTCCGTTTCGGCGGCGTCGTAGGTCTTGTAATGGTAGGCCGTCTTGCTGGGGAATTCGGCGGCGCAGGTGTCGACCGTCTTGAACGCCGGGACGACGCCGAGCAGCTTGCGGCACGTGCGCACCGTCGCCTCGTCGGAACCGGTGAGGTGGGCGATTTGCGCATCGGAAAGGCCCATGCGCTTGAGCAGGCGAAACGCGTCAGCATCAAGCTTGTCGAGGCTCATGCCGCGCAAGTTTTCCTCTACCACCACAATATCGCGCATGCGGTTGATGAACCACGGGTCGATGCCGGTGGCCGCGTGGACCTTCTCGACCGTCCAGCCGCGGCGCAGCGCCTCGGCCATGTAGAAGATACGGTCCTGCGTGGGGCGTCCCACCAGGTCGTCGAAGGCGGACTCGTCGAGGATTTCCTTGCATTTGCCGTCGGCGTTCAGGCCCGCGCGGCCGTTTTCGAGCGAGCGCATGGCCTTGCCGAGCGCCTCTTCGAAGGTGCGCCCGATGGACATGATCTCGCCGACCGCCTTCATGCGCGTGGACAGCGTGTCGTCGGTGCCCTGGAACTTCTCGAACGCGAAGCGCGGCACCTTCACGACGCAGTAGTCGATGGACGGCTCGAAGCACGCCGGCGTCGCCTTGGTGATGTCGTTGACGATTTCATCGAGCGTGTAGCCGACGGCCAGGCGCGCGGCTGCCTTCGCGATGGGGAAACCGGTCGCCTTGCTGGCCAGCGCCGAGGAGCGGGACACGCGCGGGTTCATCTCGATGACGACCATGCGGCCGTTTTCGGGGTTGAGCGCGAACTGCACGTTCGAGCCGCCCGTTTCCACGCCGACCTTTTCCAAGATGGCGAGCGAGGCGGCGCGCATGCGCTGGTATTCGATGTCGGAAAGCGTCTGCGCGGGAGCGACCGTGATCGAGTCGCCGGTGTGCACGCCCATGGCGTCGAAGTTCTCGATGGAGCACACGATGATGCCGTTGCCGGCACGGTCGCGCATGACCTCCATCTCGAATTCCTTCCATCCTTCGATGGATTCCTCGACGAGCACCTCGCCGGCCGGGGAAAGTTCCAGGCCCTGCGAGACGATGAGGCGCAGCTCATCCTCGTCGTGCGCGATGCCGCCGCCGGCGCCGCCCATGGTAAAGCTCGGGCGCA
The DNA here is from genome assembly GCA_963627055.1 of Butyrivibrio sp. CAG:318. Lineage (GTDB taxonomy): Bacteria > Actinomycetota > Coriobacteriia > Coriobacteriales > Eggerthellaceae > Senegalimassilia. Next base: position 18,353 of record CAVGAF010000010.1, on the reverse strand, counting down.
GCACGACCGGATAGCCCAGGCGCGACACGATTTCGAGCGCGTCGTCAATGGAATAGGCGTAGCCGCTGCGCGCCGTTTCGATGCCCAGGTCGGCCATGCAGTCGTTGAACAGCTTGCGATCCTCGCCGCGCTCGATGGCCTCGAGGTCGCAGCCGATCATCTCGACGCCATACTTCTCGAGAATGCCGCTTTTCGCCAGCTCGACGGCGGTGTTCAGGCCCGTCTGCCCGCCGAGGGTGGGCAGCAGCGCGTCGGGGCGTTCGGCCGCGATGACCTGCTCGACGAACTCGGCCGTGATGGGCTCCACATAGGTGCGGTCGGCCATGGACGGGTCGGTCATGATGGTGGCCGGATTGGAGTTGACCAGCACCACGCGGTAGCCCTCGTCCTTGAGCACCTTGCACGCCTGCGTGCCCGAATAGTCGAACTCGCATGCCTGGCCGATGACGATGGGGCCGGAACCGATGACGAGGATGGAAGAGATGTCGGTGCGCTTAGGCATTGCAGGCCTCCTTTTCGCTCGCTTGCGCGGCTGCCTCGTTCGCTTCTGCGGCTTCAGCTCCGAAGCGCCAACCCGCCAAACGGTCGGCGGCGATATCGATGTCCAGGTAGTCCTCACGGCCGGACATCAGGCGATTGAACGCGGTGAACAGGTAGTGCGCGTCGGTCGGGCCGGGGTTGGCCTCGGGGTGGTACTGAACGGAGAACGCCGGGATGTCGAGGAACGCGATGCCCTCGGCCGTGCCGTCGTTGAGATTGACGTGCGTGAGCTGGATGCGCCCGAAGCGTTCGTTGCGCACCACCGGCGCAATGCCGCGGGCAGACCAGAAGCGCAGGTCGTCCTCATGTTTGGAAATGCCGCCCGACTCTTCGGGGATAAGCTCGCCCAAGCTGGGGAACAGAAGGCCGAAACCGTGGTTCTGCGCCGTGATTTCCACGCGGGAGGTGCGCAGGTTCATGACCGGGTGATTGCCGCCGCGATGGCCGAACTTGAGCTTCTCGATCTGCGCGCCGGCGGCCTTGCACATCATCTGATGGCCCAGGCAGATGCCGAAGACCGGCACCTTGCCGAGCAGCTGTTCGACTTGCGTGTAGGTGGCTTCGACTGCCTCGGGGTCGCCCGGGCCGTTGCTCAGAAACACGCCGTCGGGGTTCATTGCCAGCACGTCGGCGGCCGGGGTGTCCCACGGCACGCAGGTGACATCGCAGGCGGCGCGCACAAGCCCGTCGAGGATGGAGCGCTTCACGCCGCAGTCGTAGGCGACGACCTTGAACGCGGGCGCGGGCGGGGTGGCCAGGGCAAACGCCTGGGAAGCGGGCAGTTCGGAGGTGCTGTGGGTGTAGGCGGCTTCGCAGGAAACCGTTGCGGCGAGGTTGCAGCCGACGATGCTCTCCGAGGTGCGCACGCGCTCGAGCAGGGCGGACGCATCGGTGCAGGTAGTGGAAATGACGGCGCGCTGGGCACCGTGGTCGCGCACGTGGCGCACGAGCGCGCGCGTGTCGACGCCCTCGATGGCGACGATGCCGTGCTCATTGAGGAATTCCGGCAACGAAACGGTGGAGCGCCAGTTGCTCGGCGTGGTGCACATGTCGCGCACCACCAGCCCGCGCAGGGCCGGGCGCGCCGACTGCGCATCGTCGAGCGTTACGCCGTAATTGCCGATCTGCGGATAGGTCATGGTGATGATCTGGCCGGCGTAGCTCGGGTCGGTGATGACCTCGAGGTAGCCTTCGAGCGAGGTGTTGAAGCAGATCTCGCCGAACGCCTCCCCCGCAGCCCCGCACGCGGTGCCGCGGAACACGGCCCCGTCTTCGAGCACCAGCGCCGCCGGTGCCCCGTCTATCTTCGACGTGCCCGCAAGCAGTCGTTTCGAAACGTCGCTCACACATACTCCTCTCGAGTGCTTGCATTTTTCGCCCAGATACAACAATGCCCTCCCGAAAAGGAGGGCGTGAGCGCGGCGCGATGGCGCTCGCGGCGAAAAGATGCTTCCTTGTCGGTCTCTCCGTACCGCCCTTAAAGGTTGCTGCAGATTATACGCCAGGATTGATGTTTTCGACGCTGTTATGCAGAGTTTTTAACAATACCTGCCGATTTATGCATCTCAAATTGTGCATGCGCACGAGAGCGCCTGAACAGGGCGCTCTTCGGGCGAGGACGGCCCGGGTGCGGGATGCTCCCGGGCGCTTCATAAGCAGGGCCCGCCCCGATGAGCGGACCCTCGCCTTCCTGCAAGCGGCGACGCGCCGGCGGCCCGTGCGAGCCGACAACCCATGCGCGCCGCCGCTTCGCCGGCTTACACCAGCTTGCCGTCTTCCATGGTGGCGTAGCCGCCCACGTAGACGTCGGTTGCGCGACCGGTCAGCTTCGCGCCGATGAAGCCGGAATTGGTCGCCTTGCTGCTAAACTCGGCCGCATCGACCGTCCACGCCGCGGCCGGGTCGATGACCGTGAGGTCGGCCGTGGCCCCGGCTTCGATGGCGACGCGCTCGACGCCGAGGATGGCGCGCTGGTTGGATGCCATGAGCTCGACGGCGCGCTCCCAGGTGATCTTGCCGGTGGCGACGAGATTCGTGGCCACCAGGCCAAGCGACGTTTCCAGCCCGATCATGCCGAAGGGCGCCAACTCGAATTCGCGGTCCTTCTCGAAGTTGATATGCGGGGCGTGATCGGTCACGATGGCGTCCACCGTCCCATCGACGACGCCGGCGATAAGCGCCTCGGCATCGGCGGCGGTGCGCAGCGGCGGGTTCACCTTGAGGTTGGTGTCGTAATCGTCGCCGATGGCGTCCTCGGTGAGGAACATATGGTGCGGCGTGACCTCGCAGGTGACGGGCAGGCCCTCGGCCTTCGCCTGACGAACAAGGTCAAGACCGCGCGCGGTGGTGACGTGCTGGATGTGCAGCTTGCAGCCCGTCAGGCGCGCCAGGGCGATATCGCGGGCGATCTGGATTTCCTCGCCTTCGGCGGGCCAACCCAAAAGCCCCAGGCGCGTGGAAGCGACGCCCTCGTTGACCTGGCCTTCGCCAACCAGGTCATTGTCCTGGCAATGGCTCATGACCACGCGGTCGAACTGGCTGGCGTAATCCATGACGCGGCGCATCATGCCCGCGCCCTGCACGCCGTGCCCGTCGTCGGTGAAGGCGACCGCGCCGTGCGCGACCATATCGCCCATGTCGGAGAGCACCTCTCCGGCGAGGTTCTTCGTGCAGCTGCCTGCCACATGCACGCGGCAGGCGCCCTTGGCGGCGGCGACGGCCTTCACGTATTCGACGGCCACCGCGTCATCGACCACCGGGTCGGTGTTGGGCATCGCGCAGATGGCCGTGAAGCCGCCGTGAGCCGCGGCGCGCGTGCCGGACTCGATGTCTTCCTTCTGCTCCAGGCCGGGCTCGCGCAGATGCACGTGCATGTCCACCAGGCCGGGGACGACGATCTTGCCGCCCAGGTCGCGCTCGACGCCCTTCTCCATGGCAAGGCCCTGCCCCACTTCGACGATCTTGCCATCGCGAATGAGGATGTCGGCGGTTTCGTTCAGACCGACCTGCGGGTCGATCACGTGCGCGTTCTTAAGCAGTAATGCCATCTTCGCTCCCTCCAAGCAGCAGGTACAGGGCGGCCATGCGCGTAAGGATACCGGCATAGACCTGGTCAAGGATGACCGAACGCTCCGGGTGGTCGGCCATGAAGCTGTCGAGTTCGACGCCGCGGTTGATCGGGCCGGGGTGGCACACGATGGCGTCGGGGCGCATCAGCTTGTTGCGCTTTTCCGTGAGGCCATAGAGCATGTTGTACTCGCGCAGGCTCGGGTACGGCGCGCCCTCGAGGCGTTCGCGCTGGATGCGCAGCATGTAAACGACGTCGAGCTCGGGCAGCACTTCGTCGATGTCGTGGGAGACGTGGTCGACGCCGAGCACGTCGGGGCGCGCGGGCAGAAGCGTCGGCGGGGCGATGGCGGTCACTTCGCAGCCCATGATCTTAAGCGCCGGAATGAGGCTTCCGCACACGCGGGAGTGCCCGATGTCGCCGACGACGCCGACCTTCAGGCCGTCGAGCGTGCCCTTGGTCTGCCAGATGGTGAACAGGTCGAGCAGCGCCTGGGTGGGGTGCTGATGCTTGCCGTCGCCTGCGTCGATGACGTGCACGCCGGATACGTCGGCGATCTTGCGCGGCACGCCGGCGTGCTTGTCGCGCACGATGATCATATCGATCTTGTAAGCGCACAGCGTCTCCACCGTGTCGACGAGGCTTTCGCCCTTGACCGTGGAAGTTGAGCTGCCGCCGAAGTTCAGGCTGGCCGCCGACAGGCGCTTTTCGGCCATCTCGAACGACGAGCGCGTGCGGGTGGAGGGCTCGTTGAACATGTTCACGACGGTGAAGCCCTTAAGCGTGGGCACCTGCTTGATGCGGCGCTCGTTGACCTCCTTGAAACGGACGGCCGTCTCCAAGATGGTCATGATGTCATCGGCGGAATATTCCGTGATGTCGATCAGATGCTTGTGATTGAAAGCCATGCGCTATTCACCTCCCAGCGGTGCGGCGCCGACATGCGCGCCTTCCTTCATTTCCAGAATCTCGACCTCGGATACGCCATCGACTTCCTCTAAGAAGAGGCGGACGTTCTCGCAGGCCGCCGAGGGCACGTTCTTGCCGACGTAATCGGCGCGGATGGGCAGCTGGCGATGGCCGCGGTCCACGAGCACCGCAAGCTCCACGCGCGCCGGGCGGCCGATGTCCATGAGCGCGTCGAGCGCCGCGCGGATGGTGCGGCCGGTGTAGAGGACGTCGTCGACGAGCACGATGTCCTTGCCGTCGATGTCGAAGGGGATTTCAGTGGAGTGCACTTCGGGGGCGAAATGCGTCGCGAAGTCGTCGCGATAGAAGCTGATGTCGAGCTTGCCGAGCGGAACCTCGGTGCCCTCGATCTGCTTGATTTTGGCGGCCAGCCTCTTCGCCAGCAGATCGCCGCGCGTGACGATGCCGACGAGCGCGATTTGGGCGGCGCCCTTGTTGGTCTCGAGGATCTGATGCGCGATGCGCGTCAGCGACCGCTCGATTTCGTCTGCATCCATGCAGACGTTCTTGACCGTTCCTGCGTCAGTCATACACACCCTTTCTCTTGCGTCGAGTGCGCACAGAAAGACGGCTTGGGGCGGGCGGCTCGTTTGCCGCCGCAGGCCTCAAGTCCTGCCGCAGGGCATGAAAAAAGCCCTTGCGACAGACAAAGGCTTCGACTCACGTTCGCTCTTGCTGCCGCATCACGGGGATGTGGCGCTAAGCGTTTTGGGTGTTACCTTGTCGGTCTCTCTGTACCGCATTTAAAGGAACTGGGGCGCAGTATACGCGCCGCGAGCGCGTTTTGTAACCCCCCAAATTCGAAATTTCCCCGAACGGCCCGCGCCGCGCGCCGAAAGGGATGCGATCAGGTGCCAGTTTCCGCTCACCTCCGAAATTTAGTGCGACCCTTTGTCAGCTGGCGGGCGGGCGGCGGCTAGGGGCGCAGCAGGGCCGCCATGCGGGCGGCTAGGGAGTCCCAAGAGACGCCTGTCGTGTCGAATCCGGTGCCTGACGTGGGATTTTCCGCGCATTGGGAAAGCGCGCCCGCCAACGTTTGCGCGAGGGCGGCCTCGAAAGCGGGTAAGTCCCCTTCGACGGGCTGGTCGGTACCGACGAGGCGCGGGGGCGCGACGTAGGCGACCGGGGCGCCGGGCAGGCTGGCCGCAAGCCAGGGCCGCACGCCGGGCAGGTCGGTCACCACCGCACGGCAGCCGCAGGCCATGGCCTCGATGGTCACGAGCGGCAGTCCCTCGAAAAACGACGGCAGGACGAACACGTGCGAGGTGCGGTAAGCCTCGACGAGCTCGTCTTGGCTGACGCGCCCGCAGAAGCGCACCGGTATGCGGCTTTGCTTGGCAAGCGCCGCGATTTGGTCGTATTGCCCTTGATCGCTATAGCCGCCGACCAGGGAAATCTCGACCTCACCCGCGTCAGCGGGAAGCGCATTCGCGCAGCGCACCAAACTCTCCACGCCTTTCGCGCGGCAAATCTTGCCCACGTAGAGGATGCGCAGGGGACTTGCCGGGCGGCGGGCTCCTCCGGCATTGAATTCGCGGGCGTTGTAACCCGTGCCGACGACGCGCACGCGGGCGTCCTCGACGCCGAACAGCTCGATGATCTCCTCCTTTTGCGCCTCGTGCAAAGCCATGATGCCGTCAAGCGTGCGTACCGCCGCGACGATGCGCTCCTTCTCCAGGTCATGCTTCTGCAGTTGACGCAAATCCGTCGAATGGCTGACTGCCCAGATTGCGCAGGGGCGCTGCGGCGACGCACCATCCGCACGAATCCATCCCGGTGACCAGTTTTCACCGGCAAGCTCATCGAGCGCCTCGCAGGAAACGGAGCACACCAGATACAGATGATGGCAGATAATCGCGTCGGGCTTGAAGGCGAGCGCCACCTCGCGAATGCGTGCGCTAAACGCCTGACGGAAGGCTTCGACCATGCCCGGCGTCATGTCTCGGTAGCGCGTGGCCTCATAGGGCATGACATCACTCATCCCGCAGACGGGAAAAGGCAGGTCAGGCGTATTGAAACGCACCGGGAAGAACTCGGCCCCTTGTGGCAAGTCGGGGCTGTCGGCCACGTCGATGCCGGCAATGACCGCGACCTCATGGCCGGCGGCAAGCATTGAGCGGACGGTTTCGGCAAGGTATACGCCGCTGCCCGTGCTGTCGGGCTTCTGGGCGGAAATGCAGAGGATGCGCATGGGGGAACCTTTCGTTGCGGGACGTGGGGGAAAGCGTAGCACGTCGTCGGGCAAGCCGGGTGCGGGCTATGTCGCGCTGGCGGGCGCTGCTCGGCCGTCGGCGGCGATCGCCCGCGGGAAAGCGAGGCAAAGATGTGCTAGCTCGGTTCGACTGCCAGCTCCCTTATGGCGTCGAGAGCCGCATCGACCTCGGCAGGCTCATTCATCAACCCGAAGCTGAAGCGCACCACGCCCTGGTGCTCGGTGCCGAGCGCGCGATGCATCAGCGGCGCGCAGTGGGCGCCGGGGCGCACGCAAATGCCGAACCGCTGGGAAAGCTCGTCGGCGACCAGGCCGGAATCGGCATCGCCCAGGTTCACCGCCACGATGCCGCAACGCGCCCCGGAACCGCCGCCGAGCACCTTCACGCCGTCGATTTCGCGCACGCCCGCCAAGAAGCGATCGACCAGCCCGCCGATGTGCGCCTGCACCTCCGGCAGGCCCCGCGCGGAAAGCCAGCCGCACCCGGCGGCAAGGCCCGCAAGCCCGTGCGCATTGGCCGTGCCGGCTTCAAGGGCCTCGGGCATGAAACGCGGATGGCGCTCGTCGAAGCTGTGCACGCCCGAGCCGCCTTCCACCAGCGGGGCGACCTCAAGGCCAGGGCGCACGGCAAGCCCGCCCGTGCCCTGCGGACCGTAGAGGCTTTTATGCCCGGTGAAGCATACGACATCGGCGCCGCATTCCCGCACGCTTAAGGGCAAAGCACCCGCCGTCTGCGCGGCATCGAGGATGAACAGGGCGCCCACATCGTGGGCCGCGCGCGCCATGCGCTCGACATCGTAGACGTCGCCGGTGACGTTCGAGGCATGGGTGGCCACCACCAGCGACACCCCCTCGAGGGCGCGCTCGTACGCTTCCCAATCAAGCGCGCCGTCAGGGGCGACGGGAGCAACGCGAACTTCACAGCCGCGCTCGTCGCGGGCGCGGAAGAGCGGGCGCAGCACCGAATTATGCGACGCGGCCGTCGTGAGGACGCACGCGCCGTCGGCAAGCAACCCGTCGATGGCGATGTTGAGCGCCATGGTGGCGTTCAAGGCGAAGGAGATGCTTGCCGGTCCCCAGGCGTCAAGCAGGTCGGACACCGCCTGCCGCGCCCCGAAGACGGCCATGGACGCGTCGAGCGCCGCTTTATGGGAGCCGCGCCCCGGCCCGCCGAACGAGGTCATCGCCGCGGTGACGGCATCGATGACCGCCGGGGGCTTGTGCATGGTGGTTGCTGCATTGTCCAGATAGATCACGACGGGCTCCTGTTGTTTCGCTGAGGGTCGGTTACCGATTTATACCGACTCGATGTTCGCCTGAAGTCGTTAAGCCGGCTTATGCGCCGGCGAGTTCACGGGCCGCAAGCGCCGCGCCGAGCGCGCCGGCGAAACGGGCGTCGGGGGCGCTTTTAACCGAGGCTGCAAGGTGCTCTTCCAACCGCTCGCGCACATAGTCGTTCTCGCAAAGCCCGCCGGTGAGGAAATAACGGCTCGCGCTCACCTGCCCCACGAGCGTCGCCACACGCTTGACCACCGATGAGATGACCCCGTTGGCGATGTTCTCGCGCGGCTCGCCCTTCCCCACCAGGCTTATGACCTCGGATTCCGCGAACACGGTGCACATGTTGGAAATCTCGGTGGGGCGTCCGGCGCGCGCCATGGCCGCCATCTCGTCTTGGGTGACCCCGAGGCGGTCGGCCATGATTTCCAGAAAGCGCCCGGTGCCCGCCGAGCATTTGTCGTTCATGACGAACTTCATGACCTTGCCCGCCTTCAGCCCGATGGCCTTCGTGTCCTGCCCGCCGATGTCGATGACGGTGCCGTCTTCGCCGAACAGCGCCCACGCACCGCGACCGTGGCAGGTGATTTCCGTGACCACCTTGTTCGCATAGGGAACCGCAACACGCCCGTAGCCGGTTGCGACCACCGGAACCGCGTTCACGTCGAAGCCCGCGTCGGCGAGGCGACGGCGAACCTCGCCGGCCGCCTCCACGCTGCTATAGCCGGTGGGGATGACGATCTTCGAGGCGATTTCGCCCGCCGCGTCAACCACGACCGCCTTCGTGGCGGTGGAGCCGATGTCGATGCCGATACCGGCAGCCGCGCACGACACCGCCGCTGCGGCGCCAGTATCCGAAGCCGCAGACGAACGAGCGTCCGCTCCCCTGTCTGCTTCCCGAGCGCTGCCCATGCGCTCCCCTTTCACCTGCGGCGGGAAGGTATGCCTCGCCCACCGATTTGCCAACATAACCCAATCCGGGCCCCTCCGCCTCTAACGCGAAGGGGCCCGGAAGCATCTTAAAACCCTACCTTAGCAGAATCTATCGCGCGCCGGGTCGATTTGCCGCTCAAGCTCGACGATTCGCTGAAACGCCAAACCCCGACCTGAGGCAAGCTCTTCCAAGCGCGCCCGTTCGGCACATTCGATAAGCAAACTGGAGCCGCATTCGCTGCGAGCCTGCCGGGGCGTCGGGGACACCCGCGCCGAAATGCCGGCGCCGCGCGCCGCCTGGTAAAGCGCCAGCGCGTCGGTGTAGCCGTCGAACAGCACGTAGCAGGCCGTCGCCGTGTCCGGCCCCGCGCCTGGGGATACTGCCGAGGCGGC
>CAVGAF010000010.1:0-8872 GCA_963627055.1 Butyrivibrio sp. CAG:318 | reverse complement strand
CTAGCCCAGCATCTCCACGAAGGCGCCGATGCGCGTGCGCAGCTGCTCGGCATCGTTGTCGGTGTAGTCGGTCTCAAGGCCCAAGCACGGGATGCCCTCGGCCTCAAGCGCCTTGGCAACCGAGGATTTCTCCACGTCATAGAGCGTGCAGAACTTCAGGTTCACGTCGATGACGCCGTCGACGTTGTAGGCGCGCGCCAGGCGGATGATGTCCTCGATGCGGCCGGGGTTGGGCGTGAAGCAGGCGCAGTTGTTCTTCATGTAACGCTCGGAAAGCGCTTGGAACTGGCCTTCGAGCGTGTCCGCCGTCTCGTCCACCTCGTGCTCGAAGTAGCGCGTGCCCGTGCACATCTCCTCGCACACGACCGCAGCCCCGCTCGTCTCGATGATGTGGTGCAGCTTCCAGTTCGGGATGGCCAGCGGCGTGCCGGTAACGAGGATGCGCTTGGTGCCGGCCGGGAAAACGCTGACGCCGTCGGCGACGCGCTGCTCGAGCTCGTCGGCGAGCTTGTTGGCCATCTCAGCGCAGCGCGCCGGGTCGTCGAAGAATGCGATCTGCGTCATGAGCAGGGCGTCCTTGCCCGAAATCGGGATGCAGCTCGTGGCCTTGCGGCACTCGTAGACGCGGGCGAGCGCGCGACGCTTGGCGTTGACGGTCTTGATGGCGGCGGCGAGGTTGTCGACCGTCAGCTCGCGACCGGTGAATTCCTCGACCACCTTCGCGAAATCGGCGATCTCGCCCGCCCACTTCTGGATGTCCTTCGGGCGCTTCATCTGCGGCATGTCCATGACATAGGTGGTCTTGTCGGCGCCGAGGATCTCGTAGGCCTTCTTCTTGCCGTCGCAGGTGGTCTCGCCCACGTACATGTCGGCCACGCCGAAGTACGGGCACGTGTGGCCGAAATGCGCGCCGAGCGACGCCTTCACCAGCGGGCATACGCCGGTGGGCAGCACCTTTTCGCCGGCAGGAACCCAAAACTGACTGCCGCCGCACAGCCCCGTGACCGCGCCGCCGCACGCAATGACGATCTCGTCGGGGACGTAGACGCAGAAGGTGCCGAAGACCTTGCCGCCGGCCTGTTTCAGCTCGACGAGCTCCTGCGGACGGATGCCGTGAATGTCGCTGACGACGAAATCGTAGAACGCCATGTTCTCGGGGCGGTTTTCCTGGGACAGGTACACGTCACCGAACGCCTGCGGCAGCACCGCACAGAGCTGATCGTGCGTCTCCAAGTCCATTCCAAGGCTTTTCCAAAGGTCGTGACGGTCGGTCATGATGCCTCCTTTTCGGGCCGGGCGCCCCCGCGCCCCGATGCCCCTCGTCTGGTATGCGCGACAGGATTGTGCCGCGATGAAACCCTGTTTACGAACAGGAGTTTCGTATAAATTGAAGCAGAATTTAGTGATAACCCGCACCCCCTTGGCAACGGGTATCGAGAAGAACGCCGCAGAATCGCGTTCGGAATAACCTGGCATGCACTATAGCACGAACCGATAACGACAAACGGGCACGCTGAGGCGAACGGAAGGTTTGGTTGGTGATGTTAGGAGTGTCCCTTTGTCACCAAGCCGGATTGAGACCGCCGATTGCGACCGAAACATTCGCCATCAAGGATAATGCTATACTCTGCAACGAACGACAAAGCACCGCCCCACCAGCGAAAAGGATGCCATGAGCGAAAACGCGCGCATAACGGAAAGCCCCGTCAACGACGGCGACCGCATCCGTCTGACGACGCTCACGGACAAGGGCGGTTGAGCTGCGAAATGGGGTCCGGGCGACCTCACGGAAATCTTGAAGAACATCGCGCCGGCCGTGCCCGACCCGAACATCCTGCTCGGGTTCGACACCGCCGACGATGCCGCCGTCTACCAGGTCGACGAGGACAACGCCGCCGTCCTCACGCTCGACTTCTTCACGCCGGTGGTCGACGACCCGTACGAATACGGCGCCATCGCCGCCGCCAACGCGCTGTCGGACGTGTTCGCCATGGGCGCGCGCCCGGTTACGGCGCTCAACATCCTGGCCTTCCCCAGCTGTATGGGCACCGAGGTCGTCGGGGAGGTACTGCGCGGCGGCGCGGACAAGGTGCGCGAAGCGGGGGCGTTCGTGGTCGGCGGGCATTCCATCGAAGACGACGAACCGAAGTACGGCCTGTCGGTGTTCGGGCTGGTGCACCCCAAGAAGATGGTGCGCAACGGAGGGGCGCTGCCGGGCGATGTACTCTACTACACCAAGACAATCGGCACCGGCATCATGAACGCGGCCCTGCGCGCGAACCTGAAGACCGATGCCGACCTGCGCCCGGTAATCGACGGGATGATGGAGCTGAACAAAGCCGCGGCCGAAGCGGGCATAGCCGCCGGCATGCGCGCGGCCACCGACGTGACCGGCTTCGGCCTGGCCGGGCATCTGCATGAGATGGTGGATGCATCGGCGTGCGCCGTTAGGCTTGATTGGGCGGCGCTGCCGCTGTTCGACGGCGTCTACGAGCTTTCAAGTGATTACTGCCGCCCGGGAAAGACGTTCGGCATCATCGATTGGGCGAGCGAATTCGTGGTCCAAGGCGACCTCGACGATTTCGAATTCGACAACCGCATGGGAGTGCTGTGCGACCCGCAAACATCGGGCGGGCTGCTGGTCGCGATACCGCCGGAGAACGCCCGCCTATTCGAGCGGGAATTCGAAACGCGCACCTCTCGCGCGCCCGCCCGCATTGGCCAGTTCATCGATGGAAAACCGGGCACCATTCAGGTTAGGTGGTAGAAGAATAAGCGGCGGGGAATGCACATCCCCGCCGCTTTTCTAATACAGGTTGACGATGTCCACTGCCGCGAACGCCAGGCCCGCCGCAGCAAGCGCGGCCGAGGCGCCTTCGGCATCGTCATCGGGCGCGCACCAGGCCAGGCCGCAGCCGGCGGAGATTTCCGACGGCACCGGAATCATGCGCCCGGCAACGCTGCCCGCATTGGCGGCTGCCTGCACCGCCATCGCGTCGGCTGTGCTCGCGAAGGTGACGACCGCGTGGGGTTTCTTTACTCGCACGGGCTTTTCCTACGGGCGCACGACCACGCGCGCCTCGAGCTGCTTCTGCGCGATGACGTACATGTTGGTGACCTCGCCGATAGCCAGCTTCTCGGTAAGCCCGTAATGGTTCAGGCACGTGCCGCAGCTGTAGATTTCCACGCCCGCGTCCGCAAGTTTCTGCAGGTCTTCCAGCACGGGGCTGCCCTCGACGGTGAGCTTCACGCCGCCGTTGTAGGCCAGGATCGCCTGCGGCAGCTCGTCCTGCTGCGTGAGCGCGAAGGTAAACGCCTTCATGAGCACGGCGCCGAGCTCGTCGTCGCCACTTCCCATGAACTCGCTCGACAGCACGACGACCTTGTCGCCGGCGGGCACCAGCTCTCCGCAGCCAGCTTCAGCAGGCGCCTGCGCACCCGTCTTGGTGAACACGACGGCGAAATCGGCCTCGCCGCGCTCGATGGCTTCCGTCTCGACCTTCAACGACTTGCCCAGGTTCTGCAGGTTCTGCACGGCGGTCTTGTTGTCCACCGCCACCTCAAGCTGACCCTCGCCCATCTCCGCAAGCGCCTTCTTCGCGTTCACGACCGGAAGCGGGCACGCCATGCCCTTGCAATCAAGTTTCTCCATGATGTCCATCCTTTCCGCGGCGCTCCTTCGCCGCATTATCGATTCGCAAACCCGCAAGCCTTGCGCTCGCGGGGAAATTCCTACAGCATCTCGATGAACGCCGCCAGGCGCGTTTCCACCTGGCCGGCGTCGTTGGTGGAGTAATCGGTTTCCAACTTCAGGTACGGCACGCCGCGCTCCTCGCAAGCGGCCTGCACCTTCACCGCCTCGATGTTGAACGTGTGGCACGCCTGCAGCACCACTTCCACGATGCCGTCGACCTTGTACTTATCCACCATCTCCATCATATGCTCGATGCGCCCGGCGTTCGGCGACATGACCGAGCAGTTGATCTTCAGGTAGCGGTCCGAAATGGCGCGCAGGATATCGGGCGCCTCAGGGTCGATAAGCATCGACTGCGTGCGCTCGCCCGAGCAGTCGTCGAGCGCCACGATGACGCCGCCGGCGCGCTCGACGGTCATGCCGACCTTCTGGATGACGCCGCCCGTGGGGCAACCGGTGAGCATGATGCGCTTCGCACCGGCCGCAACGGGACGCTCGCCGGCTTCGTAGGCGGCCTTGCGCTCGGCGGCAAGCTTCTCGAGCGTTTCGGCATATTGGTCGACATCGAAGCTAAACGTCGCTTTGAGCAGGGTGGTCATCAGCTCCACGCCGCTCATCGCCGGCGGCTCGAGGGCCTGCAGCGCATACAGGTCGCACATGGCGCGGCGGATGCGGTTGCGCTTGACGACGGCCTCGCGCAGCGCGTCGTCGGTGATGACGACGTCGAAACGCCGCTCGAGCTCTTCTTTAAGCAGCTTGGCTTCCTCGTACCAGATGTCGGCCGAGTAGCTACGCGTCTGGCTTTGCGGCAGCTGCATGACGTGCACCGGCTTGATGTCGGCTAGAAGCTCGTACATCTTCTTTTTGCCGTCGCACGTGGTTTCGCCAAGCACCATGTCGCTGAAATAGGTGAACGGGCACTTGTTCGTCAGCGCGAACCCGTAGGTGCCCTTAATGAGCGGGCAGAGGTTTTTCGGCAGCACCGTTTCGGCATCGGGGATGGTTTCGTTGTTCATGCCGCACAGGCCCACCGCCGCCACGCCGGCGGCGTCGAGCAGCTCGAGCGGGCTGTACGAGCATAGATAACCCGCCAGCCGTCCGCCCGATTGCTTGTAGTTCATAGCGGCGACGAAGCTGGCGCGGCGCGCCTCGTCGAAGCTTTCGTAGATGGAAGGAAGATCGGTGGGGACGTTCGGCTCGGCTACGTCCTTGCGCGCGCCGTCTTCGGCTTGCGCGCAATTCTCGTCTTGGGGCATGCGCACCCTTTCTCGTCTGGGTTTCTTTAGCTGCATAAGAAAGCGGAAGGCGAAAGGCCTTCGGAATTCGCAGAACAAAGCGCGCAGGGGCAGAAATGCGCGTCGATATGGGTCGAGTATAGCATTGAGGGCAGCTGCGAGGCGCAACATGCCGAATGTCCGCACACGCGGCGATCACGCGCGGGTGAGGGCGAGATTTGGCTATACTTGGGGGTCGAGAATAACGCTTGGCGCCGCAAGAAGCGACAGACACGCCGAGCGCACATGATAGAAGGAAGTACCGATGCCAGAAGCACCCAACACCGCCGCCCTGCGACAGCTGCCGCAAGTGGAAGAGCTCATGCATGCCCCGCAAGTTCACGCGCTCCAGGCGCTTGTTCCCCGCAACATCCTGGTCGAATGCGCTCGCCGCAGCATCGACGAGGCGCGGCAGCGCATCTTGGCCGGCACCGACGATGCGGCCGACACCGCCGCCATCGCCGACGCCGCCTGCGCGTGCGCCCTTGGCAACCTGCGCCCAAGCTTGCGACGCGTCATCAACGCGACTGGCGTGGTTCTGCATACGAACTTGGGGCGCAGCGCGCTGGCTGAAGAGGCGGTAGCGGCCGTCACCGAAGCGGCGCGCGGCTATTCCACGTTGGAATACAGCACCGACACCATGGCGCGCGGCAGCCGCCACAACCACGTGGAGCACCTGATCTGCAGCTTAACCGGCGCCGAAGCCGCCATCGCGGTGAACAACAACGCCGCCGCGGTCATGATGGTGCTCTCCGAATTCGCGCGCGGGCACGAGGCGGTGGTCAGCCGCGGCGAGCTCGTGGAGATCGGCGGCAGCTTCCGCGTTCCCGACATCATGGCGCAATCCGACGCGCGCATGGTGGAGGTGGGGACCACGAACAAGACGCACGCCATCGACTACGAGCGCGCCATCACGCCCGACACCGCCATGCTGCTTAAAGTGCACCCGTCGAACTACCGGCTGGTAGGGTTTACGGAAAGCGTGAGCAAGGCGGAGCTGCGGCGCATCGCGGACGCCGAAAACGCACGGCGGCGCGCGGCGGCCGAGGCTTGTGGCTCTCTGGAAGCGGCTCGTGAACTGCTCGTTTACGAGGACCAGGGGTCGGGCGCCTTCATGCGCCTTGAAGTGTTCGGCGAATATGCCGAGCCCACGGTGCGCGAATCGCTCGCGGCGGGTTGCGACCTCGTGTCGTTTTCCGGCGACAAGCTGCTCGGCGGCCCGCAGGCCGGCATCGTGGTGGGACGGCGCGAGCTGATCGAGCGCCTGAAGAAAAACCCGCTCGCCCGCGCGATGCGCCTGGACAAGATGACGCTCGCCGCGCTCGAGGCGACGCTGCGCATCTATCTGGAACCCGAGAAGGCCCTCACGAAAATTCCGACGCTGCGCATGCTCACCGAGCCGGCCGAGGACGTGAGGGAACGCGCGAAGGCGCTGGCGCACGCGCTGCGCAAACAGGTGACGGCACGTCAGGCGCACCTGGAAGTGGTTGAGGAAACCGGACGCGCCGGCGGCGGGTCGCTTCCCATGTGCGACATCGACACGTACTGCGTGCGCATCGAGTTCAAGTGCGGCTGCGCGCAGGACTGCGAGCGGTTCCTGCAGCAAAAGCGGCGCGTGCCGGTCATCGGGCGCATCAAGAAGGAAGCGGTCCTTTTGGACGCGCGCACCATCTGCGCCGACGACATTCCCGAGATTGCGCAGGCCTTGGGCGCGTATTTTGCCGAAGCCGCGGGCGCGAAGGAGGCCTAAGCATGACGAACGGAAACGCCGGTGTTTCGCCGAGCGAGCACGATACGTCCGCTCCGGACTTGATTCTAGGCACCGCCGGGCACATCGACCACGGGAAGTCCTCGCTGGTGCTGGCGCTCACGGGCACCGACCCCGACCGCTTGGCCGCCGAAAAGCAACGCGGCATCACCATCGAGCTGGGCTTCGCGCAGCTTAAGCTGCCCGGCGGCGAGCGCATGGGCGTGGTGGACGTGCCGGGGCACGAGCGCTTCGTGCGGCAGATGATCGCCGGTTCGACCGGCATCGATGTGGCGCTTCTGTGCATCGCGGCCGACGACGGCGTGATGCCGCAGACCGAGGAGCATCTGGCGGTGCTCACGCTGCTGGGCGTTCCCACCTGCGTCGTCGCGCTCACGAAATGCGACCTGGTGGACGAGGAGTGGCGCAGCTTCGTCGCCGACGAGGTGCACTCGCGCCTGGCGGCAACCCCCTACGCGGATGCCGCAATCGTGGGCGTGTCGAGCAAAACCGGCGAGGGGCTTGACGAGCTGAAGGACGCCATCGCCCGCGCCGCGAAAGCAACGCGTCGCCGCGGGGATGCGGCGGCGTTTCGCCTGCCCGTTGACCGGTCGTTCACCATTAAAGGCGCCGGAACCGTGGTCACCGGCACGCTTTGGAGCGGGCAGGTGCGCGTCGGCGACGAGGTGGAGATTCTGCCGGCCGGCACGAAGACGCGCGTGCGGTCGATTCAGGTTCACGGGCAGGCGGTCGATGCGGCCGGGTCGGGCCATCGCACGGCGCTGAACCTCAACGGCGTTTCCACCGACGAGGTGCGCCCGGGAGACATGCTCGCCGCCCCCGGAACCATCCGCCCGAGCGATCACTTCGACGTGGAACTCACCTACCTGGGAGTTCCCGGCAGCGACAAGGCGCTCGAAAGCGGGGCGCGCGTGCATGTTGCGCATGGGACGCGCGAGGTCATCGGCCGCGTGCTGCTTATGGATGCGGGCAAGCTCGCGCCCGGTGCGAAGGCGCTCGCGCAGCTGCGCACGGAAGAGGATTTGTCGGTGTCACGCGGTGACCGGTTCATCATCCGCTCCTACTCCCCCGTCCACGTGATCGGCGGCGGCGAGGTGCTGCGCGCCCATCCGCGCCGTTCGACGAATTTGACGCAAGGCGAGTCCGCGTTGGTCGAGGCGCTGCGCTCAGGCGACGCGGTTGCGGCCGCCGCAGCCGTGCTCGAGGAAGCCGCTTGGCCGCTTTGCGCCGACGATATCGCACGCGCCGCGGAGCTTTCCCCGACCTCGGCACAAGAGGCAATTGCGCAGCTTGTCGGAGATGGACGCGCCGTGAGGATTGGGGCGGCCGGCCGAGCAGCGCAAACCGAACGTGAAGGCGTGACGCTTATCGCCACCAAGCGCATGCTGCAGAAAATGGACGGCGCCCTGGAAAACGCGCTGCTGAAATTCCATGCCGCCAACCCCGAGGCCACCGGAGCCTCGAAGGAGTCTCTGCGCAGCACGCTCGCGCCCGCCTGCCCCGCCCCCACCTTCGACGCGCTGCTCGCGCACGCGGCCGAGGCGGGGCGCGTCGTCGTCGATGGCGGCGAGGTGAGCCACCCCAAAGCCGGGGCCGGCGCACGCAAAATGGAAGAGCAGACGGCGGCCGCGCTGCTTGCCGCGCTTAAGAGCGCCGGCGCCACGCCGCCTACGACCAAGGAGCTGATCGCTCAGGTTGGCGCGACGCAGCAAGTGGGCTACAAGGCGCTCGGCGCGCTTGAGCGCGACGGACGCGCGGTGAAGGTGAGCGACGAATTCTATTTCGCCACCTCTGCCCTAGACGCGCTCGCCGCAGCCGTGCGCGACAAGCTTTCCGCGGGATCGGCCAGCGCAGCCGACCTCAAAGACGCCATGGGGACCACGCGCAAGTACGCCATCCCGCTTCTGGAACACTTCGACGCCATTGGCCTGACGCGACGTACCGGTGAAGCCAGAGAGCTTGTTGAATAATCGATTTCCAATGTCGCTGCACGGGTGTTGCGTTACAATGAATTGCTCCCGTGAAGCTAACGTATGGAGATGGATGGGTCCTGGTGGGCCCCGCGGCCTTCAAAGCCGTTGTGAGGCGCGCAGAACGTCTTGGGTGTGTTCGATTCGCACGCATCTCCGCCAGTAA
>CAVGAF010000009.1:0-40032 GCA_963627055.1 Butyrivibrio sp. CAG:318 | reverse complement strand
AATTCCATGATGGTGCACTCGTTGTAGGCGATGTCGGGCCGCGCCATCAGCGCCTGCAGCTTCACGCGCGCCGTAAGCGGCGCCGACCACGCCTGCCCGCATCCGGCATGCAGCGATTGCGGGATGGGGATAAGCCGGCCGGCCACGTCCCCGGACGCGCACGCCGAGGCAAACGCCATGGCAGCCGTCGTGTTCGGGAACGTCACCACGAACCGCACATCGCCGAACCCGTCCACGCGAACCTACTTCGCCTGACGACTGGCGTAGAGATACCAGTACGCCATGCCGACGAGCAAGCCGCCGACGATGTTGCCCAGCGTTGCGGCGCTCAAGTTGAAGAGGATGCCGCCGATGGTTATCGCGCCCTCGGCTCCTATGCCCATGGAATTGAGCAGAAAGCCCGTGGGCAGGAAGAACATGTTGGCGACGCAGTGCTCGAAGCCGCAAGCCACGAAGGCTGAAATGGGCAAGATGACGCCGATGACCTTGTCGGTGATGGTGCGCGAGGCGAACCCGATCCACACGGCCAGGCACACGAAGACGTTGCACATGATGCCCTTGAAGAACAGCGTGATCCAATCGGGCGTCACCTTGCTCACGGCGACCGACACCATCGCCTCGCCGACGCCGCCGCCGTTCATGGCGTACACCTTGGCCAGGTAAATGAGCGCCACGGCCACCAAAGCCCCCGCGAAGTTGCCGACCCAGACGACAGCCCAGTTCTTCGCCAGGCCGCTCCATTTAATCTTGCCGGATGCCTTCGCACAGCACATGAGCGAATTGCCCGTGAACAGCTCGGCGCCGCAGCACAGCACCAGCACCAGGCCCAGGCAGAAGCAAATGCCGCCCACTATGCGCTGGGCTGCGAAGGGAATGGTCGAATCGCCCAAAAACACGCAGAAGTACATGCCGCCGAAGGCGATGAACGCGCCGGCGAGCATTGCGGACACGAAGCACTTGTTCGGGGCCATGCCCGCTTTCGTCACGGCAATCCCCTCGCTTTTCGCCTCGGTTTCCGCCGGGGAGAGCGCGTCGGACTTCAATGCCGAGATATTGCTCGCATCAAGGATGACAGGATCTTTCGCTTCCATGTCGACCCACCTTCCTTCCTAAATGCGACAGGCACGCTACCCCGCGTACCCGTCCTCGCTTGGGATGCCCGCAGCGTAACCGGAGCCGGTCGCGAGCATTCCGTAGATTTTTTCCACAGCTTCGTTCACTTGTGGGGTGAGCGGCGCCATGAATTCCAATTGACCTGGCTGAATGCCAAGGAACACGACCCTACCACAACAGCTTTTCAGCTCATTGAGCAAAAAACTAATTGGGAGTGAATGGGTAGTAAATAGCATGTTAGCGGCAACGTCATGCTCGTCGAGCACCGCAATAGTGCCCGGCGCGGCGCCCATGTCGGCGGCGTCGACGAGCAGGAGCATATCGGGGGCCATCCGGCGCACGACCGCCAGCTGGTCTTCCGGCATCTGCCCGCCGTCGATGTTCGTCCAGCCCGCAACCGGGTTCGTCTCGAGCATCTTCGACAGCATGGGGCCTGCGGCATCGTCGCCGCGCAGCACCGCACCAACCGTCAACACCGCTTTGCCGCTCATGGCCTTCGTATCCTTCCCATGATGTAGGCCGCGCCCTCGCGTGCGAGCACGTCCACCATATCCGTCAGCGCATCCAGCACCGCGCGTGCCTCGTCGTCGAGCGCCGCGGCCTCGCCTGCCGAGGGCGCCCCGGCCGCTTCGCGCATGGCCGCAAGCCCCGGCACCATGACTGCCAGGTGCATCTTGTCGAGCTGGATTTCACCCTGGCGCATGACGCCCGCGAGCTTGTAGCGCGCATCGCCTTCGGGAAACGCCTCCACCAGCCGCTCGTAGGTGGCGAGCGGGCAACGGAAGCGCTCCTCGAAGCAGTCGATGACGCCGGTGTGGTGCCCGACCGCTAAGGTGTAGTACAGCACGTCCTGCGCATCGTCGGGCACCGATTCCTCCGTATCGACGAACTTCTTCGTCAACTGATAGAACACGACCTCGGGACCCGCCGCGGCCGCATCGGCGGCGCTGGCGGGCGCATCGGGCGCATAGGTGCGCGCGTTACCGTCCATCGCCATCAAGCGCCTTCGCGAAAATGGGCGCCGCCGCGTCGCCGCCGTTGGCGACGACCACTTTCTGCAGCGCCTCCTTGAGCAGCTTCTCGTTCGCGTCGTCAGCGATGGTCATGCCGTTGAGCACCTCGCCTAAGTGCGTATACACCTCGGCCCGGCGCGGGTCGGTCTGGCTGGCCACCAGCGAGCTGACGGCTCCCATGACGTTGCCCGGGTTCGACTCCAACGTGGTCAGGAACTCCTCGGCCAAATTGGCGCCCTGGAGGTAGCCGGAGTACAGGCGCGCCTCCTTTTCCAACGTGGTGCGCACCTTGTAGGGCACGTCGGAAAAACGCAAGGTCGCCTGCTCGCCGGGCTTTTCGAACTCCTCCTTATGCTTGAGCTTCTGGCCCAAAAGCCCCAGCGTCATGGCGAAGCCATAGATGGTCTGCGCCGGCGTGGGCGGGCATCCCGGGATGTACACGTCGACGGGGATGATCTTGTCCGTGCCGCCCCACGTGCAGTAATTGTCGTGGAACACGCCGCCGGTGCAGCCGCAGGCGCCGTAGCTGACCACGAGCTTCGGGTCGGGGGCGCCGTCGTAGGCGCGCAGCGCGGGCATGCGCATGGCGCGCGTAATGGCGCCGGTGTACACGAGAATGTCGGCATGACGCGGGCTCGGGGTGTTCTTGATGCCGAAGCGCTCGGCGTCGAACACCGGCGTGATGGTGGCGAAGATCTCGATCTCGCAGCCGTTGCAGCCGCCGCAGTCCACGCGATAGATGTAAACGGAGCGCTTGATGTCGTTGAGCAGCGCCGCTTTCGCCTTCTGCACGCTTTCGTCGAGCGTGCGCACGTCGGGCTGGTACTGGAGCGCCGCGGGGTATTGCCTATCGATTATCATCTTTGGCCTCCATCTTCTTCTTGCGCTGCGCACCGGAAAGCTCGTCGGCGCGCTTGGCGCGATACGCGTCGTCCTTGCGCCTGCACGCCGGGCAGACGTGCGCCACTTCCAGCGCCTTAGCCGTTTCCGCATCGGGCGCGCCCTGCTGCAGGATGGCCGTCGCGTATGCAACCTGCTTGGCCGTGGCGAAATACGCACCGCAACGCTCGCAGGCTTCCAGCTTGTAGGTGGCCGTCTCCTCCAGGTCGTCCTTGTTCATGACGGCCAGCTCGAACTCCTTTGAAAGCGCAATGGCCTTCGTCGGGCACACCTCCTCGCACCTTGCGCAGAAGATGCAGCGCCCGAAGTTGATCGACCACGTGGTGGTTCCCGCCACCTGGTCGATGGACATCTGGATGGCGTTGGGCGGGCAGACGTTGGCGCAGGCGGCGCAGGCGATGCACTCCACCGCGTCATGCTCGGGCTTGCCGCGATAGCCGTCGTACTGGTGCAGCGGCGCCGACGGGTAGGCGACCGTGGCGTTGCCGGTGCGAAGTATTTCCTTGATGGTCTTGAACATCGCGCACCCCCTAATCCTTCAGCGGAGAATGACGGCGGTTGGCGCAGTAGTTCTCCAGTTGCGTCTTGGAAAGCGTCTTGCTCGTCCGCTTGTTCACGTCCACCACGGTCACGCGCTCGGTGCACGAATAGCACGGGTCCAAGCTGCCGACGATGAGCGCGGCGTCGGAAATGGTGTTGCCGCGGAACATGTAGCGCAGCACCGGCCAGTTGCTATACGTGGACGCCTTGCACCGCCAACGGTAGCACTTCTGGTTGTCGCCGACCATCGACCAGTGCACGTCCTCGCCGCGCGGGGCCTCGGTGAAGCCGACCGCGAACTTATGCGGCGTGTACGTCCAGCCCTCGGTGAGGATGGGCCCGGCCGGAAGCTCCAAGTCGAGCAGCTCCTCGATGATGTCGATGCTGTCGAAAACCTCGCCGATGCGCACGAGCGTTCGGCCGAGAACGTCGCAGGAATCCTGCGTGATGGGCTTGTGCCTATCGGCGATGAGCTTATAGCCGTCGAACGGGTGCACCCAGCGCGTGTCGCGGGCGAAGCCGCTGCCGCGCATGAGCGGGCCGACCGGGCTGTAGTCACGGGCGATCTTCTTGTCCAGCACGCCCACGCCCTGCGTGCGCTTCATGAAGTTCGGGGTGGACGTCATCTCGTCCACCAGGCGCTTCACGTCTGCACGCAACTCGGCAAGCAGTCGGCGCGTCTCAACCGTCTGCTCGGCCAAAATGTCGCGGCGCACGCCGCCGATGAGGTTCAAGCCGTACGTCTTGCGCGCGCCGGTTAGAAGCTCGGCTAGGTCCATCGCCTTCTCGCGGATACGGAAGAAATGCTGGAAGCCCGTGTCGAAACCGGTGTAGTGGCACACCAGGCCCAAGTTGAGCAGATGCGAATGCAAGCGCTCCGTCTCAAGCGCGATGGAGCGGATCACCTGGGCACGCAGCGGCACTTCGATGCCCTGCGCATGCTCGATGGTTTCCGAGTAGGCCACCGAGTGCGCGTAGCCGCAGATGCCGCATACGCGCTCGGCCAGGAAAGGCACCTGGTCGTAGGTCATGCGGGCTTCGGCGCATTTCTCCATGCCTCGATGGATGAAGAACAGACGGTAATCCGCATCGATGATGTCCTCGCCGTCGACGAACAGGCGGAAATGACCCGGCTCGTCGGACGTGATGTGCAGAGGGCCCATCGGCATGATGGTGGTTTCCTTGCCGCCGGTTTCCTTGAGGAACTGATAGCTTTCCAGATCGCTCGTGGGTTGTGGACGATAGCGGTAGTCCATCGAGTCCTTGCGCAGCGGGTAAAGGCCCTGAGGCCAGTCGTCGGGCAGGACCAGGTTGCGCCCGTCGATGATGCCCTCGGCATGCAGGCCGAACATGTCCTGAACCTCGCGCTCGGACCACACCGCCGCCGGCACCTTCGCCGACACGGCGCGGAACGTTTCCGTGTCGCGCGGCACTTCGACGCGCACGGTCAGAAAGCCGCGGTCGGCCCCTTCCATGGATAGCACGTAATACAGCGCGTAGTGGCCGTTGAGCTGGCGCTCGTCGTTTCCCACCATAACGGGCAGGAAGCCGTCGCGCTCGTAGTAGAGGTACTCGATGACCTCGGGGGCGCAGTCGGCCTCGACCGTCATGGTCACCTGGTCGCCGTCCTGCCACTCGTAGCGCTTCACCGCGCCGGGGAAGCGCTCCTCAACCGCTTTGATATGCGACTCGCACACCCGTGTGCGAGTATTTGCCGTTGCAGCCATTGCTCCTCCTTAATCCATCGTGCCGGACGCGCCGAACAGGCTCGAGAAGAGCGGCTCTTCGTGCAGAGCGCTGACATCGGATTGCAAAACGATGGCGGTAGCCTGCTCCACGCCGTTGATGACGGGCTGGGGCATGGCAACGCCGAACCACAGGATGACGAATACCATGATGACCTCGGGCGCAAGCGCGAGCGGGCTCACGTCGCCGCGCTTTACCGTCTCGGGCGCCTCGCCGAACACCGCGCCGGTGACCACATGCACGCAAGCGGCCACGACGACGGTCAGCGCGATGCCGAACAGCACCACGAGCGGGATATGCCCGCCGAGCACGCCCGCGGCGAAGGCCATGATCTCGGACACGAACATGGCGAACGGCGGGAAGCCGGCCAGCGCGAAGAAGCCGATGGCCATGAGGACGGCCGTGGTGGGCGCCACGCGCAGGATGCCGCTGATCTTGTTGAGGTCGCGCGTGCCGTACTTCATGAGCACGTTGCCCGAGATGCAGAACAGAAGCGCCTTCGTGAAGCCGTGCGTGACGCAATGCAGAAGCGCCGCGGCGATGCCAAGCGGGCCGCCGAAGCCCAGGCACAGCGCCACGATGCCGATGTTCTCGCAGGAGTGGTACGCAAGCTTGCGCTTGAGGTCGTCCTGCGAGAAGACGGCGAGCGCCGCCATGCCCACCGAGATGGCGCCCAGGATGAGCATCACCGTCTGCGGGAAAGTGGGCCCGACCGCCTGGATGGCCAGGATGTAGAAGCGGATGATGATGAGCATCGCGCACTTCAACAGCACGCCGGACAGCAGCGCGGACACGGGGCTGGGAGCCTCGGAGTGCGCGTCGGGCAGCCAGGTATGCATGGGGAACAGGCCGGCCTTCGTACCGAAGCCGATGGCGGCGAACACGAATGCGATCTGGATGAGCTGCCCGTCGAACTGCGCCGCGTAGGGCAGGATGGACGTCCAGAACACCGCCTGGTGCGGATCGGCCATCACCGCGTTGGCGTTGGCGTAGACGAGCACGGTGCCGTACAGGCCGAACGCCACGCCCGCGGTGCAGACGATGACGTACTTCCACGCCGCCTCGAGCGAGAGCTTCGTGTTGTACGCGCCCACCAGAAACACCGTGGCCAGCGTGGTCAGCTCGATGGCCGCCCACATCATGATGATGTTGTTCGACGACACGGCAACCAGCATGGAGAACACGAACAGGCTGAAGAATACGTAGTACTGCTTGACCTGCGACGGCCCCATGTTGCCGATCTCGATATCGTGACGCACGTAGGCCAGCGAGTAGATGCCGGTCAGAAGCCCGATGACGCCGATCAGCGTGGCGAAGATGGAGCCGAGCCCGTCAAGGCGCAGCCACATGCCCAAAGCCTCGATGGCCGCGCCGCCCACGAACACCTGGACAACCAGGTACACGGACAGCACGCACACCGCGCCGACCGACAGGATGTGGATCGATTCGTAGGCCGCGCTCGAAACCGCCTTCGAAGGCAGCACCGCCATGAGCAGCGCCGCAACCAAGGGGGTGAGCAAAAGGACCACGAGCAAACTTGAAAGATCCATGATGACCCCCTAACCCTTCAATTCCGAAAGCTCATCCGCATTGAGCGTGTGAGCATACTTGTGAATGCGCAGCGCCACGATGGCCATGATGATGATGGCGAAGATGGCGTCGGTGGCGATGCCGACCTCGACAAGCTCGGGCGCCTGAGGCGCGAGCAGCGCCAACGTCACGTGCGAGCCGTTCTCCATCAGGCAGTAGCCGAACATCTGCTTCAGGATGTTGCGCTGCGTGATGATGCAGGTAAGCCCGATGAAGAAGTGCGCGAGCGAAACCGCCAGCGCGGGCTTGACCTCGGCCGCCGTGGGCAGGTTGATGCCCATGACCGCGACGAAGCACACCAAAAGCTCGATGGCCACCAAGACGATCGACAGCACCGGCGTGGTGGACGACCCCTCGGTGTTTTCCGGCGAGCCCATCTTCTTATAGGCGATGAGCACGACCGCCGGCACGAAGATGACCTTCGTGAGCGTTGCGGTGAACGACCAGGCGAACAGCTCGGTCGATCCGGTCACCACGCCGAGCGTGATGAAGATGGCCACGAGCACGCACGACTGCGCGGCGTACTCGAAGGCCGATGTCCTCGGCGAGCGGGTGAGCATGACCGACAGCGAGGTGACGATCAGCAGCGCCCCGAGGACGTTGACCAGAACGTATCCATCCATGGCAGCCTCCTATCCGAGCCAGGCCGCAGCGATGAAGCTGGAGCATACGGTCATGATGATGAGTACGATGAACACGCCGACCATGGGCTTGGGCAGAGGCTGGCTCGCGGCGACCGTCTCGGACGGCTCGCCGGGGATGACCGCGCCCATCCACTTGAGGAACCAGGCGAAGCAGGCGACCGTCTCGATGAGTCCGACCACGACGATGGTCATGAGCAGGGGGTTGCCCTGAGCGGCCGTGAAGCTGCCGGCGAAGATGGAGAACTTGCTGAAGAAGCCGTTAAAGGGCGGGCAACCGGCGATGGCGAGCGCCGCCACGCCGAAGCCGACCGCCAAAAGCGGCTGCTTCTTCAGCACGCCTTTGAGCTGGGGCAGCATGCGCGTGCCCATGGTGTAGCTGAACGCGCCCGCCACCAGGAAGAACAGCGTCTTGGCGAAGGCGTGATTGAACATATGCATCACGCCGCCGTCGAAAGCCATCTGGCTGCCGAACACGAAGAAGCCAAATCCCAGGAAGATGTAGGACAGCTGAGAGATGGTCGAGAAGGCCAGAAGGCGCTTCATGTCCTTCTGCGGCAGATACATGAAGAAGCTGAAGATCATGGTGATAATGGCGCCGATCACGATCACCCAGCCGACCGGCTCGGGGATGATGCCGGCCGATGCCAGGGCGCGCGCGAGCACCGCGACGCCGACCTTGACCATCGAGGCACCGTGCAGATACGCCGACACCGGCGTGGGAGCTTCCATGGCCGAGGGCAGCCACATGTAGAACGGCAGCTGCGCCGACTTGCCCCAGGCAGCGATGATGATGCAAACCAGAACGGCGATCTTCCAGTCCACGGAAAGCCCCGCGATGGCCGCGATCTCGAACGTGCCCGTCTGCGTGAACAGAAGGCAGGTGGCGATATAGAGGCCCAGCGCGCCGATATGCGTGAGGATGAGCGCCTTCATGGCCGACTTGTTGGCCGTCGGCGTGCCGTAGTAGCCGATGAGCGCCCATGAGCACGCGCCCGTGATCTCGAAGAACACCAGCTGGCATACGAGCGTGTTGCTGTAGACCAAGCCGGCCATGGCACCGATGAACACGGTGAAGAACGCATAGAACCTACGGCGCGGCGCGTCGGGATGCTCGCGGTTGCCGGCATTCATGTAACCCACCGAATAGATGGAGATCAACAATCCGATGCCCACGAATGCGGTGGCCAACATGACGCTCATCTTGTCGAAGATCAGTCCCAAGATCTGCGCGTCGCCCATCGAGGCGAGCGCCACCGTGACGGCTTCCCCACCGCCTTGCGCAACCGCGCCCCACACGCACAGCGTCAGCGCGGTGGAGATGGATGCGGCCGTAATGCACAGCCACTTGGCAGCAGGCTGCGGCGAGACCACGATGATGAGCGCCATCACGAACGGGATGACGATGGCACCGAGACCGAGAAGGGATATGGTCGATATCATTTCCGTATCTCCTTTCTACAATCCCAGGATGCAGAACACGAAGGCGAACAGGGAAAGCGCCACGATGCTCCACGTCTGACGGCCGACGAACTTGTAACGGACGCGGCTGACCACGTTCTCGAAAATGCTGCACAAAGTGAAGAACACCACAAGCTTCACCAGCCAGAACACCAGGCCTAACGCCAACGCCGGGATGGTCAGCTCGCATGCCGCGCCCCAGGGGACGAAGATGGCCAGAAACCAGCTCATGACGATGATCTGCTTCATGGAAAGGGCCATCTTACCCATGGCAAGCGAGGGGCCGGAGTACTCGGAAAGCGGGCCTTCCTGCAGCTCCTGCTCGGCTTCGGCCAGGTCATAGGGCAATTTGCCGAGCTCGATGTAGCAGGCGGCGAAGAACGCCAACGCCGCGACGAAGACCCCGACCGGGCTGGTGACGGACAGCTGAGCCACCGCTTCTCCCATCTGGCCGACCGCCGTGGTTCCCGTGGCGAGCGCCACGGTAAACAGCGCCAGCATCATGGCCGGCTCCACGAGCACGCCCACGATGAGCTCGCGCACGCCGCCGATGCCCGCATACGCGTCGCCGGAATCAACCGCCGACAGCGAGAAGAAGAAGCGGGGCAGCGCCAGCAGATACAGGATGAGGATGATGTCGCCGAGCGCGGGCACGGGGCTTTGGCGCGTGATCATGGGCACGCCCATGGCCAGCACCAGCAAGCAGCCCATGAACAGCGGCGGCATCAGCTTGTGCACGAAGCTGGAGTCCTTGGTGTGGACGTCCTGGCGCTTGAACAGCTTCGCGATGTCGTAATAGTCCTGCAGGATGGACGGGCCCTTGCGCGTGTGCATCTTCGCGCGCAGCCAACGGGCCGAACCCGAGACGAGCGGCGCGAGCACGACGAGCAGAAGGGCTTGAACGATTGCAACGATGATTTCCATTTCGCCCTCCTTACTTCATCAAAACGGCCAGGCCCAGGAAGAACACCAGGGCAACGACGATATAAATGATGTAGATGCGGAAATTGCCGCCCTCGATCTTCTGAACCTTGCCGGAAATCCACCGGACGAAGGATGCGGTGCCGGCGACCACGTACTTGTCGCCCACCACCTCGGCACGCTCCGCGCCGCTGACCACCGTGCCGAAGCCGGCGCGCCACGCAGCCGCCGTCGAGACGATGGCCTCGCGGGCGGTGTAGATGGGACGCAGGAACATCTTGACCTCGGCCGCGAACGTGGTAGCGACCACGGGCATATCGGGGTCGAGCGCATAACCGCAGGCCCACGGGTCACGGTCGGACGCCTGCCCGCCGCTGCTCAGGATGGAGCGCGCCGCCACGGGCACGAGCACCAACGCGATGAGCAGCACCGCGATAAGCGGCGTGGAGACCACCGAGCCGAGCGCGGGGTTGGCAAGGTCGATTCCACTGGCCACGACGATGGTCGCCTGGCCGGTGATGGAGGCGGCGATGTTCTGCATGACGGGGGCGACCCACGGGGCGCCCAGGCCCAGCGCCACGCAGATGACGGCCAGCACGACCATGCTGAAACGCATGGATGCCGGCACTTCCTTGGCGCTAGCCGCCGCCTCGGAGCGCGGGGAGCCCAGGAAGGTGACGCCGTAGGCCTTCACGAAGCACGTGACGGCCAGCGCGCCGGTGATGGCCAGCGACACCGCTGCGAAGGCCGCGAAGACGCGCACCACGATGTCGCCGGTGATGGCCACCGAGAACATGGACTGGTAGATGAACCATTCGGACACGAAGCCGTTCAGCGGCGGGATGGCCGAGATGGCAAGCGAGCCGATGAGGAAGCACATGGCCGTCGTCGGCATGACGCGGGCCAGGCCGCCCATGATCTCCATGTTGCGCGAGCCGGTGGTGTAGAGCACCGAGCCGGCACCGAGGAACAGCAGCCCCTTGAACATGGCGTGGTTGAGCACGTGGTACAGGCCGGCCATCAATCCAAGCACCGCGATGACGGGCTGGTCAAGCGCCATGCCCATGTAGCCGATGGCCACGCCGAGCAGGATGATGCCGATGTTTTCAACCGAGTGGTAGGCCAACAGCTTCTTGATGTCATGCTCGCCCAAGGCGAACGCCACGCCGAGCACGCTCGACAGCGCGCCGATCACCAGCACGACGATGCCCCACCACAGCTGCACGTCGCAGGAGCCCAGCAGGTCGAGCCCGACCTTCACGATACCGAAGATGCCGATCTTGATCATGCCGCCGGACATGAGCGCCGACACGTTGGAAGGCGCCGCCGGGTGCGCCTGCGGCAGCCACGAATGGAACGGGAACATGCCTGCCTTGCAGCCGAAGCCGCAGAACGCCAGGATGAAGCACAGGCTGGCGATGGCCGGCTCGAAATGCGCCGCGCGGAAGTCGGCGAACTCGAAGCTTCCCGTGATGCCCGCCATGATCAGATACGAAAGCATGATCATGAAAAAGCCCACGTGCGCCATGATGAAGTAGAGGAAGCCTCCCTTGATGGACTGGGGCTTCTGCTCCACGATGACCAGGAAATACGAGGTCAGCGACATCAGCTCGAAGAACACGAGGAACCAAAACGCGTTGTCGACGGTCAGCACCATGTTCATGGAAGCCACGAACAGGTTCATGAAGAAGCCGATGGCGCCAAGTCCCATGCCCTTGTACTCGTCGAAGTACGCGAACCCGTAAATCCATGCAACGAACGCCAGGATGTTGATGGCGACCAAAAGCAGCCCCGACAGGGGATTCACCAACAACGTGAAGTTCGCGAAATTGAAGGGCGTGGCAAAGCAGATGAACTGCTCGGGCATGAAGATGCCCGACAACCCCGCCGCGATCGATCCGGCGGCGGCAACCGCGCCGAACAGGCAGGCGACGGACTTCGCAGCCGTCTCGGCCTTGCTCATGCACAGCGAGACGATGGCGCCGACGACGGAGACGACGGTCGATATCAGAAGCATGTTCATTGCTCATCCCTCCCTTCCGGATTGAAGTCCTCCAACAACACGAGCCCCTCTTCCAAAGCACGCGCGCGCTTGGCTTCAAGGTCGGCATCGCTCCCATCGGTTTCGATGAGGGTGAGCGCCTCGGTGATACACGCGTCGACGCAATGGGGCTTGCATCCGTCGTACTTGCACAGGTCGCATTTCACGGCGACCGGGGAAACGCCGATCTCCCATCGCAGGATGGGGTCGAGCGATCCGGCGAACGATGGAGTGTTGAACTCGATGCCCGCAACGCCGGCACGCGGCGTGCCTGCCATGTGGATGGCACCGAACGGGCAGGTCACCGCACACAGCTTGCAGCCGATGCAATGCGACTCGTCCACGCGGACGCAGCCGTCGTCCTCATGCTTGATGGCGTTGACCGGGCACACCTTCACGCACGGCGCGCCCTCGCAGTGATGACACGTCAGCGATGCGACCACGTCGCGGCTCTCAAAGAGCGCCAGGCGCGGCTCTTTCTGCAGGCCGGCGCGCCGATGACCCTCGCTGCACGCGGCGCGGCAGGTTCCGCAGGCCACGCAGCGGCTCGGGTATATGGCGATAAAGCGATTCATCCACTCCTCCTTTCCTTATCAAGTGCGCTCCCTGCCGGGAGCCGAAACTTCTTACATCCGTGCGCAGCTTGGGGATTGGGGGCTCCCGCGCCGCGCATGCGCTATGCCATGGCGCTGACCTCGCCGGGGGTGCGCTCGGATTCATCGAGGTCGTTATAGGCGGTCAGCGGAGCTTCGTCGCCCCACTGCGCATTCGCCTCGGCGGCCAGGCGCGCTTTCAGCTCCATGTACAGCTCTTCGGCATGCTTTTCAGCCCACACCTGGTCGTCCACGCGCGTCACCTCGATGGCGCAGTACTTGGATTCAGGGGTGCGGGAGCGGTCGTCGACCGCATGGATGGTCAGGTCGTTGCATTTGCCGATCCACCATTGATAGGTCATGTAGACGGCGTTCTCGTTGACGCGGTCGTCCACGAAGGCGCGCGTGATGATCTTGCCGCGCCTCGACGCCACCCAGACCATGTCATCGTTCTTGATGCCGCGAGCCGCCGCGTCCGCGGGATTGATGTGCGCGAACCCGGGTTCTTCGGCCAGGTTGGACAGCTGCTCGCAGTTGCCCGTCATCGAACGGCAGGAGTAGTGGCCGACCTCGCGCACGGTGCACAGCACCAGCGGATATTCGTCATCGGGAAGCTCGGTCGGGTCGACGTAGTCGTGCGCCACCAGGTGCGCCTTGCCCTCCGGCGTGGTGAACGCGCCGCCCAGGAACAGATCGGGAGAGCCGGGATGCTCGAGCGTGGGAATGGGCCACTGGGCATGCCCGACGCCGGCCATCTTCTCGTAGGTGGCGCCATAGGCGGCCGGCCACATGTTGCGGCACTCGTGATCCCAGATGTCCTGGGAGTTCTCGTAATGCATGTCGTAGCCCATGCGCTCGGCCACTTCGCTGAAGATCTGCCAGTCGTGCTTGCATTCGCCCTTCGGCGGCACGGCTGCGCTGAAGTACTGGAAGGTACGGTCGCACGCCGAGAACACGCCCTCGTGCTCGCCCCAGCTGGTGGCCGGCAGAATGACGTCGGCGGCGGCCGAGGTTTGCGTCATGAAGATGTCCTGGGACACGAACAGGTCGAGGCCTTCCAGCTCATGGGCCAGATGCTGCGTGTCATGGTCGGTTTGCAGCGGGTCCTCGCCGAAGTTGTAGAAGGCATGCACTTTGCCTTCCTGGACCAAGTGACCCAAATCGGTGATCTTGTAGCCCACGTGATCGGAAAGCGCCTCGACCGGGATGTTCCAGTTATCGGCGAACTTCTGCTTGACGGCAGGGTCGGTGACGGATTGGTAACCCGGGAAGAAGTTCGGCAGCGCGCCCATGTCGCAGGCGCCCTGCACGTTGTTCTGCCCGCGCACCGGGGCGACGCCGGAATTCGGCTTGCCGATTTGATGCGTGATGCAGGCGATGGCGGCCGCGGTATGCACGGCTTCCACGTTCTGCTTTTGCTGGCACACGCCCATGCCCCAGCAGATGATCGAGGAAGGCTCGGCAGTGGCGTACATGCGGGCGGCCTCGCGCATCATCGCAGGCTCGATGCCCGTGATGCTCTGCGTTGCTTCCGGCGTGTACTTCTCGATGGTCTTCCACCATTCGTCGAAGCCCAAGGTATGCTCGCGCACGAATTCCTCGTCGACGAGCCCTTCGTTGACGATGACGTTGGCGAACGAATTGAGGAAAGCGATGTTGCTGCCATTTTTCAACGGCATGTAGATGTCCGCGATGCGCGCAGTCTCGATGAAGCGCGGGTCGGCCACGATGATTTTCGCGCCCTTCTCCTTCGCCTTCACCACGCGACGTGCGACCAGCGGGTGGGATGTGTTCGGGTTGTATCCGAACAAAAACAAGCAGCCAGCGTCCTCCATACCGGGAACGCCGCAGCTCATCGAACCAGCTCCAAGTGTGTCAATCAGACCGACGACAGTGGGGCCGTGTCAAACACGGGCGCAGTTGTCGATGTTGTTCGTGCCGATGCACGCACGAGCGAACCGCTGCGCCGCCAAGTTCGACTCGTTGCCGGTGCCGCGGGAGGAACCCGTCACGAAAATGGCATCCGGCCCGTATTTCTCTTTGATCTCGGTAAGCTTGCTCGCCACGAAGTCGAGCGCCTCATCCCAGGTGACGCGCTTAAGCGGCGCCCCCTTGCGCTCGCGCATCATCGGATGCAGCACGCGAGGCGTGAGGATTTTCGTGTCGTTGATGAAGTCGTAGCCGAACCAACCCTTCAAGCACAAGAAACCCTCGTTGGTCAGTCCATTGAGAGGCTCAGCCCCCACGACGAGTTCATTCTCGACGAGCAGGTTGAATTTGCAGCCGGTGCCGCAGTACGGACACACGACCATGTGCTTCTCCATGACATCCCCCTTTCTTGTATGTCCCCTTTTCGCCGCCCCATGCGGCGGAAATTACCCGGCTTGGGCCTGAGTAGTACGCGCCCTGCGCGCCTGCACGTAAGCGTCGATATCGTCCTGGTCGACGATGCGCAGCGCCTTCGACGTGCACGCCTCGATGCACGCCGGGCCGCCTTCGCGATCGACGCAGCGATCGCATTTGATGACCGTGGCATTTTGCGCGGCACCGATATGCAGGGTGCCGAGATTGCCGGAATCGATGCGCGAAATCACGTTGACCGCCCCATACGGGCACGCGAGCACGCAGCCGCGGCAACCGATGCAGCGCTCCATGCGCACGACCACGCGGTCGCCCTCGTTGTACAGCGCATGCGTCGGACATGCGGCCGCGCACGGCGCGCTCTCGCAGTGATGGCATACGATCGGCGCGGTGAGATCGCCCACGCGAACCACATTCAGACGCGCGACGGCGACATCTCCGGGAACGAAATGCTTGACGAGGCATGCCGCCATGCATGCCTTGCATCCAACGCATTTACGCGGATCGGCAATGACGAATTTGCTTCCCAAAAAGACCACCCCCCTATTTCAGTTTTACCCCCACTGGCCTTAATGCAAGGCCCTCTCCATTTGCGCCGAATGCTTGCAGCTTTACGGCGCCCTCCCCAAAGAGCCCCGGCTAAATCCGGCTCAGATGACTCTCAGCATACGCCTATTCATATTTTCTTCAAGTCATTTCCCATTTTATTGATTCACTTTCTTTGGCGGCATCTTGCCTGCATATGACTGCTATAAACGGCGGATAGCTGGTGATTTCAAAGATTGCGAGCGTTTGAGCAGCTTGGCTGTCTGTATTACAATGTCTTTACGCTTTATGAAGTATCACAAATGAAAGGCGAATGAGCATGGCCAAGGAAGCCCTTCTTCAGGTCC
Source organism: Butyrivibrio sp. CAG:318 (assembly GCA_963627055.1). Taxonomy (GTDB): domain Bacteria; phylum Actinomycetota; class Coriobacteriia; order Coriobacteriales; family Eggerthellaceae; genus Senegalimassilia. Next base: position 24,219 of record CAVGAF010000009.1, on the reverse strand, counting down.
GCCTCGACCCGCAATTGAAGCAGGATGCCGAGCAACTGTATGCATCGATGGGCATGACGCTGTCGGAAGCCGTGCGCGTGTTCCTTACGAAAAGTTTGCATGTGCGCAAACTCCCCTTCACCCCCGAGCCCGCTGTTTTAAAGGGCGAACTGAAAGCCTATGGCGCGCTCAACATCTTCGCCAGCCCCTCGAAACGCGAGCGGGAACGCGAGATTTGGATTCTGTCGCTGGACAAGGGAGAGGTGGAGTAGCGATGCCGACCATACTCGACGAGACGGCCATCCTGCGTTACGTGCTAAAGGACCATACGCGCCAGGCGCAACAGGTTGCCGACGTCATTGCCACCGGGGACGCCTACGTGTATCCCGAAACCGTCACGCGCGTAGCCGTGGTGCTGCGCGACCTCTATCACGTGCCGCGCAGTATGATCGCCCGCGTGCTGGATTGGATGCTCGACGAGGTGAACGCCGCGGAGAAGAACGAAATTCGCTTAGCGCTGCGCTACTTCGGCAGCTCGGCGACGGATTTCACCGACTGCATGGCGCTTGCGCGCAACACCTTGCTCGGGTACAGCGTGCTGTCGTTCGACAAGTCGCTCATGAAAAGGGCCCTGCCCTGAAAACGGCGAAGGCCGAGTCGGCACCTGCCAACTCGGCCTTCCCGTAGTTTTACGCTTGCCGCGTTTTAGTGAGGCAACAGCGGGCTATGCAGCAAACCATGCGGCGAGCTGCTCCAAAATGACGTCGTCGGAAACATCGAGCAACTCCCAGTCGCCAACGTCGCGCGGCACTACGAAACGCACCTGCCCGCGGCGCGCTTTCTTGTCGCGCTTCATAACGGCGAGCACCTCTTCGGGACGCGCGGACCAGCCAAGCTTCGCGAGGCCCAAAGCGTCGAGCAGCCCATCCTGCGCCTCGACGACGTCGGGCGACGTGCCCACGAGCTTGCTGCCCAGACGCGCCGCGAACCGCGTGCCCTCGGCCACGGCATGTCCGTGCGAATAGGTTCCGTACCCCGCCAGCTTCTCGATGGCGTGCGCCAGGGTATGGCCGTAATTCAGGCATTCGCGTACGCCGCAGCTCTCGGTCTTGTCCTGTGCGACCACGTCGGCTTTGAACACGACGCTGCGGGCGATGGCCTCTTCAACCACGGCCGAGGCGCGCGCCGCAAGCTCGGCGGCGTGCTCGGTCAGCCAGAAGAAGAAGTCGTCCCCCTCGATGACCGCCGACTTGGCAATTTCCCCGCATCCGCAAATCCACTCGCGTTCGGGCAACGTTTGCAGGACGGACGTGTCGGCGCAGACGAACGCCGGCTGTTTGAATGCCCCGACCAGGTTCTTGCCGGCCGAAAGGTTCACGCCGGTCTTGCCGCCAACGCTCGAATCGACCATCGACAGCAATGTGGTGGGCACCTGCACCACCTCGACTCCGCGCATATACGTTGCGGCGGCAAACCCGGCAAGGTCGCCCACCACGCCGCCGCCGAGCGCCACGACCGCGCAATCGCGCGCGAGCGACAGCGCCGCCATGGCCTCCCACACCTCGGCAAGCACCTCCACGGACTTGGCACTCTCCCCCGCCGGCAGGCAGATATCCGAAACCTTGTACCCGGCGCGCGTCAGGGACATTTTCGTTTGGGCAAGATAGCGCGGCCCGACCTGCGTGTCCGTGATGACCAGCACGTCGGCGACGCCCTCCAAGGCCGCAACGCCGCGCAGAGACTGACCCAGGTCGGCAAGAACCCCGGACCCGATGCGCACGGCGTACGCATCTTCCCCGGGGATATTCACCACTACTTTTGTCGCAGGCACAGAATGCCTTCCTTCTCCAGAATGTCCTGAATTTCCTGGGCAACCATGTTGATGGACTTGCCGTTGGTGTCGATGGCGACGCTTGCCGCGTCCTCGTACATGGGAAGGCGGCCCTCGATGGTCTTGCGCGCGGTTTCAAGGTTCTTGAACAGCGGGCGCGTGGACACGTCGCCGACGCGCTCGACGGCCTGCTCAGCAGTGACCTGCAGATACACGACGAAGCCGTTGTTCTTCAGGATTTCGCGGTTCTCCTCGCGCAGCACGATGCCGCCGCCGCAGGACACGAGCATCGGGCCTTTGTGCGCGAATTCGCGCAGCACCTCGGTCTCCATATCGCGGAAGCCCTGCTCGCCCTGGTCGGCGAAGATCTGGTTGATGGCGCGACGCTCGCGGCGCTCGATGTAGGCGTCCAGGTCGATGGTGGCCAGGCCGCACTGACGGGCCAAACGGCGCGACGTGGAGGTTTTGCCAGCGACCATAAAGCCGACGAAGAACACGTTGCGCGTCAACTCGTAGGTCGGGCGGCTTGCCTTCTCAATCTGCGGGTTGTTGACGATGGCGGCAACCTCGTCGGGCGTGCTGACCGACAGCGTGTAGGCAATCGGGTCGTTTTCAGGGGTGATGACGTTCTTCACTTCTTCAGACATGTGCTTGCTTCTTTCTTGCTATCTCGTGCAATCAATGATGGCTTGGTTATCGGGACATGGTGTTGAGCCGCTGCTTGTACGCCGCGATGGCCGCCTTGATGTCGGCCATGTTGTCGCAGCCGAATTTCTGCAGGTACGCGTCGGCAATGGCGAACGCCACCTCGCCTTCGGCAACGACCGCGGCAGCGGGGACGGCGCATACGTCGCTGCGCTCCTTGGACGCCTGGGCGACCTCGAGCGTGTCCATGTTCACCGTCTGCAGCGGCTGCATCAACGTGGGAATCGGCTTCATTGCCGCCGTGACCACCAACGGCATGCCCGTGGACATGCCGCCTTCCAGCCCACCGGCATTATTCGTGGTGCGCTTGAAGGTCGCGTTGGCCCTGTCAAGCACGATGGGGTCGTGCACCTTGCTGCCCGGACGTCGCGCGCATTCGAACCCGAGACCGAATTCGACGCCCTTGATGGCCGGGATGGAGAACAGCGCGGCGCCGATGGTCGAGGTCAGACGGTCGGTGGGCACTTCGAAGCTGCCGATGCCGGGCAAAAGACCGCGCACGACGACGCGAAAAGTGCCGCCGAGGCTATCCTTGGTTTTGATGGCGCGATCGATCTCGCGCTTCATGGCCGCCGTCGCCTCCTCGTCGGGGCAGCGCACCTCGCTCGTCTCGATGGCAAGCGGCGTATAGGTTGCGGCCTGCACGCACGGGTCCTCTTCGCGCATGGCCACCGACCCAATGGACGTCACGTACGACAGCACCTCGACGCCCAGCTCGGCCAAAAACTCCCGCGCGATTCCCGCCGCAGCCACGCGCGGCGCAGTCGCCCGGGCACTGGAGCGCTCCAGGATGTTGCGACAGTCGTCGGTGTTCATCTTCAGCGCGCCGACCAAATCCGCATGCCCGGGACGCGGCGTGACCTCGCGCACCAAATCGCGCGGCGCCTCGCCGAACGGGGCCATGCGATCAGTCCAATTCTCCCAATCGCGGTTGCGCACGAGCATGGCGACCGGGCTGCCGATGGTATTGCCGAAGCGGATGCCGGAAAGCACCTGAACGGTATCGTGCTCGATCTTCTGGCGACCGCCGCGGCCGTAGCCGGACTGCCGGCGCGCAAGATCGACGTTGATCTGCTCCTCGGAAATCTTAAGCCCCGCCGGGACGCCCTCGACAATGGCGATAAGGCCCTGCCCATGGCTTTCTCCGGCTGTGTAGTAACGCATGTTTTCTTCTTTCAGCTGGTATAAGGGTAATGCTCGTGCAGTATTGTACTGCAGCCTTATGCGCTTTTCGCCCGGGGGCAGTCGAAGTCGGCGGCATCGGCCATCTTGTTGAACATCTCGGCATCTTCCATGGGCACCTCGATGCCCATGATGTCCTCCAAGATGCGCACCGTCGCAACTGCCTGCGCGACCAGCATGCCCCCGCCGTTATAGGCCACACAGCCACGTGCCAGCGCGTCGGCGACCAGCTTGGTTTCGCCGCTTGCATACACGGCGTCGAAGACAACCTGCTCGGGACGGAGCAGGCTCGTGTCAAACGGCGCGGGATCGTCCGGGCTCATGCCCAGCGGCGTGGCATTGATGACGATGTCGGCGGCATGCAGGGCGTTCTTCGACGTCTTATAGCTGCCGAACTTGAACGTGGGCTTCTCGTACGCCTCGCGGAAACTGCGGTGGCCCTCAATCACCGCCGGGAAATCGATGGTGGCGTTGGCCAGCAGGCCGAAACGCTCCAGATACGCCTCCAGGACGCGGCGCGCACGCTCCGTGTCGCGCGACAGCAGCAACACCACCGCAGCTCCCGCCACGGCACAGTTGTGCAGGATGGACAGGGCCGTCGGGCCGGTGCCGCAAACCACCACGCGCTTGCCGGCGAAATTCACTCCCGCCAGCTCGAGAAACCTCACACACCCCTCGCCGTCGGTATTGAAGCCAATCAGCTCGCTGTCCTTGCGGACCAGCACGTTCGCCCCCTGTGCGAGCTTCGCGCTTGCGGCCTTGCGCGTGGCCGACTCGAAGGCGAGCGGCTTATACGGCGTGGTGATGTTGATGGAGAGAAAGTCGCGCGCGTCGACAAACGCGCGGGCATCCTCCTCTTGCTGGTAATCGGCGAAGCCGTAGGACCAAGGAAGCCCCAACTGGCCGTATACCGCGTTGTACATTACCGGCGATTTCGAATGCGCGACCGGGTGCCCCAAAATATAGAGGCGTTCGCCTTCGCTCTGCTCGGTCATGGAAACAATCCTTTCTGGTCGTTCAAGGGCCTGCAGGTTAGCAGGGACTTTCCATGATAGCGAAAGAAGTGCCAGGCGGATGCTGTTCTTTATGAATGGTCGATTTCGGCTTGCGAAGCAGAAGCGGCGGCCTTCGCGCCCTCGGGACGCGCATCGCCCAAGATGGCGCGCTCAATTTGACGAACGTAGAGGGTATGCTTCAAATCCTGTTCTACCAGCGGGGCGACGAGATAAGCCGCAAGGCCGGCATTATGGGCGCCGAGAACATCGGTGGAAAGCTGATCGCCGACGACCACGGTCTGCTTGCGCGTGGCGCCCAGCTTGCGCAGCGCGAGGAAAAACGCCACGGGAAACGGCTTGCAGGATTTCGCCACGATGGGAAGGGAAAGGCTGCGCGCCAAATCGTATACATGCGCATGCCAGTTGTTCGACACCAGGCACGGCGCTACACCCGCCTGTTTCGCTTGGGCAAGCCACAGCGCCACGTCGCGCGGGACGTCGTGCGTGGCGCGCGACAAGATGGTGTTGTCGATGTCGAGCAGCACGAAGCGGTACCCCTTATCCAGCAAGTCGCGCTGGATGTCTATTCGCGAAATGCGCGAGAAGTACCGCTCCGGTTTCAGATATGCCATATGCCCTACGAGAACGCCGCTTGATGCTCTTCGTAGGTTTCGCTGAACGTGTAGGCGTCGCCCTCGAAGTAGAAGAAGTAGTACTTGCCGAGAGCGTCGCCGTTCGGCGAACACACCGCCCGCAGGCAATTGATGGACGGCGAGCAGATGGGCGTGGGCGGCAGGCCCTGGTGGGTATAGGTGCTGTAAGCGGAATCGGCATGCACCTCGTCGGCGGTCGGGTCATGGCCGACCTCGTAGGCGGTGGTGGCATCGGACTGCAAGAAGCCGAAGCTCGGTTCGCCGGTGTTGGTCAGGCGGTTGTAGAACACCGCCGCCACCTGGGCGCGAATCTGCTCGTCGCCGCTGGACTCCTTCTCCACGATGGACGCGAGGTTGACGGCCTGATAGAGAGAGAGCCCCTGCGACGTCGGATACGACCAGTCGAGGCCGGCGGTTTCCGTCTGGAACTGCGTGAGCATATCGCGAATGATGCTGTCAGCGGTCGCATCGACGGCAAGGTCGTAGGTTTTGGGGAACAGGAAGCCTTCCAAGCTGTTGGTTCCCGCCGATTCCAGGAAGCTGTAATCGGCCGCATAGGCGCTCGCATTCGATGCCGCCTGCGTGAAGGCGTCGGCACTCACGCTGCCTTTGGTGGCCGTGGCGACCGCCTGAGCGATTTCGGAGAGGCGATAGCCTTCGGGAATGGTGAGCGTGGCCGTGACCGGGCCGGTTTGCAGCGTGGCGATGATGTCATCGACCGACGTGCCACCCGCAAACACATACGTGCCCGGCTTCAAATTCGAGCTCGAGCCGAGTTTGTTCACCTCATCGGTGAAGTCTTTTGCATTGGAAATGAGGCGCGCATCGACAAGCGTCTGCGCGATGGATGCCGCGCCTTCGCCTTCGTCAACCACGATCGTCGCCTGCTCGGAGGAAGAGATGGTTTCCACCTGCGGGGAGACGCAGCCGGCGATGCGCGTTCCGATAAACCAGACGAGCAGCAACGCCACGATAACGAGGGCGACGGCGAAGGCGATAGTGGGAGCCTTGCTGCGCTTGGGCTGGATGAAGCTGGTGTCGTAGGTGCGGAACATGCGGTCGCCGCGCGCATGGGCGGAACGTGCCGCATGCGTGGGACGGCGGGAATACGTAACTTGCTTTCTTAGAGGAGCCATAAGCTGGAATTACCTTTCGCCGGCATGACGGGCATCGAGCCACGCCTGCAAAAACACACTTGCTGCAATCATATCCACTTTGCCTCGCATCTCGCGCTCGCTCAGGCCGCTTTCACGCAAACTGCGCTTCGCCTCGCGCGAGCTGAGACGTTCATCGGTGAAGGAAAGCGGCAAGTCGCAAGCCTTGGCGATACGGGTCGCCTGCTCGCGGATTCTCGCTGCCTGCGGGCCCTCTTCGCCGGCCATCGTGTACGGCAAGCCGGAAAGAAGCATGTCGGGCTCCCAGTCTTCCAGCACCCTGCGCCAGCTTTTCGCCCCGCAAAGCACTTCGTTCGCCGGAAGGACGCACACCGGGGTTGCGACCGCCTCGCGCGGGTCGCTCACCGCCACGCCAATGCGCGTTTGCCCGATATCGAGCGCCAGTATCCTCATCCCGTCACCTTTCCCCTGCCTTGCGTAAAAAAGGGCGCCCCGCATCTTCCCAACGGGACGCCCTTATCATAATGCCTAATGCTACAGAAGCAGCTTGCGAGCGGCCTCGAGCGCATCGTCGATGCCCGCGGCGTTCTTGCCGCCGGCTTGCGCCATGGACGGCTTGCCGCCGCCGCCGCCTTGCACGCACGGGGCAATGGCCTTGATGACGGCGCCGGCATTGAAGCCCGCCTCGACGGCCTCGGGGCTGCCCGCCGCCATGAGAACGGCCTTGCCTTCCTTTTCCGCGATAAGTACGCAGGCGCCCGGCTTCTGCATGCGGCTGCTTAAGACATCCCAGCCGTTGCGCAGGGCGCCGGAGTCGGATACCTGCACACGGGAAATGACAACCGGATAGCCCGCCGCAGACGGGACGGCCGCCTCGACGAGCTTCGTGATGTTGTCGTCGGAAACGATGCCCTTGGTCTGCTTTGCCGCCTTTTGCTGCTCGCGCAACTGCTTGACGTTGGCGGCGGCGCGCTCGGACACGTCGAACAGCGGGACGCGCAGCACCTCGGCCGCCTCCTTCAACTCGGCCTCGAGCTTGCTCACATACGCAAAGGCACCGAGGCTGGTGACGGCCTCGATGCGGCGCACGTTCGCGCCGACGCTCGTTTCCGAGGTGACCTTCATGAAGCCGATCTCGGAAGTGTTGGCAACATGGCAGCCGCCGCACAGCTCGCGAGAGAACTCCCCGCACTCCACGACGCGGACGACGTCGCCGTACTTCTCACCGAACAGCGCGGTTACGCCGGCGGCGCGCGCCTCATCGAGCGAGGTTTCGTAAATGTTGGTGGGCGTTGCAGACATGATGAACTCGTTTGCGACGCGCTCCACCTCAAAGAGCTGCTCGGGCGTGACGGCGGCGAAGTGCGTGAAGTCGAAACGCAGGCGATCCGGGCCGACGTAGCTGCCGGCCTGGGAAACATGGTCGCCGAGCACCTGGCGAAGCGCCGCGTGCAGGATATGCGTCGCCGTATGGTTGCGCGTCACGCTGGCGCGACGGGCCGCATCCACGCTTGCAGTGACCGCCACGCCCACGGAAAGCGAGCCCTCGACCACCTTGACCTTATGCACCGTCAGGCCCTTTTCCGGAGCCTTCGTGTCCAAGACCTCCAGCTTTACGCCATCGCCGAAGATGACGCCGGTATCACCGACCTCGCCGCCCATTTCGGCATAGAAGGGCGTGGCACTCAGAATGACGTCGCCTTCCGCACCGGCGGCGAGAGAGCCGACCTGCGCGCCGTCGCAAACGATGGCGGCGACATTCGATTCAGCGGAAAGATCGCGATAGCCGACGAAGTTCGTCGGGCCAAGTTCCTTGAGCAGGTCGGCGTACACGCCGCCGTAGGTGCTCCAAGCCGCCTCGGCGTCCTTCGTATTGGCCGCACGGGCGCGATTGCGCTGCTCATCCATGCAACGCTCGAAGCCCTCCATGTCGACGGCGACGCCACGCTCCTCGCACAGCTCGCGGGTAATGTCGACGGGGAAACCGTAGGTGTCGTGCAGCGTGAACGCCTCTTCACCAGGCAGAACCGTGCCATCAAGCCCGTCGAGCGCCTGTGCCAAGAAGGCGCGGCCCTGGCGCAAATTCGCACCGAAACGCTCTTCCTCAGACAGGATGATGCCGCGCATCAGTTCGCGATTTTCGACAAGCTCGGGGTAGACGCTGCCCATGAGGTTGACGATTTCGTCGATATAGTCGTTCAAGAACGGCTTGTCCAGGCCCAGCAGATGGCCCTTCATCACCGCACGACGCAGCAAGCGGCGAAGCACGTAGCCGCGACCCTCGTTGGAAGGCAGGATGCCATCGGCGATCATAAACGCCACCGAGCGGCTGTGGTCGGCCATGATACGCAGGCTGGTATCGACCTCGTGGTCGCACCCGTAGGCCTTTCCGGTCAGCTTCTCGCCAACGGCAACCAGGCTGCGCAACACGTCGGTGTCGTAGTTGTTCGTAACGCCCTGCATGATGGCCGCGATGCGCTCGAGGCCCATGCCGGTATCGATGTTCTTCGTCTTCAGCGGGGCGAGCGTGCCGTCTTCCTGACCGTCGAACTGAGTGAACACGCAATTCCAGTACTCCAGGAAGCGGTCGCAGTCGCAGCCCGGCTTGCAGTCGGGGCTGCCGCAGCCGACCTCGGGACCCTGATCGAAATAAATTTCCGAGCACGGGCCGCACGGGCCGGTAGGCCCGGCGCGCCAGAAGTTGTCCTCTTCGCCGAGGCGGGAGATGTGGTCCTCGACAACGCCGAGCGCCTTCCAAATTTCAATAGTCTCGTCATCGTCCTCGAACACGGTGAAATAGAGCTTGTCCTCGGGAAGCTCAAGCACCTTCGTTGAGAACTCGTAGGCCCAGGCGCACATCTCCTTTTTGAAGTAGCGACCGAAGCTGAAGTTGCCGAGCATCTCGAAAAAAGACAGATGGCGGGCGTCGCCAATGTTGTCGATGTCGTTGGTGCGCACGCACTTTTGCGCGGTGGTGGTGCCGATATAGGCGGGATCGAACTCCTTCTGGTGCAGGAAGTAGGGTTTGAACTGCACCATGCCGGCGCTCGTCAAAAGCAGCGAAGGATCGTCGGGAATGAGCGAGGACGAAGGCATGCGCTTGCATCCCTTCTCCTCGAAGAAGCTGAGATACTTCTCGCGGATTTCCGCGCTGGTCATGTACTTCATATGCCTGTCTTTCTAGTGATCCTATTGCCGTTTGGCCGAACAAGCAGCCGCACGTTTACCGCCTCAAGCCACCCTTTTAATCAAGCGGCTCTTTTCTTTTATCCTTGTCCGCACTTTTCGCTTCCGCACGCGCGAAAGCAGCCGATAGGTCCGGATGGGGAGAGATTGCGTCCGCTATGGGATCGAGCGAGCCGTCAGAGCGGGGCGTCCCCTGGAAGAACACGCCGTCCTCGGCAACCAGCTGACGCCCGGTACGCTTCTCGAAATAATACACGAAAACGGATTTCATAACGGCGACGGCGGGAATAGATGCCAGCATGCCCACAAGAGAGCCGGTAAAGCCGCCCATCGCGGCGCCGATGGCGCTACCGGCCATCAACGCGATGAGCGTGAGCGCCGGATGCACGTCGACCGACGACGCCATGATTTTCGGGGAAATGAACGTATAGACGACTTGCTGGATAGCGATGGTGCCGATAAGCGCAATCGCGGCGATGACCGGGCTGACGAACACGCCGACAACCGCAGCCAGCGCCCCGCCGAGCCACGGGCCGACGATAGGGATGATGTTCAGGATGCCGGCAATGCCGCCGAGCGCCGCGTAATTCGGGATGCCGAGCACGGCGAAGAGCACTCCGCATCCGATTCCGATGACGGCGCATTGCAGAAACGTTCCCTTGATGTAGCCGCCCATCACGCGCGTGAAGGTGACGTGCAGCATTTCCATCGTCTCTTTATGCGCGGGACCCGCAAGACGCATGGTCTCCCGGCCCAACGCAGGAAGCTCGATGAGGATCCAGAACGCGATGACCAAGGCGAAGCCGACGGCGACGCACATGTTGACGACGCCGGTGCCGAACGCGACCACGCCGGTTGCGCTTTGACGAGCCACGTCGGAGGCGGTGGAGCCCATTGCCGAGAGCGCGTCATTCATGTACGAACGCACCGTTTCGTTCTGGAACACGTCCGAATACTGGTAATACAGCTCGTTAGCCCAAGCCATCGTATCGTTAATGTACACGGGCACGCTTTGGATGAGGTTGTTGAACTGGTCCCCGAAGCCGAATGCCGGCGAGAACATGAGCAGGGCGACAAGCGCGAGCACCACGAACATGAGCACGTATGCAATGGTCGTCCCCGCAACTCGGGGGATTCCGCGCGCCTCCAGCTTATTCACCGTGGATCGCAGGCAAAACACGATGACGACCGTCCACAAAAGGATGGCGACGGGCACGCTCAAGATGTTGAGCATGTAGACGACGACCGCCGTGAGTAGGATGGCGCCCACGCAGGTCCACACGATCAGAAACGGTCGCTTCACGCCATCTAAGTTCTTGCCAGTTGGCTGTTCCATCATGCGCGCCTAAACCATCAGAGAGCTTTTACTGGCCGTTGGAGGAAGTTTCCTGGCCGTACGTGAAATACGCGGGGCCTTCCTGTTGCTTTTCCACGACCGGCGCCTTATCGGATTCCGCCGCATCCTTAGTTGCAGCCTCGTCGGCAACCTGATTCTGCGCAGGCTCGCTCGCCGAGGCGGGCGCCTCCAGCTTATCGGTTTCGGCATCGGCCGCCGCGGCCTTCGCCTCGCCGAGCTTCACGGACTCGTCACTGGCATGCTTGGTCTTGAACGCGCCGCGAACCCTCGAAGTGACGTTGTTCATCAGCTCCATCGGGGCGTTCGTCACGGTTTCCACCGCACCGACCGCGCTCGAGGCCGAATCCGTGATTTCCCCGACGTCTTCGAGGATGCTGTCGAGGCGCATGATTTCCAGATTGGCGGCATCGACCGTCAAAGACACGCGATCGACCAGCGGATCGACTTTGTCGACAACCGGCTCGAGAGACTTCGTCATGCGCTGCATGCTTTCCAGCGTGGGGTCGATCTGCTTCTTCATATCCTCCACGGTGCTGCGCGTCTTGCGAACCGTAAGCACCAATTCCACGACGAACCAAACGAGGGCGATACCCACGACCACATACACAACGGGCAGGACTACGCCCATAACTTCGCCGACTTCCACCGAACGCCCTCCTTAATCATGCGTTTTTAATCAGCGGTAACTATACCATGCAGCCAGCGGCGACCGTCGGCGCCGGCTTTCGTTGTCACCGTTCGTTCATAGCAGCACGCGCCTCACGCCTGCCAAGACCCCTGCACTACCCCCTATTTTGCGATCCGCAAGCCCGATCGCGGGCAGCAGCGTCCATGCGATAGGCCTCCCATCCCCGCTCGGAAGGACGGTAAAAGCAGCCACGCTCAAGTCCCTCGGGAAGATAGCGCTGGTCCACCCATCCCCCCGGATAGTCGTGCGGGTATTTGTACTCCCCGTACGATTCCGAACCGGGACGATGTCGGTCGCGCAGGTAGTCCGGCACGCTGCGTGCGGGCCCGTGACGCACTTCGGCCAATGCGGCGTCGATACCCGCCTCGGCCGCGTTGCTCTTCGGGGCGAGCGCGATATAGATAGCCGCTTGCGCCAGGTTGATGCGGCACTCGGGGTAGCCGATGACCTCGGCCGCCTTGAACGCCGCCTCGGCCACGAGCAGCGCCTGCGGGTCGGCGTTACCGACGTCTTCAGAGGCGTGGATAAACATGCGGCGCGCTATGTACTTCGGGTCTTCCCCGCCGTCGATCATGCGCGCAAGCCAATACAGCGCCGCATCGGGATCGGACCCGCGCATCGACTTGATGAATGCCGAGATGACGTCGTAGTGCATGTCCTTGTTTTTGTCATACGGCAAGCTGCGATGCGGCGTAGCGCTTTCGACCTGGGACTTCGTAATGACGGCGGGGGCTTTCGCATCACCCGGGCTTACCATGGCGCAGGCAAGCTCCAAGGTGGTGAGTGCCGCGCGCCCGTCCCCTCCGGCCAAAAGCACGATGGCGCTGCGCGCATCCTCGTCAAGCTTGTAAGCCCCCTTAAGCCCACGCGGATCCTGCACGGCGCGGTCCACCAGCTTGGCGATATCCCCGTCGGACAAGCCGCGCAACTCCACGACGCGCGAACGCGATAGCAGGGCCGAATTCACCTCGAAAAACGGGTTCTCGGTAGTGGCGCCGACGAGCACGACGGTGCGGTCCTCCACGGCATGCAGCAAGGCGTCCTGCTGAGAGCGGTTGAAGCGATGGATTTCGTCCACGAACAGGATGGTGCGCGCGCCCGACAGCGACAAGCGCTTTTCCGCCGCGTCTATTTCGCGACGCAAGTCGGACACCGTGCCCCCGATGGCGGAAACCTCCACGAACGTCGCCTTCGTGCATTCGGCGATGACATGCGCGATGGAGGTTTTGCCCGTACCCGCCGGGCCGTACAGGATGACCGACGTGACGTTATCCTGTTCTATGGCAACGCGCAGCCAGCTGCCCGGGCCAATGGCGTCTTCCTGCCCCACCACGTCGTCCAACGTTTTGGGGCGCATGCGCACCGCCAGGGGCGCTACCTGCGCTTTTCGCTCGTTTTCCATTGCCGTGAACAGCGTATCCATGAAACCTCGTCCCTCTCGGTGTCAGGATTGTCATTCTATCATGCGAACGTTTGTTTGCCTAGTGACGAATCCGCGATTGCGGCGCGGCGGCATCCACCTCCCCCAAGGGCGCTTCACCGGAATGGCGGATCTGTCAAGACTTTACTTTGCCCAAACCAATCCTATACTCGAAACCAAGTTCCACCCTTGAAGCCGCACTTTTGCGATGGACCGATGCTATTTCCGAGGGAGCTCAAGATAGCTTGCCGAACGGAGATTCGCGCCCGTTGGCACGAAAGCCGGGAATCGAGCTGCGAGCACCCACCTTGCTGAGGTGGGTTCATCCTTCCGGCCAGGGGTGGAACTTCTTTTATTTCCTCAAAACATAACCATTTCGCTCATCTGATACAATCAGCGCATCCGACGTGGGCGCAGGGCCCGCGCTAACTTAAAGCCAAGGAGGCCCCCATGATTGTGACGAGCGCAGACGTTATCCCCGGTCAAAGCGTGAAGGTGATCGGCCTTGTGCGCGGCAACATCGTGACCTCCAAGCATATCGGCCGCGACTTCATGGCCGGCGTGAAGGAGCTGGTCGGCGGCGAGATCAAAACGTACACGGACATGACCAACGAAGCCCGCCAGGTAGCCGAGGACCGCATGATCGCCGAGGCGGAGCGGCTCGGCGCCGACGCCATCGTCGCCATGCGCTTCTCCGGAAGCTCCCTCGACCCCGGCGTCATCGAGATGCTGGCCTACGGCACCGCGGTGAAGTTCGTCTAGCGTCTTCGCAGATTTCCAGAAATCACCGCGCAAGGGGCGCGTGGCGGGCTTCGGGACTTTACAATCCCCTTACAAAAACGAACGAAGTCACCAAAGGAGTCCGCCACCGATGCGCACCGACAACCCCGCCACCCACTTCATTGCCGCAGGCGTGCTCGTAGCCGCGTTCGCCCTGCTTGCAGCCCTTCTGCTCACCGTCGATGTGCAGCCGATTGCCGCCGACGGGACCAACGTCGGGCTTGCCAGCCTCAACGCGGCCGTGCATAACGCCACCGGCGAGAGCGACCTGTTTCGCACGCTGTCCAACGTGCTGGTGCTGTTCCCCCTGGCAAGCATACTCGCCTTCGGCGCCTTAGGGTTTCGGCAAATCATTACCCGCCGTTCGGCGCCGCGCGTCGATAATGACCTGATGGCGCTCGGCGTGCTCTACGTGGTCATGCTGCTGCTGTACCTGCTGTTCGACCATGTGCCGCTCAACAACCGACCCATTTTCGTGGACGGCGTCTGCGAGCCCTCGTTCCCGTCTTCCCACACGCTGCTCGCCGTCACAACGCTCGGCGCCGCCGCCGCGCAGGCGAGAATGCGCCTGCGCGGCGGCAGGCGGACGGCAGTCGTCTGCGCATGCGCGCTGATCATGGTCGTGTTAGTCGCGGCACGCCTGCTTTCCGGCGTTCACTGGGCCACCGACATCGCGGGCGGCGTCCTTCTCGGTGCGGCAATCGTCGCCCTCTACACCGGGATTGCCGTCAAGCTGCGGGGCAAGGCGGCGCGGGGAAAGCACGCGCGCATCTAGCTGGGGAAAACGCCGCCGCCATCCTCGGCAATTCAAGCGGAACTTGCGCTATTCCCAATCCTTCCAAACATCGGGTTCGTAGCCGACCGTCGCCTTCCTGCCGTTGCGCACGATGGGCTCGCGCAGCACCTGCTGGTTGTCGAGCACCTTCTCGAATTTCTGATCGGCGGCAAGGTAGCGCAAAAGCGTGACGGTGTCGCTATCCTTCGCGTCGGGATTCACCAGCGCGTCAAGACCGCCTGCAGCCTGCATCACGCTGGTCAGCTCGCCTTTGCTCATGCCCTTCTCCTTCAAGTCGATGAATTGGAAGGGGATGCGGCGTTCCTTGAAGTAGCGCTGGGCCTTTTTGGTGTCGAAGCTTTTCTTGGTGCCGAATATCTGAATGTTCACGAAAGTCCTTTCGTTGTTCGCGCCGTTTGCCGGAACACTTTTCTTACTTCTCACGTGCCTTGCCTGCATGACCTGCGTGCGTGCCGGCGGGCTCCGAGCACAGCGCCCGCGCCCGCGCGTCGGCAATGGCGCTCATGATATCGGTAAAATCGCGCGCGGCAAAGCGATACGACAGCTGCTGCGGCTGGACCGCATCGACCTCGCTAGCCTGCTCAACTCGCACGAACACGCATTCCACCTGGTCGTATCCCTGGCTCAAAACCGCCGCCGCATAGCAGGTCGCCTGCAGCAGGTGTTTTTCGCGCAGCTGTTCGGCCGCTTCATCCGCGCTCCCGCCCGTTTTATAGTCGATGACGAGCGCGCTTCCCGCCGGCGCGCCCAAAAGCCCGGGCTCACCGGCTTCGGCCAGCAAGTCGATCTCGCCCTCAAGATACCCCCCGGATGCCCCCTCGCCCATGCGCAGCATGAAGGGAACCTCGGCGCGCAGGCGCGCGCAGGCCGACGCCCTTGCGGCAAGATCGCTGGAAAACCAGCGGCCGCACGCCGCCATCAGCCTGTCGGAACGCTCGGGCGACAAGCCGCAGGCGCGGGCGATGGCCGCGAGGCGCTCCTTCGGCGGACAGGTCAGCGCACCGCCAGGTTCCCAGGTGCATGCGGCAGCCTGCGCCACGCGATGGAACGCCGAGCCAAAATCGGTCGCCTTATCGGAGTCGTCGGCGAAAGCGCAATCGCGAGCCCCTTCGGCATCACCGAGCGCATCGTCGCCCGCAGGCAGGTCAACTCCCCCGTCCAGCACAAATGCGACCGTGACATCCTGCACGGGCGCATGGTCGCCGGAAATGGACGAATAGCTGAACACGTCCGCGCGCACCGACGGTAGCGCCCGGCCCCGTTCGGGCTGCACGGGAGGCACCGACACGATGTCGAAAAGGTCGGAAGCGCCACCTTGCGACGCTGCATCGTGGACGGAAACATCCGCGGCCCCCTCGCCTTCATCGGCCGGCTGCACGTCCGCCGCGCCGTCGTCCGCCGCGTCCGGCGATAGCATCACGCACTCGACGCGCGCGGGCCGCTCGCCGCCAAAGGGAAACCCGCTCACCCCCGCCTCGAACGTTTGCCCAAGGCCGGCCAGTGCCGATTCGACGTCGCCCCAGCAACTCTTCGAAAGCCCCGTCGGGTCGGCCTTCGTCGTGGTTCCCCGCATGGAAATGACCAGGCACTCCTTCGCGCGCGTCAGAGCCACGTACAGAAGCCGGCGCGCTTCGGCCGCCTCGCCCCGCTCCTCATGCAGGCGAGCGGCCGCGCGCATCAGCGCCGGGGTGGCGGCACCCTGCACGGTAGCGGCAAGCTCGTCCTCGTCATATTCGGAAAAGGGCTGGTAGGCCTTCGCCTTCGCCAGAGGGCAGGACGACTTCTCGGCAAGCCGGGAAAGCGTGGTGCCGCCGTCGAGGCTGACGTAGGTCCTGCCCTTGACGTTGCATATAGAAAGCGCCGACGCGCGCGCCGAATCGTCGCGCAGCTCCGCCACGGCGACGACGGGAAATTCCAGGCCCTTCGACGCGTGGACGGTCATAATGCGCACGAAGTCGCCGCCGCCCGCGGAAAGCGCCCCCGGGGCCTCGCGCGCCACTTCCACGCGACGGGCCAGCCGATTCGCCACGCCCGCCGGCCCCACGCCGCCCTCTGCCTCGATTTCGCGCGCCATGCGGATGACCTTGTACACGTTAGCCGCACGGGCAAGCCCTTCGGGGCCGGCGGCCTGCAGCCGAGAAAGCCACCCGGATGTGGCCACCACGTCTTCGAGGATGCGCGAGAGGGCGACGCTGGCCAGCTGGTCCTGCGCCCGGCGCATGACCAGCGCCGCGTTGCGCAAGGCACCCGACACCTCGCGTCCCGCCGCAACCGCCTTTTCCAAGCTACGGAATCCCTGGTCGAGCGAACGACGGCGAAGGATTCCCAGGTCGGGATGGCGGCTCGTCGACAGCACGAGCAAATCGTCGGCGGAAAGCGCGAACAGCTCGCTCGATATCACCTCGAACAGCGCCGCCGTCCACTTCGGGTTCGTGACGGCCTGCGCCAGGCGCACCATGAGCGAAACCTCGGGGGCGCGATTGAATATGGAGCCCCCGGCGACCACGCAGGCCAAGCCGCGCGCACGCAGCGCCTCGGCATACACGTCGGCGCGCGTCATGCCACCGAGCAGCACAACCATGTCCCCGAGCGACATCCCCTCGCGCGCAAGCGAGGCGAACTCGTCGGCGATGCGGCCCGCCGCCGCAGCCACAGCCTCGTCGGTCGAAACGCCCTTGTACGGCTTGCAAGTCACCTGCACGCGCACGCGGGGGCCCTTTGAGCGAAACGGCCGCGCCACGCGAGCCTCGTCGCGGCCCGGCGCAAGCGACATGAACTGCGCCCCGAACACCCCGGGCTGCTCGAAAATGCGGTCGCACAAGGCCAGCACGTCGCGATGGCTGCGGAAGTTGTCCGGCAGCTCGATCAAGCCATCTGGATTGCCCTGCTGGACATCGGCCAAGTGGCGACGGTACACCGACACGTCGGCCCCACGGAACCGATAGATGCTCTGCTGCGCGTCGCCGACCGTGCACAGGCGCGAAAAACCCTCCCCTGCCAGGCGCTTGACCATGTCGACCTGCAACTGGTCGGTATCTTGGAACTCGTCGATCATCACCAGCTTGAAGCGGTTTTCGTAAGTGCGCGCTATGGCGGGGTGATCGAGGAGCGCCTTGTATGCCAAGGTGAGAAGGTCGTCGTTGCCTAAAAGCCCCGCCGCGCGCTTGCGCCGCTCAAACGACGCCAGGGTCAAACCCGCCAGATCGACGAGCGTGTCGAGCAGCGACGAGCTCCAGGCACACCGGGCTTCGGCGCAAATGCCGAGCAGCTGGTTCGCCAAATCGGGGGCCTGCTGCCCGTACGGCATCTTCTTGCCGAAGCCAAGCCCCGGAATTGCGAACGCGTTCAGCAGCTCGAGCAGTTTTTTGTACGTAAGGGCCTTCGCCGCGGCCTCATCCTCCAAGATATCCCGCGCGCGCTCGATGGCCTTGCCGGTGGTGTCGAGGAAGTCGTCGCGCCTTGAGCCGGGCTTGACCTGCTCGGCAAGCGCGGCCGCCTGACCCGCCACCTCGCACGCCTGCTCGAGCAGCGCAACCGGGCTCGGCGACGCAGGCGGGCGGACGATGCAGCCCATGCCGTCGGGGCTGGCCGACGCGGTTTTCACCAGCGTGCGGACCATATCCTCCACCGATGCGGAAGCCGAGCCGCGCATCGAACGCCCCGTGAATTCCGAGAACAGCGCATCGAGGCGTTTCGCATCAAGCCCGTCGGCGACATTGACGAGGTCATCGCGCCCGCCGAGCACCTCGTCAAGCGCCGCATCGAGCAGGGCATCCGACGAGGCCTCGTCGGCGATGTCGAATTCCGGGTCAATCCCCAGCTCAAGCGCGTGCGCCCGCAGTATGCGCGAGCACATGCCATGGATGGTGGAAATCCAGGCGCCGTCGACCTTCAGCGCCTGATCGGTCATGCCCTGCGCACGCAAGGCCCCCTTCACGCGCGATTTGATTTCGCCAGCCGCCTTCGACGTGAACGTGATGGCCAGCACTTGGTCGATGTCGTCCAGATACCCGCATTCGAGCGCATGCACGATGCGGCGCGTCAGCGTGAACGTCTTGCCGCTGCCAGCGCCGGCGCTGACCGCAAGCGGGGCGTCGAGCACCTCGACGCATTTCTGTTGCCCCGGCGTGAGCGCCATGCTACGCCCTCCTTTCCGAACAGGCCGAAACCGGACACCATTTGCATGCCTCGGACGTTGCCGGGCGCGGCGCGATATCGCCGGCGAGCAGGCGTTCCAGCCCCGAAGCGATGGCTTCCTCGGTTTCGTCGAGCAATTGGGCGAACGACTCGCCCGACCAGGCGCAATTCTTATGCTCCATATTCGGCAGGTGCGCCGCCTCCAGCACACGCGCGTCGAAGGCGCCCGTCGAGAACGGACGTCGGCCGTAACACACGTACAGGGCGCCGACGGGGTCAAGCCCGAGCGTGCGCCGCACCACCTGCGCGTAGATGAGCGCCTGGACCTTGCCAAGCCTCCCCTCGTCGCGCGCCTTCAGCGCATACGCCTTGCTCAGCGACCCCTTGTAGTCGATGATCACGCAGCGCCCGGCGTCGTCAATGTCGATGCGGTCCGCCGTTCCAAGCAGCTTGCAGCCCGCGTAATCGACCGTCCCGCCGGCGGCAACGCCGTATTCCAGGTACGCCGGGTGAAACGTCGGCAGCAAGCGGGCCTCGTAATCCAGGTAATCCATCAGCTTGCGCTCAAGCTCGTCGGCGGCGCGCCGCTCCAGCTCGTTGGTGGCTATCAGGCGGTTCTCGCTCGTGCGCAAGCCCGCCTGCATCGCGCGGTGACGGGCCAGCACGTCGGCCATGAGCTCGCGCGCGGCCGGCAGGGTTTCAGGCGTCACCTTTGCCTGCCCCAGGTCTTCAGAGAAATGCTTGTAGAAGCTGCAGAGCGCATTGTGGGCGAAATCGCCCATCTGAGCAGGCCCGAAGCCCTCGTCAATGTCGTCGAGGCGCAACCTGCGCTCGGCAAACCACTTATACGGGCACTCCAGGTAGCTTTCAATCTGCGATGGCGACAGGCAGGGGCGATCGAGCACCTCCCCGCCGGCAAGCACGCGCGGCAGCACCACCAGCGCCCGACGCGCGTCGGATACTTCCCCCGTCTGCGGCCAGGGGATGCTCTCTTCCACCAAAGGCTTGGCATCGACCGCGGCGCAGCAGCAGTTGCCGAACAGGGCATCCTCGCCACGCAGGAACATGCCCTCCTGCAGCGATTGCGGCAGGGCGTAGGGATTGTCGATGTCGTCGGTATCGGTGGGGTTAGCGCGATAGCAGTCCACGAACTCCTCCAGCACGACACACGGGTAGGCGGGCTCGGCGGAGGCGTCGTTGAGCGGGCGCTCCAGCACAAGGCACGCGCGCGGCAGGCGTTCGCAAGCGAAGAAGTTGCGCCTCATTCGGGAAAGATTGTCGTCGATGGGCGGCAAGCCCAGCTTCGTCAACAGGCTCGATGCCGCATTCTCGGAATCGGAAGCGCGATACGAGGCGCTGTCGAGGTCGGTGATGACGGCAAGCTCGCACGAGTGCGCAGGCATCCGCGCCGCCGTGCGCTGATCGCACACGAGCACGTCGGCACACCCGGAGAATTCGGCCTCACGCGGGGCGACCAGGCGCGAGACATCCACGCGCACGCGCGCCAGCTCGTCCAAGCAGGCCTGCGGCCCCAAGCCCACCGCAACGGCAGCCTCGCACACACGTCGAAGGGCGGCCACGGCAGAAAGCTGCTCGGCCCGCCACGACTCCGAGCGGTTCGTCATCGAGCGCACGTGGCCCTCCACCACACCAAGCGCTTCGTGCTCGGCCGGGTTTTCCGCCACGGCGGCAAGCGGCGCGAACAACGGGCAGCGCCCGGCAAGCTCGGCTTTCACGGCGCCTCGCGTCATCACGCGATCGCCCCGTGCGTCCGCGTCAAACGCAAACGCATATTTCCGGGAAGCGCCGGAAAACGGAGACAGCAGAAAGTCGGCGATGTCGCAACGATCCCACGCCTCGACTTTGACCGAGGGGAAGTCGCCGTATGCCGGCGTGGTTGCGGGGACGCTCTTTTCGCCGCCTGCCTCCAGAAATCGGCACAGCCCCAGCCACACGCGTCCGAAATCGGTTTCCGAAAATGCACGGCTCCCCCGCAAGGCGACCGTCGCCCCCTCGCGGCAAAGCGCGGGCGCCATGCGCTCGAACAGCTCCACCGGGCTTTTTGCCGCGACCACCACGCGGGCGCCCCCCGCCTGCGCGCTAACGTCCGCGCCGCAGTCCATCTGCGACAACGCCCGCGAAATCAAGCTGGCAAGCAGCGCCGGCTGGGCCTGACGCCCCGAGGGGAAGGCGAAGCGCACGTCAACGCCCGCCGGCGCGCAAACGGGCCCGTCGCCACCGGCGGCCGAACGCTCGACGACTTCCATCCAGGGGCAAGCCGCAAAGAACGCCCGCTGCTGCAGCGAAAGCGGCGCACATCCCCGAACGAGCACGCGCGCCGGACGATTCGGCAACCTGGCCGGCAGCAACGCGAGCGCATCGCCCGCCTCGACAAGGCCCAAACCGGCCAGTCGCTGACGATAAGCACTCACCGCGCGAAGAACCGAGGTCTCCTGAGGCGCCAGGGGGCCTTCTCCCCAATCGCCCGAGCCAGCGGCCTGACCTGCGCTAGCGCCAAAACCAGACGCCTCGAAGTCGGGCTGCCCGCCACAAGCGGCGAGAACGGCAGCCTCGAAAGAGGCAAGCCCCGCCCCGTCTCGCACGCAGCGCACCGCGACGCGGTCGGCTCCGCGGCCGATGCTCTCGAAGAGGCCGAGCTCCTCGCAGACCGAGCGCATGAGCATATCGCGCTGCAGGGCGTCCACCAAATCCCGCCCGTCGCCGAACAAGCCCCAGGCGTCGGCCACCCACGAGGCGAACGTGGTTGCCCGGGTGCCGAAGGCGGGAGAGCCCGACCCGGCGGCGACCTTGTCAGCCGCGACCTCGCCAGAAGCCGCCCCGTCGGCCGCGGCTTTTCGCCATACGAGCGCCTCTTCCTGCGAAGGGAGCAGCACGACGTCGAAATGAGTTTCATTCTTGAAAGTATCCATGCGCCCCATTCTATCGCAGCATCCCCAGCTCGCCTGTCCCAGGGGTGGGACTGGCGGCGCGATATCTCGAAAATCAGCGATGCGCCCCGCACCAACCCCATCGCCAAAACCAAATTCCCGCCGCCGAAGCCAACGATGCGCTCCTCCCCAAACAGCACGAAGGCCCCCGAGTCGGGGGCCTTCGCCAGCCAGCGAATGGGCGCCAGCATCAAATCACGGAAAGCGTCTTGCTCCTACGTGCCCTTACTCGCCGTCGTACATGGCCTTCAGGCGCGTGAGGTGCTGGTAGCGCTCGATGGCCGCGGCCTCGTTGCGCTCGAACAGCTCGCCGGCGCGCTCGGGGAACTCGCGGGTCAGGCGGCTGTAACGCGCCTCGTTCATCAAAAACTCCTGGTAACCGCCCGCCGGCTCCTTGCTGTCGAGCGTGAACTTCTTGCCCGCAGCGGCATCGGGGTTGAAGCGGAACAGGTTCCAGTAGCCGCAATCCACGGCCTTCTTCATCTCGGACTGGCAGTTGACCATGCCGCCCTTGATGGAGTGCATCTCGCAGGGCGAGTAGGCGATGATCAGCGACGGTCCGGGGTAGGCCTCGGCCTCGGTGATGGCCTTGAGCGTCTGCGCGGGCTTGGCGCCCATGGCGATCTGCGCGACGTAGACGTAGCCGTAGGCCATGGCGATCTCCGCAAGGCTCTTCTTCTTGATGTCCTTGCCGGCCGCGGCGAACTGCGCCACCTGGCCGATGTTGGAAGCCTTCGAAGCCTGACCGCCGGTGTTGGAGTAGACCTCGGTGTCGAAGACGAACACGTTGACGTCCTCGCCGGAAGCGAGCACGTGGTCGAGTCCGCCATAGCCGATGTCGTAGGCCCAGCCGTCGCCGCCGAAGATCCAGATGGACTTCTTGGCCAGGTACTCCTTATGGTCGAGGATGCGGCTGGCGGCCTCGGCGGCCTCGCCACCGGCGGCAACCGCCTCAGGCAGCGCCGCAATCAGCGCGTCGGCCGCAGCGCGCGAGGCAGCCTTGTCGCCGCGGGCATCCAGCCACGCCTGCGCCTCGTCGGCCGCAACGCCGGCCGCGATGAGCTTCTCGGCGTCGGCCGCCAGCATGGCGTTGACGGCCTCGTAGCCCAAAAGCATGCCCATGCCGTGCTCGGCGTTGTCCTCGAACAGGCTGTTCGACCACGCCGGGCCATGACCCTGCTTGTTGACGGTGTAGGGCGAGGTGCCGGCCGGGCCGCCCCAGATGGACGAGCAGCCGGTGGCGTTGGAGATGTACATATGGTCGCCGTAGAGCTGCGTGATCAGGCGGGCGTAAGCCGTCTGCGCGCAACCCGCGCACGCGCCGGAGAACTCCAGCAGCGGCTGCTTGAACTGGCTGCCGCGCAGGGTGGCGTCCTCGATCTGCGGCTTGTCGGCAACTTCCTTGACGCAGTAGTCGAACACGTCCTGCTGGTCGAGCTCGGCTTCCACGCCGGTCATGGCGAGCGCCTCGGAGGGGCAGGCCTTCACGCACACGCCGCAGCCCATGCAGTCGAGCGGGCTGATGGCCAGCGTGTATTTCAGGTCCTTGACCTTGCCCTTCATGTCGAGCACGGCCATGGCCTCGGGCGCGGCCGCGACCTCTTCGTCAGTCAGGCCGTAGGGGCGGATGCAGGCATGCGGGCAGACGAACGAGCAGCTGTTGCACTGCGTGCACTTCGAGGCATCCCACGTTGCCACGGTGACGGAAACGCCGCGCTTCTCGTAGGCCGAGGCGCCCAGCTCGAACTGGCCGTCGGCATGGCCCGCGAAGGCGGAAACCGGCAGGGAGTCGCCGGCCATGCGCCCGATGGGCTGCATGATCTCGCGCACCTGCTTCACGAGCTCGGGACGACCCTCGAGCTGCTCTTCCTCGGCGGCATCGACCGCGTCGGCCCAGGCGGCGGGCACGTCGATCTTCGTGAACGCCGAGGCGCCCGCATCGATGGCGCGATGGTTCATGTCCACCACGTCCTGGCCCTTCTTCAGGTAGGACTTCGTGGCGGCATCCTTCATGAACTGGATGGCCTCTTCGGCCGGCAGGATGTTGGCCAGCGCGAAGAACGCGGACTGCAGGATGGTGTTCGTGCGCTTGCCCATGCCGATCTCGCGCGCCAAGTCGATGGCGTTAATGGTGTAGAGCTGCACGTCGTTGGCCGCGATATAGCGCTTGGCCTCGGCGGACAGGTGATGCTCAAGCTCTTCAAGCGTCCACTGGCAGTTGATCATGAACGTGCCGCCGGGCTTGACGTCGTTGACGATCGGGAAGTTCTTCGTGATGTAGCTGGGGTTGTGGCACGCCACGAAGTCGGCCTTGTTGATGTAGTAGCTCGAGCGGATGGGCGCGTCGCCGAAGCGCAGGTGGCTCACCGTCACGCCGCCGGTCTTCTTCGAGTCGTACTGGAAGTAGGCCTGCACGTACTTGTCGGTGTGGTCGCCGATGATCTTGA
>CAVGAF010000008.1:0-45030 GCA_963627055.1 Butyrivibrio sp. CAG:318 | reverse complement strand
CGGCCGACTGATACCATCTTGAGCGTGATCAGGCTCGCCATCGATGCAATGGGCGTGCCTAGGCCGCCGATGTCCGTGCCCAGAATGAGCGCACCCCATTGGTCGGTGAAGCCCGATAGCAACACCGCGGCCGGGACGTTGCTGATCACCTGGCTGGCACCGACGGCAGCCAGCAAGGCATTTTCCTGAACTGCGGTCGAAAGGGCCTCATGCAACACGGAGACGCGCCCCATGTTCCCCACGAATACGAACAGCGCAACAAACGTCGCCAGCAAACCCCAATCGACGCGCCGCAGCAGGCTTCGATCCGACACCAGTAGTCCTACGAGAACTAGGACCAGCAGCACGTAAGCATTCAAGACACCCGCCACCGACAAAAGGCATGCGGCGAAAAGCACCGAATACAAGACGATCCGCCAACCATCTCCAGAAGCCCCACAATCGCCTTTCGCAACGCAACGAGAGCGCTGCCCAACAGCGCCTTCCCCGACAACGTCAACTTCCCCGACAAGCTCACCGGAGAATCCGAAGCCGCATACCAACGCCAGCATAATCCCAGATGCTGCAACGTAAGGACCCGTGAGCAGCAAAAACTCCCCCACGCCCATCCCTGAAGCGGTGAAAAGGAAGAGATTCTGCGGATTGCCGACCGGGGTGAGCATGCTGCCCAAGTTCGCGGCGATGGTCATGAGCGCAGCCACCAGGCACAGCCGCCCGTCTATGCCGCTGCGGCGCATCATCGCCAAAGCAAGCGGGACGAACGTGATGAGCGCCACGTCGTTGGTGACCGCCATGCTCGCGAAAAACGCCAGACCGACCAGCATCCCCGCCACGCCGCGCTGCGTGCGCACGCGCTCGAGGAGAAACACCGCCGCGCGGTCCAGCATACCCAAGCTCCTGAAGCCAGCCACGACCGCCATCAGGCAAAACAGCAGCGCAAGCGTATGCCAATCAACGTAAGCCGCATAGCCTGCGTCCGGTGGCACCGCAATACCAGATACAAGCGCGGCAGCAACGGCAACCACCAGCACCGCTTCCCGAGCAACAAATGCACGGATGGCAGCAGGAAGGTCTTGCAGCATGGTTGTCCTTAATCGAAGACGAGCAAACGGGCAGAAACTAGGAACGAGGCCGAATTAACGGATGGAGACAGCATTATGCCCCAAAGTCACCTCGACACCAGCCCCAGCCGTGCTCCGCAAACAAAAGTGGCTGGCATCAACGCCAGCCACCATCGCTTCCCCTCTATCGTTCGCCGGTGAGCTTGTCGTGGACTATCTCGTAGGTGTCGCGGGCGATCATATATTCCTCGTTCGTGGGAATGATGATGATCTGCACCGCCGAATCGTCGGTGGAAATGATGCGCTCAAACCCACGGTGGCGGTTCTTCTCCTCGTCAAGCACGATGCCGAGCGGCTGCAGGCCCGTGAAGATCATGCGGCGCATCTTCTCGCAGTTCTCGCCCACGCCGGCGGTCAGCACGATGGCGTCCACGCCGCCCATGACGGCGATGTACTGGCCGATGTACTTCTTCACCGAGTTCGAGAACATGTCGTAGGCCAGCATAGCGCGCTCGTCGCCCGCTTCGGAAGCGGAGCGCACGCTGCGCAGGTCGTTCGACACGCCGGAGATGCCCAGCAACCCCGATTTCTTGTTCATCAGGTCGTTCATTTCCGAAGCGCTGAGGTTTTCGTGCTCCATCACGAACGGCACGATGGCCGGGTCGATGGCGCCGCAGCGCGTGCCCATCATCAGGCCGTCAAGCGGCGTGAGGCCCATCGAGGTGTCCACCGCCACGCCGTGGTCGATGGCGCTTGCCGAGCAGCCGTTGCCCAGGTGCAGCGTGATGAGCTTCAAGTCCTCCAGCGGCTCGTCAAGCACCACGGCCGCGCGCTCGGAAATGTAGCGATGCGAGGTGCCGTGCGCGCCGTACTTGCGGATGGCATACTTTTCATACAGCTCGTAGGGCAGCGGATACATATAGGCCTTCGGCGGCAGCGTCTGGAAAAACGACGTGTCGAACACGGCCACCATCGGAATGCCGGGCATGTGCTTCTGGCAAGCGTGAATGCCCATGAGCGCCGCGCCGTTGTGCAGCGGGGCCAGCTCGGCCAGCTCGTCGATCTTCGCAATGACATCGTCGTCGATCAGCACGGAGCGGTCGAAGTATTTGCCGCCCTGCACGATGCGGTGCCCCACCGCATCGATTTCCGCCAGCGACGAAATAGCCTTGTCAGGCCCGGAAACAAGCGATTCGAGCACGAGCGCCATCGCGTCGTCGTGGTCAGCCATTTTCGCGTCGATGACCACTTCGTTGTCGTCAAGGCCGTGCTTATGGAACGCCTCGGCGCTGCCGACGCGCTCGCAAATGCCCTTCGCCATGAGGTGATGCGTCTCAACGTTGATGAGCTGGTACTTCAGCGACGAAGAACCCGCGTTGATGACCAGTACGTTCAACAGCCGCCTCCTTCGGGAATTAAACGTTTATCGCTGGACTATTCTACCCGGCCACGCGCGCGACGGCGCCCAGCTTTGGCCGGCTATCGGCAAGCGGCCGGTTTACGAAAGCGTGCTGTCGCGCTGCTCGTCGTCGACCTCGCCGGTGAGCTGGCCCATCAGCACGTCGCGCGTTTGCACGGCGTCGTCGATCTTCGCGCGCAGCCCGCGGATGAGCTCCACCCCGCGCATATACTGCGAAAGCGAATCCTCAAGTTCGAGCGTGTTGCTCTCCATCATCGCCACGATGCCCTCGAGCTCGGCCGCGCCTTGGCGAAACGTCAGCTCCTCGACGGGCACGGGCGTGGCGGTTTGCGTATCGTTCATCGGGAATCATCCTTCCAGTCAACAACTTCGGTAGCAACAGGACGCGTGGCGGCAACCGTGCAGTCGATCACGCCGTCGGACACCATCACCTCAAGCGCGCTTCCGGGCGAGGCGGCGGAAATCTCCTTCACCACGCGCCCGTCGCCATCGCGGGCAACCGCGTAGCCGCGCGCCACCACTGCAAGCGGCGAAAGCGCGTCGAGCGTTTTAGCCAGCACGGATAGCTGGTTGGAAAACGGGTCGGTCATGCGCGACGCCGCCGTCGCCAGGCGCTGCTCGCCGGCGGCCAGGCGCGCGGCCTCGGCCTCGCCCGCCGTGCCCAGCGCGCGCCCGAACCGCTCCGCAAGGCCGTCAAGCGCAACACGCTTGCGGTCGATGACCGTCGGAAACGCCCGCTCCAGGCGATCGGCCGCCACGTCAATCTGCTGCGCGGGGCCGGCGAGGATGACGCTCGGGTCGGTCAGCACGGGACGCGATGCAAGGTTTTCCACCCGCACGCGCGACCGCTCGATCTGCCGATCGAGTGAAGCGGTAAGCGCATCCAAACTCGCGCTGAGGCGCGCATCAAGGCTTTCGCGCGACGGGCTCACCTTCTCCGCGGCGGCAGTGGGCGTGGAAGCGCGCACGTCGGCCACCATGTCGGCGATGGACGTGTCCGGCTCGTGCCCGATGCCGGTCACCACCGGGACGGGGCACTTGGCGATCATGCGCGCCAGAAACTCGTCGTTGAACGGCATCAGGTCCTCGTACGACCCGCCGCCGCGCACCACGAGCACCACTTCGGCGCCCGCATGCACCACGCGCCGCATGCCCTCGACAATGCCCGCCGGGGCTTGGGGCCCCTCGACGGCGACGCCGGCAATGAGCACGCGCGCCACCGGGAAGCGCCGGCGCAGGGTGCGCAGGACGTCATGCACCGCGTCGCCGCGCGGCGAGGTGACCAGCCCGATGCGCTCGGGGAACACAGGAAGCGGTTTTTTGCGGGCGGGGTCCATGAGGCCCTCGGCCTGCAGCTTGCGCGCAAGGTTGGCCACCTGCAGGCGCAGGTTGCCCTCGCCGGCCACCGAGATCGAGAACACGTCGAAGTTCATGCGGCCCTTCGCCGCGTAGAGCGTGAAGCGGCCGGTCAGCTCGACGAGCTGCCCCACTGACATGGAAACGCCGCTTGAACGGTAGCGGTTGTTCCACATCATGCACGGAAGCGCCGCCGAGGCATCCTTGATAGTGAAGTACACGGCCTTGTAGCCCGGCTTGTTCGAAAGCTCGGAAACCTCGCCGACGATGCGCACCGTCACGCCCTCGAGCGCGCCTTTCGCCAGCTGCATGGCCGCAGAAACCGAAAGCGCGCCCTCGCGGGAGGGCGCGGATTGCGTCTGTCCTTGATAGTTGCTCACGAAAGGTTCGCCTACTCCTGGCGCTGGGAGAGCAGCCACAGAAGCTCAAGGATGGAAACGAGCGCCGCCGCCACGTAGGTGAAGGCGCACGCACGCAGCACGCTGTGGGCGCCGCGCTCCTCGGAGGCGGCCAGGCCCTGAGTAGACAGGTACGCCAGGCCGCGGCGGGATGCGTCGAACTCCACGGGCAGCGTAACCAGCTGGAACAGCACCACCACCACATACATGACGATGGCAAGCGTCGTCAGGCCCGCCACATTAAGGAAAATGCCGATCATCAGCAAAAACACCCAGGCGTTCGAGGCCAGGTTCACTGCCGGCACCAGCGCGCTGCGCACCTTCATGGGAGCGTAGCCCTGCGCGTACTGGCAGGCATGGCCGACCTCGTGGCAGGCGGTGGCAACGGCCGTCACCGAGGTGCCGCCAAACGCATCGGGGTCGAGCGTGATGGAGTTGTTGCGCGGGTCGAAGTGATTCTGGCCGGCAGACCCCTGGAAAATCTGCACGCCCGTGACGCCGTTGGCAGCCAGCATGCGCTGCGCCATCTGCGCACCGGTGACGCCGATGGAGGCGCGCACCTTTGTGTACTTCTTGATCTGCGAGTTCACGTAACCGGTCGCGCCAAGGCCGATGACCAGGGACAAAACAACAAAGGTAAGGTAACTCATTACTTCACACAGCTCCTCTTCGCGTGCACACGACGGCGCCGGCCCGGCGCCCAAGGGGCGGAACGCCTGCCGAACCGCCTCAATCTCATGAGTCGGAAGTATACCGAAGCTGCGCGCGGGTGGCACTCGCTCACAAGGGTTCCGGATAAACGTTCGCAATCCGTTACCGAGAGGCTCTTGAGCGCCAGGCGAACCCTCGGCGGCGGTGCCGGGGGCGCCCCGCGAAGCGCGCGGGCGCGCAAGCGCCCCCGGCCCCCGAGCCTACTCCTCGCCGTCGGCGCGGCTGACCTTAAGCTCCAGCCCGTCAAGGGACAGCGACAGCTTCCCGTCCAGCAATTCCAGCAGCTCCTCGCCCACCAAGGCGCGGCGCCATCCGCGCAGCAGATCAATTCCGCTGCGGTACCCGCGCGCCACCTTCACCAAGTCATCGTGGCTGGCAAGCGTGGGAAACGCGACGCCGTTTTCGCGCGCGCGCAGGCGCACGAGCGCGCTCATCAAGTCGAGCGGCACGTCGACGTTGGGCTCGTTCTTGCCGCCGCGGTCGGTTTCGGGCCAGGTGGAAGGGTCCGCATCAAGAGCCGACTTCATCAGGCCCGCCACCGTGCGGGCGTCGCGCGTGCACAGCTTCTCGCGCATGCCGCGCACCATGAACAAATCGTCGATCGTGCGCGCCTCGCGCTTGCACGCCTCCACGATCTGCTCGTCGGTGATCACCCATTTACGCGGGA
This sequence comes from Butyrivibrio sp. CAG:318, assembly GCA_963627055.1. Taxonomy (GTDB): domain Bacteria; phylum Actinomycetota; class Coriobacteriia; order Coriobacteriales; family Eggerthellaceae; genus Senegalimassilia. Next base: position 39,417 of record CAVGAF010000008.1, on the reverse strand, counting down.
CGTCGCGGCGCTGCGCCGTGAGCTCGCGCCATGCGGCCACCTCGCGCGCGGCTGCCAGCTGCCGGCGCGAAAGCTGCCCCACGCGCTTGAGGCGGCGGTAGCGTTCGCGCTCGTCGGATTCATACCGCGCGGGATCGGCCATCTCGGCGAACTCCGGGTCGAGCCAATGCAGGCGCCCCTGATCCTCAAGCGCCTTCTTCATCTGCTGATACATGCGCGGAAGGTAGACGACGTCGTCGGCTGCGTAGGTGATTTGCGAATCGGAAAGCGGGCGGCGCGACCAGTCGGTGAACGAATCGGTCTTCTTCAGCTGCACGCCGCACTCGGCCGACACCAGCGCGCCGTACCCGATTTGCTGGGTGTGCCCAAGTAGCGCCGCCGCCACCTGCGTGTCGAACAGCGGCTTGGGCATCGCGCCCACCTCGTGCCAGAGGATTTCCAAATCCTGCCCGCCGGCATGCAGCACCTTGGTGACCCTCTCGTCCTCAAGCAGGGGCGCGAGCACCTTCAAATCTTTGACGGCGAACGGATCGACGATGACAATCTCGTCGTCGGTAGCCAGCTGAAGCAGGCACAACTTCGCGTAGTAGGTTTTCTCGCGTAGAAATTCGGTATCGATGGCAAGGACGCTCGACGCGTGCGCGCGTACGATGAACGCTTCAAGGGTTTCTTGGTTTGCTATGTACACCCGGTATTACCTCATCCTCGGGAACTATCTGCGGTACCATGCAACTATATAGCAAGTGAAGGGGAAACCGTGAAACTGCTCGTCATCAACAATCTGGCATCGGGTTACGGCGAAGGGGCCGTGTACGACTTCGTGCGCAGCTTCTCCCGCGACGGCGACGAGGCGTGCCTGCGCTCGACCGACGGCACCACGCCGGTCGAGGCCCTGCTTGACGACGCGCGCGACTTCGACGTCGTGGTCGCCTCGGGTGGTGACGGAACCGTCGCCACCGTATGCTACCTGCTGGCGAACACCGGCATCCCGGTGCTGCCCTTCCCTGCCGGCACCGCCAACCTGTTGGCGCTGAACCTGGCAAGCCCGCAGGAGCCGCATGCCCTGGCCAAGCTGGTGCGCGCCGGGCGTACACTCGACTTCGACATGGGCGAAATCGACGCGGGCGGGCGGAAATTCGGCTTCAGCATCATGGCCGGCGCCGGCTACGACGCCACCATCATGCGCGCGGCCCAGCGCGGCAAGCGCCTGCTCGGGCCGGTGGCCTATCTGCAGGCGGCCGTCATGAACGCGATGCCGCAAACCTCCAAGCTCACGTTGGAACTTGACGAGGGTACCGTGGAATCCGAAGGACTCGGCGTGCTTTTGGTCAACTTCTCCAAAATCCAGTTCGATATCGCCGTTACGCACGACAACCTGCCGCGCGACGGCATCTTCGACGTGGTCATTCTGAAGGCGAAAACCGCGTTTGACCTGTTACCGGCCCTGTTCGCCGGCATTTTGGACCGCGATGGGGAATTTCCCGACCGCACCGACGCGCTGGAGATATACCGGTCTAGGACGGTCACCGTTACCGCCAATCCGCCCATGGAAGTCCAGTACGACGGCGAGGCCACCGGCATTTCAACCCCGTTCTCGGCGCGTATCATGCCCCATGCCACGCGCCTGTTGATATCCGAAGAAGGCTACGACCAGTTCGCATAAAAGGGGCATTGGGCGGATTGCCCTGCCGGCAGATGCTCCGGCTTTGCCGGAGCGCGCGCTCTTGCGATGGCGCCTGCAAAGGTCAAAAGAGGGCACCCCTGTGGCGGATGCCCTCGCTAAAACGGCCGGATAAACCTGCCCTTGCCTACTTCATGTCGCCCATCATGTCTTGAATCTTCTGCAGGTCGGACATTTTCATGCCGCCCATACCGGGGATGCCCATGCGGCGACGGCGGCCCTTCTTGCCTTTCTTGCCCTTCTTGCCGCCAGCCGCCTCCTCAACGGCGGGCATCATCTTCTTCATCATCTTCTTGGTCTCGTTGAACTTCTTCATCAGCTGGTTCACCTCGGCCACCGTCACGCCGGCGCCGGAGGCAATGCGCGCGCGGCGGCTGCCGTTGAGCAGATCGGGCTTTTCGCGCTCGGCCTTCGTCATGGAATTGATGATGACCTCCATGCGGTCGAGCGCCCCTTCGTCAACCTGGCCCTGGCCTAGGGCCCGATCGCCCCCGGGAAGCGCGCTGATGAGCTTGGAAATGCCGCCCATCTTGCGGATTTGGCGGTTCATGGTGATGAAGTCGTTCAGGTTGAGCTGGCTTTTCATGAGACGTTCCGTCTCGGCCTGCTCCTCTTCCTGCTGCTGGACCTTCACCGCAGACTCGATGATGGACAGCATGTCGCCCATGCCGAGGATGCGGCGCGCCATGCGGTCGGGATGGAATTCCTCGAGCGAGTCGGGCTTTTCGCCTGCGCTGATGAACTTGATGGGCTTGCCGGTCACCTCGCGGATGGAAAGCGCGCCGCCGCCACGGGCGTCGCCATCCATCTTCGACATGATGACGCCGTCGAAATCCACGCGCTCGGCGAACGCCGCCGCCACGTTGACCACGTCCTGGCCGGTCATGGCATCGACCACCATAAGCACCTGGTCGGGCTTGACGGCGGCTTTGATGGCGGAAGCCTCCTCCATCATCTGCTCGTCGACATGCAAGCGTCCCGCGGTGTCGACGATGACCACGTCGCGCAGGTTGTCGATGGCGTCGCGCACGCCGCCCTCGGCGATGGCGACCGGGTCGCGCCCGTCGCCGCGATACACGCGCACGCCGATTTCGCCGCCCAAGGTTTCCAGCTGGTCGGCGGCGGCGGGGCGGTAGACGTCGCAGGCGGCGAGCAAGGGGCTGTGGCCCTCCTGCTTCAGCCGGTATGCCAACTTCGCGGCCGCGGTGGTTTTACCCGAGCCCTGCAGACCCACCAGCATGATGACGTTCGGGATGCGGCTGGAAAGCACCAGCTTGCTGTCGGTGCGGCCCAACAGCTCCGTGAGCTCGTCCATAACGATCTTGATGACGTTCTGCGCCGGCGAGAGCGATTCGAGCACCTCGGCGTCCATGCAGCGTTCCTTGGCGCGCGAGACGAACTGCTTGACGACCTTGAAGTTGACGTCGGCCTCGAGCATGGCCATGCGCACCTCGCGCATGGCGACGTTGATGTCGTCCTCGGTCAGGCGGCCCTTGCCGCGCAGGCCGTCGAAGATGCCTTGCAGGCGATCTGACAAACTATCGAACATGGTGTGAGCCTCTTCCACTTACGCGCCGGAATACCCGACGCGGTTGCATACGTATATGCCGGAATTATACCGTACGGTAGCGCCGCAGGCCGTCGCCGCCCTCTAACGCCGCAATAAGCCCGCGGCTTTCCAGATGCTTCAAATATACGATGCCCTCGGTAACGATGCACCAGCGCTGCATGAACGAGATGTCCTCCCACCGCTCATGCGGCACGTTCCAGGAAATGGAGCGGATGACGTCGTAGCCGGTCATGCCGGGCTCGCCGGCAATGATGCCGCGCGCTTCCTCGAGCCGCTCCAGATGGTGGCGCCCCAGCCAGGTGATGCGCTCCTCGAAGTCGTCGCGCAGCGGGCCGTGCGAATGCAGAAGCGCGCCGATATGCAGGTCCTGCACCTTCTTCAGGCTGTCCAGGTACGCCTGCAGCCCGTCGCCGCCGCGCGGGAACAGCGCGATGGAGGGGCTGATGACGAACAGCGCGTGGTCGCCGCCGAACAGGATGCGGCTTTTCGGCTCGAACAGCGACAGATGCCCCGGCGTGTGCCCGGGCGTCGCCACCACGCGCAGGCGGTAGCGCCCGACCGGGATCTCGTCGCCGTCGCGAACGAACGCCGTGCGCAGGCGCGCCGAGTCGAACAGCTCCGATTCGGCGGCAAGGCGCGCGGCGGTGGACGCATCATGCAGCGCGACGCCCTGCCGCAGGTACACCCGGCGCACGGAATCCAAAAACGCGCCCGTGCGCCTCACGCGCGCCTCCCCGCATTCGGTCGCGCCCACGAACAGCGCCGAGCCGGCCGGCACCACGCGATCGACCAACCCGGCATGGTCCATGTGGAAGTGCGTCAGGAACCATTTCGCGTGCTTGCGGTCCACATCCAGCTCGTCAAGGGCGCGCGAGAGCACCAGCGCCGCGCCGTCGGTCGGCGCCCCGGTGTCCACCACAGCCGCATGCACGCCGTCTTTGATCACGTAGCAGTTGGTGGCCGTCGTCGAGATGTTCTCGAAGGGCACGTGGATGCAAAACACGTCGGGGGCGCTGTGCACCTGGACGATGACGTCGTCCACGCCTAGCGCTCCCGGCGCTCGTCGAAGGTACCCACCAGCGCGCGGGCGAAGTCGTGCGCGTCGAAGTCCTTCAAGTCGTCCATCCCCTCGCCCACGCCGATCTTGATGATGGGCAGCTGAAGCTCGTGGCTGACCGCCAGCGCGATGCCGCCCTTGGCCGTGCCGTCGAGCTTGGTGACGATGAGCGCGTCCAAGTCGAGCTCGCGGTTGAACTCGCGCGCCTGCTGCAGGCCGTTCTGCCCGGTGGTCGCGTCGATGACGAGCACCGTGTACACCGGCATGCCCGAGCGCTTGCGCACCACGTTGACTACCTTCGTGAGCTCGCGCATCAAGTCGGCCGAGGTATGCAGGCGCCCGGCCGTGTCGATGAGCACCAAGTCCGACCCCGCCTGCTCGGCGCGTTCAAGGGTGTCGAAACACACGCTCGCCGGGTCGGCGCCGCGCTCGCGCGTGACCATTTCCACGTCCGCACGGCGCGCCCACACCTCGAGCTGCTCGATGGCCGCGGCGCGGAACGTGTCGGCGCTGCCCAAGATGACATTGCGCCCGGCGTCATGCGCCTCCTTGGCGAGCTTGCCCACCGTGGTGGTCTTGCCCGTGCCGTTGATGCCGACGAACAGCACGCACGCCGGCTCGCCGCCGAGAATTTCCTCGCCGCCCTCGAAAAACGTCGCGGCGATCTGGTCGTTGAGCGCGTCGAGCACGGCATAGGCGTCGGGCAGCGCCTTGCGCGTGGCCATCTCGCGCAGGTTCTCCACGACCTCGTCAGCCGCCGCGCCGCCGATGTCGGCCAGGATAAGCGTCTCCTCCAGGCCGTCCCAGAACTCTTCGTCGAGGTCGGGGCCGCGGTCGAGGAGGATGTTCATCTCCTCCTTGAACTTATCGCGCGAACGGGCCAGGCCTTCGCTGATGCGGTCGAAAAATCCCATCGTATCCTCCCTTACTCTGCGTAGCGCAGCGCGTTGTCGAGTTTCTGGCTGATGACGCGCGTGACGCCGTCGGCTTGCATGCTGACGCCGAACAGCACGTCGGACATTTCCATGGTGCGGCGCTGATGCGTCACCATAATAAGCTGCGTGTCGTCGCGGATGGACTGCAAATAGGCGAGCAGGCGCCGCAGGTTGCTGTCGTCGAGCGCGGCCTCCACCTCGTCGAGGATGTAGAACGGCGCGCTGCGGATGCGATAGACCGCGAACAGGAGCGCCAGCGCCGTGAGCGACTTCTCGCCGCCGGACATGAGCATCATCTTCGTGATGCGCTTGCCGCGCGGCTGCGCGTTCACTTCCACGCCGGTGTTCTCCACGTCGTCAGGGTCGGTCAGGATCAGCTGGGCCGACCCACCCGGGAACAACGTGGCGAAAATAGTGCGGAAATTCTCGTCCACCTGGGCAAACGTTTTCTCGAAATCATCCTTCATGCGCGCGTCGATCACGCGGACGATCTTCGAGAGCGACTTGCGCGCCCCGTCGAGGTCGGCAAGCTGCGAAGCCAGGTAGTCGTAACGGCTTTTGAGCTGCTCGTATTCAGCCGCGGCGTCCGGGTTGATGGCGCCCATGTTCGCTATGCGCCGCTTGAGCGTAAACGCATCGTCCTCGGCCTTTGCGCGGTCTTCAAGCTCGGGAAGGGCAAGTGCATGGTCGAGCGGGCAGGCAAGGTCGCCCACGATGACGTTGACCGCACCATCGACCTGCACTTCCAGCCGGCCCTTCTCCACCCGAGCGGCCGAAAGGGAGGCGTTGACGCCGTCGTAGGCGTCATGGGCGGCGCGAGCGGCCTCGCGCGCGGCGTTGACCTGCGCATGCAGCCCGTCGGAAGAGGATTGCGCCGCCGCCGTGCGCTCTTCTAACTGGCGGGTGCGCCCCCGCGCCGAGGCCGTCAGCTCCTCGAACAGCGCCAGCAGCGGCTCGACGCGCTCCTGCGCCACCAGCTTGCGGGCTAGCTGGGCTTCAAGCTGCTTCTCGGAGGCGTCCACCGTCTCGACGTCGCGCGAACGAGCCGCCACGATGCGCGACGCATAGCTCACGCGCTCCCGCAACGTCGCGGCGGAAAGCTTCGCCTCGGACAGCGCGTCGCGCAGCTGGGCCGCCTCTTTGCGCAGCGGGACCACCGCGTCCTCAAGCTCCTCGACGCGCGCGGCGCGGCGAGTGGCGGCCTGGCCCATTTCATCGAGCTTGGCCTGGAGCGACTCGACGTTGGGACGCGCCTTGGCGACGGTGTCGGCTGCCTGCGCGCGTTGACGTTCCATATCGGCGAAGTCGCGACGAGCACCGCCGAGCGCGTCGGCGGCGCGGCGGGCCTCGGCCTCGGCCGCCTGCTGCGCACCCTTGGCCTGGGCGAGCTGCTCGGAAAGCTTCAGGGACTCCGCTTGCGCCGCGCGCAGCGCCTCCTCGGCCTTCGCCTCACGCCCAGTCGCCTCGGCGAATGCGGCTTCAAGTCCCTCGCGCGATGCGCGCAGCTCGTCGAGCTGGCGGGCGCGGGCGAGCACGCCGGCCTGCGCATCGCCGCCGCCTAGCGTGATCTTCCCAGAAGGCCACACGATGTCGCCCGAGCGCGTGACGAAACGCGCGCCGGCCCCGTCGCCGGCCTGCGCATCGAGGGCCGCGTCAAGCGATTCGCACACCACGACATCGCCGAGCAGGCACGCCACGGCGCCCGCCGCGTTTTCGGGATACGAAAGCTCGTCGATGAGCGCACGGCCGCCGCAGGAACGCGCCGCCGCGCGCGCAACCGCCGGCGCATCCATGGCGCTCGCAGGCAGCACGACCGCGCGGCCGGCCTGGCCCGCCTCGCGCAAGGCATGAACAAGCCTGCGCGCCTCATCGGAGCTTTCAACGAGCAGCGCCGCCACGTCGATGCCGAGCAGTTGCTCGACAAGCTCCTCAAAGCCCTCGGGGGCGCGCACGGCATGCGAAAGCGGCTCGATGGCCATGCCCGCTTCTTCGGCATGCGAGACGATCCAGCCGCGCGCGGGGCCTTCCCCGCCGCTTTCACGCTCCAGCTCCTCGAGCGCCTCTATCTTGCTCTCCAGCACGGTCAATTCGCGCCGCGCGGAATCGAGCCGCTCACGCGCCGCAGCACGGACGCCCATCGCCTCGGCAACCGCGGCGCGGGCGGCGGCTTCGCGCCCCTTCACGTCATCGAGGGCTTGCGTCGCGGCCGCGGCGGCGTCGGAGAGTTTCTGCGCCTCCTGCTCTGAGCGCGCAAGCGCCAGCTCCAGCTCCTTGACGCGCGCCTCGACGATGCGCGCATGCGCGAGCCCATTGGCGAGCGCCTCCTGGTTCTCGGAAAGCTCGCGACGCAGGCGCTCCTGGTCGCGCTCGGCGGCGCGACCCTCCCTCTGCAGGCGCTCAAGCTCCTCCTCCGCGCCGCGGCGCTCCTTCGCGTTGCGCCGGCGCTCCTCTTCCAGGCCGGCCACCTTCTCCTTTGCGGCCGCCTCCTCAGACGATGCCTGGTCAAGCTGCTGCTGCGCCGAGCGGCGCTCCTCGATGGCGTCGGCGCGCTTTGCCTTGCCCGCCTCCAGCGACAGCCTCACGTCGGCTTCCGCGTTCTGCGCGCTGCGACGCTTCTCATGCAGCAGCAGAATCGCGCCGTCGAAACGCTCCTGGGCGCTGCTGGCACGCTGATAGCTGCGTGAAAGCTCTCCCGCATCAACGCTCTGACGGCGAATCTGCTCCTGCAGCTGCTCTGATGCCGCCTCGGCCTCCGAAATCGCCTGATGTTTCACCGCAAGTTCGGCCACCAGGTCGCTTTCCTTCGCGCAGGCGCCGTCCCAGGCGCTACGCAGCTGGCGCAAATCGTCCACGGCAAGCAATAGGCTGATGTCGGAAAGCTCGGCGGAAAGCTCCTGGTAGGCGCGCGCCTTCTTCGCCTTGCGCTCAAGCGGCCCGAGCTGGCGGGCCACCTCGCCCGACACGTCGCGCACGCGCGCGAGCGTGGCGTCCATGTTCGCCAGCTTGCGCTCGGCCTTGGCCTTGCGCTGCTTGTGCTTGAGGACGCCGGCGGCCTCCTCGATGAGCGCGCGGCGATCCTCGGGCTTCGATTGCAGGATGGAGTCGAGCGAGCCTTGGCTGATGATGGAATGCGTGCCGGTGCCCAGGCCCGAATCGTGCAGGATGTTGAGCACGTCCATGCGTCGCGCCACGGTGCCGTTGATGAGGTATTCGCTCTCCCCGCTGCGGTACATGCGGCGTGTGATGGCCACTTCGTTAAACTCTACGGGCAGCTTTCCGTCGGAATTATCCAGCACCAAATCGACCTCGGCTAGGCCCGTGGCCTTGCGCGCCGAGGAACCGGCGAAGATGACGTCTTCCATCGAAGCGCCGCGAAGGTGCTTGGCATTGCGCTCGCCAAGCACCCACAGCACCGCATCGGAGATATTCGACTTGCCCGACCCGTTCGGCCCCACGATGGCGGTGATACCGGGCTCCATCGCAAGCACGCTGCGGTCGGCGAAGGACTTGAAGCCCTTCAGCACAAGGGATTTCAGGTACATGGCCTACCCTTGCTTCATCTGCTTGGCACGCTCTTTCTCGTGCTTCTTGCGCGCACGCTCCTCGGCGCGCGCGGCAGCCTTTTCCGCCTTGGCCTGCTTGGCGGCGGCGGCCTTCTCGGCGCGGGCAGATTCATCCATGCCCAAACCGAAAAACTCGCCGAGGCGGGCAAGCGTGCTCTTGGCGGCCTGGCTCTCGGCCTCCTTCTTCGTGCGGCCCGTGCCGCGCGCAAGGCCCTGCGAGCCGGCGAACACCTGCGCGACGAACGTGCGGTCGTGCGGCGGCCCCTGCGTCTCCACCAGCTTGTAGGTGGGCGTGATGCCGTCTTCCTGCAGCTTCTCCTGCAGCGCGCTCTTCGGGTTTTCCGGCTCCATGGCCATTTCCACGGACATGCGCGGAATAAGCGTGCGCTCCACGAACGCAAGCGCCGCGTCCAGCCCGCCGTCCAAGAACAACGCCGCCACCACGGCCTCGTAGACGTTTTCGAGCGCCGAGTGCAGGCCGCGCTTGCCCGTGCCCGTCTCCGACGACCCGAACACGATCACGTCGGCAAACCCCAGCCCCGAGGCGACGTCGGAAAGGCTTGCGCCCGAAACGAGCGCCACCTTGATGCGCGTAAGGCCGCCCTCGTCCAAGTCGTGGAAGCGCTCGAAGGCCACGGAAGCCACGATGGCGCCCAAGATGGAGTCGCCCAGAAACTCCAGGCGCTCGTAGGAATACTTGACCGACTTGCCCTCCGTCGCCGACGGATGCGTGATGGCCGACAGGATGAACTGTTTTTCCTTGAATTCGTAGCCGAGTATCTCCTCGGCCCTCGCAAGCTTGCTGGCCTGCTCTTCAGTTAACGTCATATGAGCCCCGCTCATTGCTTGTTTCTATTCTCGTTTAGAAAGCTTAGCGCACGCGCCCGCCCTCATCGTCTCCTAGTCCTCAATTGTAGCCGAGACGTTTCCGGCGACCACCGTTTGCTCGATTATTTCAGATACCTGCTCACGAACGATGTTAGCCGTGGTGAGTATGCCGTTTTTCACGGCGAGCGCACTCGACGAGCCATGCCCGACGATGCAGGCGCCGCGAACGCCGAGCAGCGGCGCCCCGCCATAGGTGTCGGCCGAAACCTGGCTCTTGAGTTTCTTCATGCTGCCTTTCACGGCGAGCGCCCCGAGCTTCGACACCGTCGAAGACAGCATGGCGTCCTTGATGGCGCCCATCAGCACCTTCGACGTCCCCTCGATCGTCTTAAGGCACACGTTGCCCGTGAAGCCGTCGGTCACCACCACTTCATAGGTGGCGGATAGCACGTCGCGCCCCTCGGCGTTGCCGGCGAAGTTGGGCACCTTCTTGCGCAGAAGCTTGTTACACTCCTGGGCGAACGTGCTGCCCTTCGTGTCCTCCTCGCCGATGTTGAGCAGCGCCGCACGCGGAGAGTCGTACCCGAGCATCTTGCTTGCGTAGATGGAGCCCATCTGCGCGAACTGCACCAAATACTCGGGCTTGCAGTCGGCATTGGCGCCCACGTCGCACAAAACGATGGGGCGCACGGGGCTTGGCACCACCGTGGCCAGACACGGACGAGCCACGCCCTTGATGCGGCCCATCACCAAAATGGCTGCGGCCAGACAAGCCCCGGTCGATCCGGCGGAGAAGAACCCCTGCGCCTGGCCCTCCTTGACCATGCGGCAGCCCACCACTAGCGACGAGTCCTTCTTCTTGCGCACGGCGCGCGCCGGATGCTCGGCCATTTCGATAACCTCGGTAGCAACCTGGGCGCAGCAGCGCTCATGCGCGGCGGCGAAGGGCTCTACCACGGCTTTCGGGCCGCACAGGATGACGGCGAGCCCCTCATCGGCGGCAAGCGCCTGCGCAACGCCTTCGAGCACGACGTCGGGAGCGTGGTCGCCACCCATCGCATCGACGGCAACGGTTACGGTATCGCTCATGTTGTTTCCCCTCTTCGACAACAAAAAAGCCCCTCAGCCGCATCATTTGCGGCACGAGAGGCTCTTCATGAGATGAATCGCACGAGGCTATTCGGTGACGATAACCTCACGGCTCTTGTAGAAGCCGCAGTTCGGGCACACGCGATGCGGAAGCTTGGCTTCGCCGCACTGCGGGCAAACCGAACGGGAAGGAGCCGCAATCTTGTCGTTAGCGCTGCGGCGGGAATGAGTGCGGGCGCGGCCCATTTTTTGCTTAGGTACTGCCATGATCTATCTCCTTGCTCAAATGTCGGGCGCGCTTGCGCTCGTCGTTGCTTAGTAAACACGCAAAGCGGTACTCTACCAAAAAGAACGGCCTTGCGCAAGAACCACTATATGATGCGGCACGGTTGCCATGGAGGTTCCACAATTCGCGCATATGCGAAGGTCGCGCGGCCTTTAGTCCCCCAGATCCAAGTCCTTCAGCGCCGCGAAGGGGCTTACACGGCCATCGCTCATGCGCGGCACGTCGTCGGCGGGCGCCGCCTTACAGGCGCACGGCCCCTCGTTGAGGTTCGCGCCGCACGTGGCGCACAGGCCCGCGCAATCCTCGTCGCACAGCGGCACCAGCGGCACCTCCACCAAAAGCGCGGCCGTGATAAGCGGCTCCAGGTCCATGATCTTGTCGGGACCGAGCACCTGAAACTCGTCGTCGTCCATACCCTCGGGGCGCGCATCATCGTCGGCGAGCAGGAAATAGCCTTCCACCTCGCCGTCAAGCTCGACCTCGAAGTCATCGAGGCAACGCGCGCACTCGGTACGGGCCACGCCGCGGGCGCAGCCCATCACAAGCAGGGCATCCCCGGTGTTGGTCACCGTGACGTTCCAGGCGACGGGCGCGTCGAAATGATAGGTGTCGGGGCCGGCGACCAACTCCGGCAGGTTGAGCTGTCCCGTAAAAGAGGAGCTCTCCGTAGTGACGAAGAGCTCCGGCGGGACTTCAAAACGAATCTCGTCCATTACTGGCGGCTCGCCATGGAATTGGCGTTGAGGCGGTCACGGCAGCGGCGCACGTTGTTCAGCAGCGTGTCGAGGCTCTGCTCGACGTGCCCGAACACCTCGTCGGCGTAGTCCTCCGCGCCGGCGCGCGTCTGGCGCTCCAACTCGCGGGCGTCGGCGAGCAGCTGGTCGGCCTGCTGCTGGGAGATGCGGACGATCTCCTGCTCGGAGGCGATCGTCATAGCCTGGCTCTGAGCGTCCTCGATCATGCGGTTGGCCTCGGCCTCGGCGTCATCGAGCAGGCTCTGGCGCTCGCGCACGATCTGGCGGGACTGGGAGAACTCGCTCGGGAACGTGTCGCGAATCTCGTCCATGATCTCGAACGCGGCAGTGATATCCACCTGGCGCAGATTGGTCTTGCCGAACACCGGCTTAGAGTCTTCAAGCAGAATCGAGAGCTCTTCCAAAAGCCCCAAGACCCCTGTTTCGTCCATGATGATCCTTCCACCCCAGGGTTTGTCTGTGTGTACGTTTCGGGTGCCGCGCATCCTCAAAAATGCGCATTTGCCTTTTTATGATAGCACGTGGGCGGCTCTTGCGTTGTCCGCCTTCAAACCATGCACATACGCGCGGCGCGAGCCGCCTATTCGCCCGACCCCTTCGCCGGCGCGGCCTCCTCTTCGGCCTTAGGCTCGGCCGCAAGGCCGGCCTTCCAGCGCGCGAGGTTTCCCGACCAGCGCATCTGAATGATTTCGAGCACCACCGCGAACACCATGGCGAAGTACACCATGAGCTTCTCCATATGCATGTCGAGCACCTCGATGCCCGAATTGATGCCGAGGGAGTCCAAGAACAGCAGCACGCCGATCACGCCGATGAACACCAGCGCCAGAATCTTCATCTCGGTGTGCTTGTTGATGAAGTCGGAAATGGCGTCGATGAACAACATCATGATGACAATGGCGAACACCACGGCCATGATCATGATGATGAGGTGCTCGGCTAGGCCGACCGCGGTGATGACCGAGTCGATGGAGAACACGATGTCCATGACCATGATGGTGGCGACGGCCTGCGCAAGCCCGATGCGGTGCTTATTCTCGCCCGCACCTGCGGCCTCGGCCTTCTCCTCGGTCAGCGCCAAAACGTCGCGCAGCTCGGAGACGCCCTTATAGATAAGGTAGCCGCCGCCGAAGAGGAGCACCAGGTCTCGCACGCTGAAGGCATGGGCGAAAAAGCCCAGATCGATTGTGAACAGCGGATTGGACATATGCACCAGGTAGCTGGCGAAGCACAAAAAGATGCAGCGCGACACCATGGCGCCGGCAAGGCCGAGCTTGCGGCCGATGTGCTGCTTTTCCGGGGCAAGGCGGTTGGAGGTGATGGAGATGAACACGATGTTGTCCACGCCCAGCACCACTTCCAAAAACATCAGCGTGATGAGGCTGATCCACGCTTCGGGCGTGGCGAAGATGGAGAGGTCCATGTAGGGTTGCTCCTTGTCGATCGTCTCTCGTCTTGTATGCGCCTTAAAGGGTTGCCGCAATAAAAAAGACTCGCGGCGCGCCGTCGGTATGCAACGGTACGCCACGAGTCTTGCAATTTCAGGTACGCCAGGTCTTGCGACCACGATGTTGAACGCACCGCAGGTATATCCTGCCTGCTACTCCCCCATGGGCTTTACGTAGGCTAGCATGAGCCCTGCGCGGGGGCAATGCTATACTGTCGCACAAACACAAACCATCCGGAAGTGCGCAGTGAGGATTCGCATGAACCTGTTCTACCGCAAGCCCGATTACGTTCGGCAAGAAGGGTCCGTCCGCTACCTGGACGCCCCGCACCTGACCCGCCCCCTGTCCATGCCGCGGGTGCAGCTGGCCATCATGGCGGCATTCGTCGTCGCAGGCGTCGTCGTCGGCGTCAACCTGTATCAGGGCACCGTTGGCAGCATGCAGCAAACCCAGCAGCTCAGCCAAGCAAGCGTGGAGGAAAACCTCGCGCGCGCGGTCACCTACGACCTGCCGGTGCTGCCCAATCTGGCCGGCTGGGAGGACCAGGAAATCCTCGATTCATTCACGGATGCCGGCTATACCATCTATAACCAGACCGAGGAAGGTGCCGAGGGGCTCAGCCTCATCAAGCTGCCGAGCGACGTGACCCTCGCCGACGCGGCGATGCTGTACGCCAAAGGCGTGTCATCGCTTGGCGCTTCCGACGCGGCGCGCCTGCTCAACGGCTCATGGAGCTTCTCGCTCGACCGCAGCGACGGGGAGAGTTACGCGGTGAAGTACGCCGACTTCTCGTCGAGTTCCATCGAGGCCGCCATCTCCGCTGCCATCGCCAGCCAGGGCTTCGACCCCGCCACCACGCCTGAGGGCGGGTCGGGCACCGACGACGTGGGCAACACCTACCAGACCGGCACCGTCGAGGCCAACGGCACCACCTACACCTGGCGCGTCTCGGCCACGGCCCTCTCCAACAAGTACGACATCTCCGGCCTGCCCGAGTCCGCCGTCTACGTCGGCATCCGCATGAGCGCGTAGCATCCTTCTCACCGCCGGGCGCCTTGCTGCGCCTTAGTGCCTGGCGGCCACCGAGGCGCCGTCACGCCATCCGCAAGCCCGAAGGGAAACCAATCATGGAAGAAAGCCGCAAAACGGCCAAGCGGCGCGCACGCGAGGTGCGCACAGTGTCGCAGATGATCGCGCTGTACTGCGCCGCAAACCATAGCGACGCCGACAGGAGCGCCACCGCCTGCTGCGGCGAGCCCGTATGCGCCGAATGCGCCGCGCTCGACGCCTATGCCGCCGAGCGCACGCGCCGTTGCCGCAAGATGGACGTGAAGACGAGTTGCGACGAATGCGCCAACCACTGCTACAAGCCGCAAATGCGCGAGAAAATCCGTCAGGTCATGCGCTTCAGCGGCCCGCGCATGCTCACGAAACACCCCGTGGCGGCCGTGCTGCACCTGCTCGGCAAATAAGCGCTAGCCACGCGGATGCGCCTGATGGTGCACCTGACGCAGGCGCCCGGGCGTGGTGTGCGTGTAGATCTGGGTGGTCGACAGGCTCGCATGCCCCAGCAGCTCCTGCACGGTGCGCAGGTCGGCCCCGCCTTCCAGCATGTCGGTGGCGAACGTGTGGCGCATGTCGTGCGGCGTGTAGTCGAGCGGAAGGCCCGCCTCGGCGAGCGTGCGCTTGAACATCTTGCGCATGGCGTCGGTCCCCATCTGGGCGCCGCGGGCCGACACGAAGAAATACGGGCAGTTCGCGTCCGCGCGCAAAAGCTTCGGGCGCCCCACGAGCATATAGGTGCGCATGCTCGAAAGCGCCAGCTCGTGCAGGGCCACGATGCGCTCCTTCGACCCCTTGCCGAACACCTTGGCCACGCCTCCGTCGAAATCGACGTTGGCGACGAGCAGCCCCGATGCCTCGGAAATGCGCGCGCCACAGGCGTAGAGGAACTCAAGCAGCGCCTGATCGCGCATTTGCGCGGGCGTCTGCTCCTGCTTGCGGCCGGCCGCATCGCGCGTCGCGTGCACGCTCAACAGCTTCGCCATATCGGTCGGGCGGATGACGTGCGGCAGGCGCTTGGACTGCTTGGGGCCGGAAAGGGCGCTGGCCGGGTCGTTCTCGACGATGCCCGCGACGGTGAGCCATCTGAAGAAGGTTCGCAGCGAGGCCAGCCGACGGTTGACGGTCGCGCGCGAATAGCCCGCTTCGGAAAGCTCGGCCAGATAGCGGCGCAGCTGCTTATGCGAGGGGGCGACAAGATCGATGCGCTCGCGCACAGCCCAGCGCGCGTAATCGGACAGGTCGATGCGATAGGCGCGCACCGTATTTTCCGACGCGTTGCGCTCGGCCTTGAATCCCTCGCAGAAGGAATCGATGAGCTGCGCCGATTTGCGCGGGAGATCGCCGGCGGCGTCGGTGGGGGCATTCGCTCCAGCGTCGGGCGCGGCCGCAGGCGCAGGGCTTTCGGCGGCCGTCATCGCGCGAGCTCCCCTCCGGCCTGCGCACGCTGCGGCACGGATGCGTCGTCGGCGACACCTTCCACGAGCTCGCCGCCAACCGGCTGCGACGCGAGCGCGCCGGCATCATCGGCCAGCAACCCGGCGAGGCTCACTTGGGCAACATAGGACGCAAGCGCCGCCTTACCGCGCGCGGCATAGGCCGCATAGCGCTGGCCCTTGTTGCGGATGCGCTCCTCCAAAGGCTCCATGATGCCGAAATTCACATGCATGGGCTGATAGTCGACGGTTGCCGGGTCGGTCGCGTAGGCCATCAGGGCGCCGAACGCCGTTTGCCGCGGCAGGGGCGGGGCCTCGACGCCGCGAAGCGCGGCCGCCACGCTTATGGCCGCATGGACGCCCGAGCGAATGGCCTCGCAGTAGCCCTCGGTGCCCGCAAGCTGCCCGGCAACGAACACGGGCATGCCCGTTCCATCGGCCACCTTCAGGCGAAGCGAGCTATCGAGCAGCGCAGGCGCATTCAAAAACGTGTTGCGGTGCATCACGCCGAAGCGCGCGAATTCGGCCGACTCGAGGCCAGGGATCATGCGAAACACGCGCTTCTGTTCCGGGAAGGTGAGGTTGGTCTGAAAGCCGACGAGGTTGTAGCACGACCCATGCGCGTCCTCGGCGCGCAGCTGCAGCGCGGCCCACGGGCGGCGGCCGGTGCGCGGGTCGGTAAGCCCGACCGGCTTGAGCGTGCCGAAGCGCGGCGCGTCTGCGCCCTTGCGCGCGATCTCCTCGATGGGCTGGCAGGCCTGGAACAGTTCGCGCGTCTCGAAGTCGCGGCGAATCACGCGGTCGGCGGCAACGAGCTCGGCGGCGAAGCGCTCGTACTCATCGCGCGTAAACGGCGCGTTGAGGTAGTCGCCAAGCCCCGCGTCCTCGTAGCGGCTTTGCCTAAATAGCTTCGACATATCCAGCGAATCGGCCATCACGATGGGCGCCGCCGCATCGTAAAACGCCATATGGTCGCAACCGGTGAGCTTTCCCAGCGACGCAGCGAGGGCGTCGGAGGTCAGAGGGCCGCTCGCAAGCACCACGGCGTCCGGCGCCGCGCCCGGCGCGCCAAGCACCTCGGAGAGGCTTTTCACCTCGCTGCGGACAAGCTCGATGTTCGGGTGCGCCTCGATGCGCCGCGTCACCTCGCCGGAAAACGCGTCGCGATCGACCGCGAGCGCGCCGCCGGCAGGAACGGCCGAGCGCTGCGCCGCCGAAAACAGTCGCGAGCCGAGCTGGGCAAGCTCCTCTTTGAGCATGCCGGCGGCGCTTTCGGGCTTGGTGCTCTTCAAGCTGTTCGAGCACACGAGCTCCGCACACCGGTCACTTTTGTGCACCGGCGTTTCCACGCACGGGCGCATTTCCATAAGTCGAACCGCTATGCCCAGATCGGCAAGCTGCAGCGCGGCCTCGCTTCCCGCAAGGCCGGCGCCGATAACAGTCACATGTTTTCTCGTATCCATGCGCCCCAGCATACCAGAGCACCTGGCCGACACGCGCGTGCGCACCGCGCTCGACCGCAACTCAACACACCCCCGATGGCGGGCCGAACCGCCCATCGGGATACCGCGCGAAGGCGCCCGCCTGCTCGCCGGCGGCCAGGCGGCGAACGAGCCAGCTGCGCGGATCGTCTTCGCCGCAATGGCGCTTCGCAAGCTCGTAAAGCTCCTCCATCCCCATCGGCTGCGCAGACAGCGCCGCGGCAAGCGCATCGGACGCGTCTGGGCCGCCCCGCCCTGCCGACGGGTGCCCAAACGTTTCCTGTTTCAGGCACCCGAACAGCGAAAACAGCACGTCATTGAACGAATCGTCGTCCACCACCGGCGTTGCCCCCTGATACAGCAGCCGGTTGGCACCGCTCGAGGCCGCAGAGGTGATGGCGCCGGGCACCACAAGCACGTCGCGGCCGGCGGCAAGCGCCTCGTCGGCCGTGGAGAACGTGCCCGAGGGCAGGCCCGCCTCCACGATGAGCACCGCGCGCGCAAGCCCGGCTATCAGGCGGTTGCGCAGGCGGAAACGCTGCGGGAGGGGCGGCGCGTCCCAAGGGTGCTCGGACACCACGGCGCCCCCGCTATTGGCAATGCGCTCGAACAGAGCCGCATGTTCCGCCGGATAGGGCTTGTCGCAGCCTCCTCCTAAAAACACGACCGTCCTCGCGCCCGCAGACAGCGCGGCCTCGTGCGCCGCCGCATCGCAGCCGCGCGCGCCGCCGGAAATGATGCAGACGCCCCGGCGCGCCGCCGCCTCGGCAAACCGCCGTGCGCACCCGATGCCGTACGGCGTCGCCTTGCGTGCACCGACCACTGCAAGCCCCGCTTCAAGCGCCGATGGATCACCCACCACGTACAGCGCCTTCGGCGGACGCGGAATGGACGCAAGCTGTGTGGGGAATTGCGCATCGCCAGGGCGCAGGACGCACCGGGGGCCGCAGAGCGCCTGCTCGGGAACGGTCGAGCAGAATTGCCTTTTCTGCCCGCTCATTGCCCCACCTCGTCACGCAAACGAAAGCTCACGGCCTCGCAGAGATGGACGCGCCCGACGCGCGCAGCGCATTCCATATCGGCGATGGTGCGCGCCAAGGAAAGCGTGCGCATGATCGCCCTCCCGCTCATCTTGCGCGCACAGGCGATTTCCTCGAAGAACGCCGCGTCGGCCTCGCCCATGTCGCAAGAGCGCACGAGACCCTCGCTTCGCGCGCCCCGCTCGTCAAGACCCGTACGGGCGCGACGCCATGACGCATATTCGCGGGCGGCGAGCACCCCTTCGCGCAGCGTTTCCGAAGACGTCCCGCTGCCGGTGGAGAGCACTTCTTTGGCCGGAATGCGCGCGACGTCGATATGCACGTCGATACGGTCGAGCACCGGACCTCCGATTCTTCCCTGATACTGCGCAATGCGATGCTGCGAGCAGGTGCAGGCGCGCTCCCGGTCCCCGAAGTAGCCGCACGGGCAGGGGTTCGCCGCAGCAACCAGCATGAAGCGCGCCGGGAACACCACGTTGCCGTCGGCGCGCGTGATGACCATCTCGCCCGACTCCATCGGCTGGCGGATGCCCTGCAAAACCGATGGCGCGAATTCGGGAAGCTCATCGAGGAACAGCACCCCGTTGTGCGCAAGGGATATGGAACCGGGGCGCGGCGGGGACCCTCCCCCGACAAGCCCGGCCAAGCTCGCGCTGTGATGCGGCGCGCAAAACGGGCGGATACCCATGAGCGCGGTGGCCATATCACCCCCGGTCACCGAATAGATAACGGCCGTCTCCAGCGCCTCGGCGCGCGAGGACGGCGGCAGGATGGAGGGAATGCGGCTGGCGAGCATGGTCTTGCCCGAACCCGGCGGCCCCATCATCAGCACCCCGTGCGACCCGGCGGCGGCGATCTGCAATGCACGTTTTGCCATGTCGTGGCCGGCGATATCCCGAAAATCCAGAGGCTGCGCCCGCCCCGCAGCGTCGGGCATAGCGGAAAGATCGGGAAACGAAGGGCGCTCGCCCTGCAGCTCGCTAAGCGCACCTATCACCTTGCGCTCAAGCCCCTCGATGCGATGCGCGCCCGGCTCGACGCCGCCGAGCAGCGCCAGGCCCATCTGCTTGGCGCAAAGCGCGAAGGCGAGCATGCCCGCAACCGGGCGGACGGCGCCTTCCAGCGACAGCTCGCCGACGACGAGCAGGTTCTCGAACGCGCGGCGATCGACCTGCCCGGTCGCGCACAGAAGCCCCACTGCGATGGGCAAGTCGAACCCCGACCCCGTTTTGCGCAGCGACCCCGGAGCGAGATTGACCACGACCTTCTGCGTCGGCATGGTGAACCCGCAGGCGCGGATGGCGGCGCGAACGCGCTCGCGCGATTCCTGCACCGCGGCATCAGCCATCCCCACGACCGAAAACCCCGGCATCCCATTCGACACGCACACTTCCACGTCGACCGGCACTGCGGCCACGCCGCGCAACGTGGCCGTGCGCACGCGGCACAGCGTCGCCACGCTAGGCCACCCCGAACGCGTCGATATGATGGCGCACGAGCGCACGGGTCTTGGAGACTTGAACCAACGAAATCACGTCGAAGCGCACACGAACGTCGCACACATCATAGTTGCGCAGGAAGAACATGGCGATGTCCTCGTACTTCTTCCGCTTGCGCTCATCGACCGCCTCCGAGGGCAGGCCCTTGTCCTCGTCTTTGCGCGTTTTGACCTCCACGAACACAATGGCGTCGTCGGTTCGCGCGATGATGTCCGCCTCGCCTGCGGGGCAGGTCCAGTTGCGCGCCACGATCTCGTACCCGCGCCTTAGCAGATAGCGCGTGGCGGCATCCTCCCCGCGCCGGCCGTATGCCTGGTTGCGCACCCCGCGCTTTTGCGTTTGCGTCTGATCTCGAGCTTGCGCTTGCGCCTGATTCCTATTTTCCGCCCTACCTTGCGCTTGCTTTTGCGGTTGCTCTTCCGCTTGCATGGGCGCGAATTCCTTATCCATGGTCTCCCCTTTCTCGCGATGGGGAAAGGCTACGGCACCCAGTTTGCACGTCATTTGCGCCGAACTTGCGATTCGCTCGTCAATATGCGTGTCCAAAAGCGACGCGATAGCTACGCAAACGCCTCAAAACTCCCCCCTGACGAGCTTCGCGAAGCTTCCGCAAAGCGCAGGAAACTTGGCACGGCGTCAGCATACACCCTCATCAGGCTTAAAGGACGACACCCCACGAAAGAGAAAGCCGCGCCAGGGAGGGTACGGCTTTGGCGCGGCGGGGTGGCAGCGCAAAAATCGTTTCCTCAGAACAGCGATTCCTGCACAAAGGCATGGCAGAAGGAGACGCGGTGAATCGGACACAACCCGTAGCGCTTGATGGCCTCGATATGCGCCGGGCTCGCATAACCTTTGCAGGCCTCGAAGCCATACTCGGGATATTGCTCGGCGTAGCGGCACATGAGGGCGTCGCGCTCGACCTTCGCGACGATCGAGGCGGCGGCGATCGAGGCGCACTTGCCGTCACCTTTCACCACGTTGATTTCGCGCTTATCCATATGCAGGGGGTTGCCGTCGAGCAGAACCGCGCCGACTTCGATGCCAGCGGCCTCGACGCGCTCAAGAGCCTGCTTAAACGCGCTCGTGAGCGATGCGGTCATGCCCTGCGCGTCGATGTCGGCCGGCTCGACATAGCAGACCGCCCAAGCCAAGGCCAGCTCCTTAATTTCCTCGGCAATGCGTTCGCGCTCGGCGGGTTTGACCTGCTTGGAGTCGTTCAGGCCGGCGATGCGGGGCGTGTCGGGCAATACCACGGCCCCCACGGCGAGCGGGCCGGCAAGCGGGCCGCGCCCCACCTCGTCGAGACCGACCACCACGGCCCCTCCGGCAAGTTCCTCCTGATATTCGTACATGCGACGCAGGCGCGTTTCCTCGGCGGCTGCTGCCGCAAGACGATGGCGGGCGGTTTCAAGCGCCGCGCGCACGCCCTTGCGGGTATCGGCGACAAGCGAGCGTTCCAACACTTCAAACTCGGCCGCATCCGCCTGCTTAAGGCGCGCCCGTATCTCAGCCACCGTCGGACCCATTCGCCATCAGCCCTTTCCGTTGAAGACAAAACCCAGCTAAATAGTTCGTACCTACCAGAGGTCGCTGCAGACGCAGCGCTTCCCCGGAGCACGAACCGATGCCGCCCTCGACCGACAAATCCCCGGGTAGGCAGCCCCAAGAAAAAAGAAACCCCTCCGCCCGCAACGGAGCAGAGGGGTTTCGCATGCATGCCGATAAAGGCTTAGCGGAAGGCCTTCTCCTTGATCTTGGCAGCCTTGCCCACCTTGTCGCGCAGGTAGTACAGCTTGGCGCGACGCACGTCGCCCTGACGCGTGACTTCGATCTTCTCGATCTTCGGGGAGTGCACCGGGAAGGTACGCTCGACACCCACGGAGAAGCTGATCTTGCGGACGGTGAACGTCTCGCGGGCACCGTGGCCGTGACGACGGATGACGTCGCCCTGGAACACCTGGATACGCTCGCGGTTACCCTCGGTGATGCGGTAGTGAACCTTGACGTTGTCGCCGACGTTGAACTCAGCGACGTCCTTGATCTGCTGTTGCTCGATAGCGCGAATGATATCCATTGCTGTTCCTTCTTATATGTTCAGTCAAACCTTATGCTTGTCTGCAAAGACACGATTGGACAGTATACCGCCCTGCGCTCTTCTGCGCAAGATGGTATCTACAAGTCAATCCCAACTCCGCAAACTATCCAAGCTCTTCAAGCTGCTTCTCGACGCGGGAAAGCTGGTCGCGCGCCTCTTCGAGTTTTGCGCGGTCCTTCTCGATGATCTCGGAGGCAGCCTTTGCCAAAAAGCCCGGATTCGAGAGCTTCTTGTCAAGCTTCGCGACATCGCCCTGAAGCTTCTTGAGCTCCTTGGACAGGCGCGCGCGCTCGGCGTCGAAATCAACCATGCCGGTGAGCACGCTGTACACCTCGGCGCCCTCGACCACCACGGCCGCGCTTTCGGCCGGCTTGCCGGCATCGGCGGCGATGGTAAGCTCGCTCACGCGCGCCATCGAGGAAATCTGCTGAGAGAGCGACTTGAGCACCTCCACGTTCTCGGCGAGGGGCTTCACCACGCAGGCAAGCTCCTGCTTCGGGGAGATGCCGTAGCGGGCACGCGTCGAGCGCACCGCGCCGACCACGCTGCACAAAAGGCTCACGGCCTGCTCGGCTTCCTCGTCGATCCACTTGCCCAGGCTGCCGGGCTCGGGCCATGCGGCAACCATGAGCGCGCCGGCCTCGCCTGAGGCCTTCGGCAGGTGCTCCCAAATGGCCTCGGTAACAAACGGCATGGCCGGATGCAACAGACGAAGCGCGTTGTCGAGCACGAACACCAAGTTGCGCTGCGTCTGAAGGCGCGCATCAGCGTCGGCGCCCTCGCGCAAGTCGGCTTTGCAGAACTCGATGTACCAGTCGCAGAACTCGTTCCAGAAGAAGTTATGCAACTCGCGGGCCACCTCGCCGAACTGGTAGGCGGAAATGCCCTCGGTGACGCCTTGGGACAGTTTCGCCAGACGGCTGAAAATCCAGGCGTCGGCCTGCGTGCGCGCGCACGGCTCGCCCGACGTGAAGCCCTCGAGATTGCCCAGCACGAAGCGGCTCGCATTCCAGATCTTGGTGACGAAGGCGCGCGCTTGCTCGGTGCGGGGGCTGCCGATGAGCTCATGGGTCTTCTTGTCGATATCCGCGTCGAAGCGCACGTCCTGGTTGTTGGTCACCAGCGTGAGCAGGTTGAAGCGCATGGCATCTGCGCCGTACATGGCGATGAGGTCCATGGGATCGACGCCGTTGCCCTTCGACTTGGACATGCGCGTGCCGTCCTTGGCCAGGATGGTGGCGTAGATGACGACGTCCTTGAACGGGATTTCCTTCAGGAAGTACGTCGAGGACATGATCATGCGCGCCACCCACAGCGCGATGATGTCGCGCGCGGTCACGAGCGCCGTGGTGGGATGATGACCTTCGAGGCGATCGAGGTTGTCGGGCCAGCCCTGCGTCGCAAAGGTCCACAACTGGCTGGAGAACCACGTGTCGAGCACGTCCTCTTCCTGATGCACGTGGGCGCATCCGCATTTCGGGCACGTGTCCACGTCTTCCATCAGGGCGTCTTCCCAGCCGCACTCCTCGCAGTAAAACACCGGGATGCGGTGACCCCACCACAGCTGGCGCGAAATGCACCAGTCCTTGAGGTTCTCCATCCACGTGAGATAGGACTGCGTCCAACGGGCGGGATGGAACGTGATGGCGCCGGAGGTGACGGCCTCGGTCGCCGGACCTTTAAGCTTGTCGACCGCCACGAACCACTGTTCGGACAGCCACGGCTCGAGCGTGGAGTCGCAACGGTAGCAATGCATGACGGAATGGTGATGGTCTTCCACATGGTCGAGCAGCCCGTGCTCCTCAAACCATGCGACCACGGCCTCGCGGCATTCGTCGCGGCTCATGCCGCTGAAGGCGCCGTAGCCCTCGACGACGTGCGCCGTCTCGTCGAAGATGTTGATCTTCTCAAGCCCGTGGCGCTCGCCCATGGCGTAGTCGTTGGGGTCGTGCGCGGGGGTTACCTTCACGAAGCCCGAGCCGAAGCCGGCATCGACGTAGAAGTCGGAAAAGATCGGGATGTCGCGATCGACGATGGGCAGCTTCACCATGGCGCCCACGAACTTGTCCTTGTCGTGGTCCTTGGGGCTGACCGCCACGCCCGTGTCGCCGAGCATGGTTTCAGGACGCGTGGTGGCCACGACGATGTAGTCCTGGCCGTCAATGGGCTCGGCGAGCGGGTAGCGCAGATGCCACAGGTGCCCGTCCTCTTCCTTGTACTCGGCCTCGTCGTCGGCGATGGCCGTGGTGCAGTGCGGACACCAGTTCACGATACGCTTGCCGCGATAGATGAGGTCGTCATGATACCAGTCGCAAAAGACCTTGCGAACGGCCTTCGCGTAGTCCTCGTCCATAGTGAAATGGGGGTCGGAGAAATCGACCGAGCAGCCCATGCGCTTGATCTGCTCGACGATGTGCCCGCCGTATTCACGCGTCCAATCCCAGCAGGCGTCGATAAACGCGTCGCGCCCGATTTCCCGGCGCGAGATGCCCTCAGCGGCCAGCTTCTTGTCGACCTTCGTCTGCGTGGCGATACCGGCGTGGTCGGTGCCCAAAATCCAACGGGTGGAGATGCCGCGCATGCGGTTCATGCGAATGAACGTGTCCTGAATGGTATCGTCCATGGCATGACCCATGTGCAGCACGCCGGTGACGTTCGGCGGCGGGATGGTGACCGTGCAGTCTCCCACGCCGGGGTTGCGGCGGTAATAATCGCCGGCAAGCCACTTGTCGAGCACGCGCTGCTCGCTGGCTTGCGGATCGTAAGTCTTCGGCATGTCCTCCATGTTATTCGCTCACCTCCAAGGCTTGGGCCTGCGCCTCAATTGCAGGCGTGGTCTCCCCCGTGATGTCCGTGTCGCGCACGACGACCTTGCTTGCGCCCTTCACCTCGGGCAGGTCGTACATCACGTCCTGCAGCACGCGCTCGCAGATGCTGCGCAAACCGCGCGCGCCGGTGCCGTGTTCGACGGCCTCGTGAGCTATGGCCGTCAAGGCCTCAGGCGTGAACGCGAGCTCCGACTGCTCGAACTCGAACATCTTCTTATATTGCTTGACCAGCGCGTTTCTCGGCTCGGTCAGAATCCTCACGAGGTCTTCCTCGTTAAGTTCGGAAAGCGACGTGATGACCGGGATGCGGCCGACGAATTCCGGGATCATGCCGAACTTGTTCAGGTCCTCAGGCAACACCTTGGCCAAAAGCTCGGCGTCGGCGTGCTTCTTCGACTCAGGCATATCGGCGTTAAAGCCCAGGCCCGACTTGCCCACGCGCTCGGCGATGATGTCGGCCAGGCCCACGAACGCACCGCCCAGGATGAACAGGATGTTGGTGGTGTCGATATGGATGAGCTCCTGCTGCGGGTGCTTGCGCCCGCCCTGCGGCGGTACCGAAGCCTCCGTGCCCTCGACGATTTTCAGAAGAGCCTGCTGCACGCCCTCGCCCGAGACGTCACGCGTGATGGAGAGGTTTTCCGCCTTGCGGGCGATTTTGTCGATCTCGTCGATATAGATGATGCCGATCTCGGCGCGCTCGATGTCGAAGTCGGCGGCCGTGATGAGCTTGAGCAGGATATTCTCCACGTCCTCACCCACGTATCCCGCCTCGGTGAGCGTGGTGGCGTCGGCGATGGCGAACGGCACGCGCAGCGTGCGCGCGAGCGTTTGGGCGAGCAGCGTCTTGCCCGAGCCGGTCGGCCCGAGCAGCATGATGTTGCTCTTCGCAAGCTCGACGTCGCCCTCATCGGCCGCCTCGCCGAGGCTGATGCGCTTGTAATGGTTGTATACCGCAACGGAAAGCGCACGTTTGGCCTGCTCCTGGCCGACCACGTGCTCGGAAAGCTCGGCGTAGAGCTCATGGGGCGTGGGAAGCTCTTCCAAGATGGTCTCAGGGCTGGGGTCGGCCAGGTTGGCCTCCACCGCGTCTGCCTGCGAACCACCGCGCGAAGAGGGCACCTGCAACCCGAGGTCGCGCATCATCGCGTCCGCGCACACCGAAATGCACTCGTCGCAAATATAGATGCCGTTTGGCCCGGAAATCATAGCCGCCACCTGGTGCGGGTGCTTACCGCAGAAGGCGCAGACGATGTCCTTAGGGTCCTTGTCGGACATGTTGGACGTTCCTTTCCTTCGAAAATCCTACAAGACCCGTGATTATTCGACGCCGGCAAGGGCACGCGGCGTGGCGATCTTGTCGACCAGGCCGTACTCGAGCGCCTGCTGCGCGGTCATGTAGTTGTCGCGCTCGGTGTCGCGTTGGATGGTTTCAAGCGCCTGGCCGGTGTTGTCCGACAGGATCTTGTTGAGCTGCTTGCGCGTCTTCAGCATGAAGTCGGCCACGATCTGGATTTCGGTCTGCTGGCCCTGCGCCCCGCCGGAAGGCTGGTGAATGAGCACCATGGAGTTCGGCAGGCACAGGCGCTTGCCCTTCGTGCCGTTGGACAGCAGCACCGCAGCCATGGAGGCGCAGCAGCCCAGGCAGATGGTGGACACGTCGCACTTGATGAAGTTCATCGTGTCGAGGATGGCCAGGCCCGCGGTCACGCTGCCGCCGGGAGAGTTGATGTAGAGGCTGATGTCCTTTTCGGGATCGGCGCTCTCCAGGTGCAGAAGCTGGGCGACCACGGAGTTCGCCACCTGGTCGTCAATCTGCTCGCCCAGAAACACGATGCGCTCGTTGAGCAGGCGGGAATAGATGTCGTAGCTGCGCTCGCCGCGGGGAGACTGCTCCACCACGTACGGGATGAGCGCGGAATTGGTGTCGAACCTCATGGTTATCCTCGCTTCTTATCGGAGAAGGGCCGCTTGCGCGGCCACTGTGAACAATTTCGTCCCAAACGTGCGGGACAGATAAGGAATACTGCGGCCCGCCAAGGCATATACGCGTATGAATAGCGCGTATGCCGAGGCGGGCCTGATGTTGCTGAATGGTTTATTCGGCGTCGTCAGCCTTGGCGGCCTTCTTCGTCTTCTTCGCCGGAGCCTCTTCCTTGTCGGCGGCCTTCTTGGCGGAAGCCTTCTTCGCGGGCTTCTTCTCGGCCTCTTCCTTCTTCGGCTCGGGCTTGGCCTCGGTGACCTTGGCCTTGTCCATCAGGTCCTTGACGGCCTTCGTGCGCAGCACGCCCTCGCGCACCATGTGCAGCTGGCCGTTCTCGCGCCAATCCTTCTCAAGCGCGGCGGGATCCTCAACGCCGGACTTCACGAATTCCTCGGTGACCTCCTCGGCGGAGACGGTCATCTCGAAGTGGCGAGCCCAAGCGTCGAGCGCCAGGTCCTGCTTGACAGTGTCGGCGGCCTGCAGCTTGATGTCGTCCTTGAAGGTGTCGGCCTTTAGGCCCATCTGCTCGAGGTAGGCGTCGAAGGACATGCCGGAAGCCTGCAGCTGCTGGAACAGCTCCTGCAGCAGGTTGGTCTCGGCGGCCTCGCACATGGCCTTCGGGGCCTCGATGTCCATACGGTCGAGCAGGGCGTTCAGGCAAGCACGCTCCTTCAGGCCCGGCATCATCTGCTGCTTCTGGGTGGTCAGGCTCTCGCCGAGACGCGTGCGCAGGTCGGCGACGTCCTCGAAGCCCAGCGTCTCCTTGGCCCACTCGTCGGTGACCTCGGGCAGGATCTTCTTGCGAACGGCCTTGACCTCGACCTCGAAGTGGATCTTCTCGGTCTTGCCCTTCAGGGCGCGCAGCAAAATGGGCGGGTTTTCGGGCATATCCAGGTCGAACTCGGCGGTGCCGCCCTTCTTCAGGCCGAGCAGCTTCTCCTCGAACTCCTCGGGCAGAAGGCCGGTGCCCATGCCGTAGGGGCGCTCCTCGGTGCACAGCGACTCGATGGCCTCGCCGGCGTCGTCAGAAGTCTTCAGCGCGATGGTCAGCTCGGAATCGGCCTTGACCTTCGTGTTGGCCGGAGCGTCCTTGAAGGTGTAGTAGTGCTCGCGGAAGTGCTCGATCTGGTCGTCGATCTCCTCGTCGGTGGCGGTTTCGCCCGGAAGCTCGATCTCGACCGGCTCGTAGCTGGTCAGCTCGATGACCGGCTTGCACTCGACCGTGAAGCTGAAGGTGTAGGGCTTGCCGCCCTCGACCAGGCCCGGCTCCTCGGGGAACGCCGGCTTGGAAATGGGATACAGGTCGTTATCGTCGATAGCGATGGGGGTCAGGCCGTTGACGACCTCGTCGGTGACGGTCGCGCGGACCGCTTCCTTGCCCAGGGCGTTGTCGATGATCGGGCGCGGGGCCTTGCCCTTGCGGAACCCGGGGAAGTTGTACTTGTTGGCAAAATCCTTGTACGCCTTCTTGATGCGGGCGTCGACGTCCTTGGCGTCGAGGGTGATGGTCACCTTCGAGCTGTTGTCCTCAAGAGCCTCAACTTTAGTTTCCACGTAGCTTTCCTCCATCATGTACATACTCATCGGTGCGACTGGGCACCGACTTGCCATTATGGCACATCACCAAAAGGCAACAAAGCACAGGTGAGCCCTTCACGAACGCACCACGACAAATCTTTGCGAACCGCTTTGGATTCCTGCCTGCAAAACCAACCTGTTCAGAGTATCATATTTTCCATCCGTGAATGCACATCCCAAACGCAGCAGAGGACATTATGGCTTCCATCGAACTCAACATCCTGCAAGAACGTGAACTCGGGCGCCTGCTCGACTACGAACGGGCAACCTGCACGGTCGACGGCGAGCTGGTGTACCGCTGCGCATTTCCCCTGCGACCCGACGACGACCTGCAGCGCGAGCTCATTGAGCGCGGGGCGCTGGCCAAGCGCCGCGACGACAGGCGCGGCGTGGTGGTGGCCATCACCACCGATGGCTATTCCTACTTCCCCGCCAAGCGCCGCGTGCAGGCCGAGCGCATGCGCGACAAGAAGCATGACACGCGCCTGGTGGCGCTTTCCGCCGGCTTCGCCGCCGCCTGCGTGATCATCGGCTTTTTGCTGGGCCGCTTCGTCGGGTAAGCCCGACGCGGCGCCGCCGGCAAAAACGGGCAATCGAGCGCGGGCTACACCAGCGAGAAACTTGCCGACAGGCTCCGCTATGTCTCGGCCAGCGCGAGGTCCGCGCTTCCCAAGCACCCCCCCATCCACGAAAAAAGGCTCCCGAGGGAGCCTTTTTTACGCATATGCGAATGTGACGCGAAGCGTTACTGAGCAGCCTCGACGTCGTGGCCGGGCTTGAAGTCGCGGCCCTCCTTGCGCCACAGGCGGTATTCGGCCGAAGCGGCGAACATGACGTCGGTGGAGGAGTTGATGGCGGTTTCCACGGAGTCCTGGATGACGCCGATAACGAAGCCGATGCCCACGACCTGCATGGCGACGTCGTTGCTGATACCGAACAGGCTGCACGCCAGCGGGATGAGCAGCAGGCTGCCGCCGGCAACGCCCGAGGCACCGCAGGCCGAAACCGCGGACAGCGCGCCGAGGATGACCGCCGTACCGAAGTCGACCTGGATGCCCATGGTGTGGGCGGCCATCATGGCCATAAGCGAGATGGTGACCGCGGCTCCGCCCATGTTGATGGTCGCGCCGAGCGGGATGGAGACGGAATAGATGTCCTTGTTCAGGCCGAGCTTCTTGCACAGCTCCATGTTGACCGGGATGTTGGCCGCGGAGCTGCGGGTGAAGAAGGCCGTGACGCCGGAGTCCTTGATGCAGCGCCACACCAGCGGATAGGGGTTCTTGCGGAAGCAGAAAAAGGCGATAAGCGGATTGGTCACGAAGGCGACGACCGCCATGGAAGCCAGAAGCACCACGAGCAGCATGCCGTATTCGGTGAAGATCTCAAGGCCGTTCTCGCCGACCGAGGTGTACACCAGGCCGAGGATGCCGAACGGGGCCAGCGAGATGATCCAGCGCACCACCTGCGACACGGCGTCGGAAATGGCGGCGAAGACGTCCTTCACGCCCTCCTTCGCATGGCGCAGCGCGATGCCGAGCAGAATTGCCCAGGTCAGGATGCCCAAGTAGTTGGCATTGGTGAGCGCATCGACGGGGTTGGAGGCGATGGAGAGCACGAGCGTGGAGAGCACCGTGCCGATATCGGAGGGCGCGGACTGCTCCTTGGCGGCGGCAAGCGTCAGCTCGACCGGGAACAGCGAGCTCATCAGCACGGCCACGAAGGCGGCCACGAAGGTGGCGATGAGGTAGAGCACCACGACGGTTTTCATGGCGCCGGTGCCGCGGGCATTCGCGAGCGCGCTGATGACCAGGAAGAACACCAGGATGGGGGCGACGCCCTTCAGGGCGGATACGAACAGGGTTCCCAGCATCTCGACGACGTCGTTGCCGGGCCAGACGACGCCCAAGATGGCGCCTAAGACCAAGCCGATGATGATGCGCTTGATCAGGCTGATCGAATTCCACGTCCTCCCGATCGATTTCAGGGCTTCCATAGTCATTCCTTCCTAGCACCCAGGCGCTTCATGCACGGCGATGCGTGCCACGAAGCGCCTGATTGCTCCGCTAAAACAACTGAGGGGAGGATGCTTGCGTGCATACTCCCCTCAAATGGTGCGGGCGAAAGGACTTGAACCTTCACGAGTTTCCCCACCAGAACCTAAATCTGGCGCGTCTGCCAATTCCGCCACGCCCGCACATGGCAATACGCGCAAATTGCGCGAGGACCATCATACCAAAAGGAAGGCGCACGCTGACGACATCTTTCGAAAGGTGCCAAGATAGGCCCTAAAGACGAGGCGCCCGCGGCGCACAGGGGCGCGGCGAGGCCGAGCCGGCCCCGCAGCGCGCGCGGCCGGCCAGCGCCCGGCGCGGCGGGCGGCTAGTCCTCGAGTGTCGCCACGAAGTCGGACCCTTGCTTTTCCACCTTCACTTCCGAAAGCGATTCGACGTACTTGCGGAACTGCGTGAAGCCCAAATCGCGCACCTTGAAGTCCTTGTATGCCGAGCGCACCTGGCGACCCAGGTCGGCCACGCTCACACCGGCGCCGCCTGCGCGCCTGATGGCGCTGACGACGTAGCGGTCCGGCGTCTCGTCGGGGCTTTCCGGCATCGGAGACTTGCGCGGGCGGCCGCGACGGCGCGGCTCGCTCTCGCCGGCCTTCGTCTCCTTCTTCGCTCCCGCGCCTCGGCCGCGCCTCTTGGCGGATTTGGCGGATTTGGCGGGTTTGGCCGGCTTCGCCGCCTTGGTTTCCACAGCTTTCTTGGCGTCCCGCTCTTCCAAGACGCCCTCGGACGGGGCTTCCCGAGCTTCCGAGGATTCCTGAGCCAGGACATCCTGAGAGGTGGGGGTTTCCTTCTTCTCGGAAAGGATCGGGGCTTCGGCCCCCTCCAACACGGGCCCATCGATGGCGGAAACCTCGGACGGCGCCCGCTGGGCATCCGCAACCGGCTCCGGCACGGCATCCGCAGCCTTGCCGGAATCCGTCTCAGGCTCGCCTGCGACCAGCTCGGTGCCGGCCGCCTGCTCCTGCTGAGGCTTCTGCCCCTGTCCGCGACGACGACCCCTCCTGCCGCGGCGCGAAGACTTGCGCGAGCTTCCTTCGGCGGCGTCCGACGCGGGCTCCTCCTCGGAAAGCTCGGCCGCAGGCGCAGGTGCCGCTATCTCCACGGAAGCATCCGGCGCGGCAGCCGCGACGGGAGCCGCGACGTCGGAAAGCTCGACCATCACGCTGTTGCCCGACTTGATGACCTGCACGCTTGAAAACTCGCCGAGCAGCTTGGTGAGCTGGTTGGTTCCGTAGCTGCGCACGTCGAAATCGGGATAGCGCTTTAACAGGCGGCTGCCCACCTCGCCAAGGCCGGTCGCCTTGCCGTTGTTCTGATTGTCGGTGACGATGTCGACGACCGCGCTTTCCACCTGCTCGACGGAAGGCCCCTCGCCCGCACCCGCCTGCGAGCGATGCCCACGCCGTCCGCGTCCCGACCCCTCGCCCACCAACAGCTCGAGGGTGGTGAAGATGTCGCAGGCCTTGCGGAAGGGCTGCGGGGTTTTCTTCTCGCCCATGCCGATGACCATAAGGCCGCTTTCACGGATGCGGCTGGCAAGGCGCGTGAAATCGGAATCGGACGACACGATGCAGAAGCCCTCGACCGAGTTCGTGTACATGATATCCATGGCGTCGATGATCATGGCCGAATCCGTCGCGTTCTTCCCGACGGTGTAGCTAAACTGCTGGATGGGCGTGATGGAGTTTTCCAGCAGCGCATCCTTCCACTTGGCGTGCAGGGTGCTCGTCCAATCGCCGTAGATGCGCTTGTAGGTGATGGTGCCGTACTTCGACAGCTCGTCGGTGATGTACTTGATATAGCGCGACGAGACATTGTCGGCATCGATGATGAGCGCAAAGCGCTTTTCAGATGATTTCGTTTCCAAGCTTTACTCCTTAAAACAAGGACGCCCCAGGCACCCCGCAGGCTTGCGCGCTTTGCATGATAACGCAGCAGGGCCTAGGTGAAAAATCGACCATGATGGCGCGATTTTGCCCAGAGCGCTTTCGCTGATTGCGATACATAAGAAAAAGGCCCCCTTTGCGGGAGCCTTGAATTCAAAATGGTGGACCGTCGGGGACTCGAACCCCGGACCTTGGGATTAAGAGTCCCCTGCTCTACCAACTAAGCTAACGGTCCAAGTAAACACAAGCTATTTCAAACTGCTGCGCGCTGGGGTGGGTGAAGGGATTCGAACCCTCGACCTCCAGAGCCACAATCTGGCGCCCTAACCAACTAGGCCACACCCACCAAGGCGCGAAGCAATAGTATACGAGTCTTCGCGAAGAGCGCAAGACCCTATTTTGAGAATTTTTTCGAGCTGCATAAGACCGCACAAGGCATAACGCGAACGCTAAGTCCGGCTCGGGCGCGAAAGCGGCTCAAACGCTACGCGCGCCCGACACCCCGGCGGCGTTTCGCCACACCCGTCCAACAACGTTGCGAATATGCGAAAACCCGATGCATTCTTGTGCAGATGCACGACATTTCACCCGCCGCTCGCCCGGAATAAACAGCCGCTCAACTACAATGAGAAGCAATCTTTCTAAACGCTATCCCTCACCTATTCCAAGGAGCGGCCTATGCAAACTTTCGTACTCATTTTGCTCTTGATCTGCGCCGTGCTGGTGTCCTCGGTGGTCGATCAGTTGGTGCCGAAGGTTTCCTCGCCGCTTATCCAGATTGCGCTCGGCCTCATCATCGCCGTGTTCGCCGGAGGGTCGGTCGACATCCTCTTCGACGAGTCCGATCTATTCCTGGTGATATTCATCGCGCCTTTGCTGTTCCAGGAAGCCAAGGAGGCTTCCAAGTCGGAGCTTTGGAAGAACAGGCACTCCATCGTCGGGCTCGCCATCGGGCTCGTGCTCGCCATCATTGTAGGCGTCGGGTTCTTCGTCAACGCCATCATCCCCTCCATCTCGCTGGCGGCCGCCTTCGCGCTCGGCGCGGCGCTCGGCCCAACCGACCCCATCGCCGTGTCGGCCGCGGCGAAGGACGCCGACATTTCGCCGCGTTGCAAGGCCCTGCTCAAGGGCGAGTCGCTCATCAACGACGCCACCGGCATCGTGGCCTTCCAGTTCTCCATTGCCGCGGCCATGAGCGGGGCCTTCTCCCCCGCTAGCGCCGTCGGCCACTTCCTCATTGAATTCTTCGGGGGCATCGCCTGCGGCCTTTTGCTCGGGTATATCGGCAACCTCATCGTGCGTCTCGTGCGTTCCTGGGGCTTGGAGAACACCACGTTCCATGTCCTGTTCGAGGTGTTCACGCCCTTTATCGTGTTTCTGGCCGCCGACCAGCTCGGCGCAAGCGGCATCCTGGCCGTGGTGGCGGCAGGCCTGGTCAACGTCATATCGCCGCGCACCGCAGGACCGTCGGTGTCGCGCCTGAACATCGTTTCCAGCAGCGTGTGGCGCGTTATCAGCTACACGCTCAACGGCATCGTCTTCGTGCTGTTGGGCACACAGCTTCCGCGCGCCATGCAGGAGACGTGGAACAACGTCAGCATCCCGAACTGGCAGCTTCTGCTCTACGTTTTGGGCATCAGCCTCATCCTTATCGTCGTGCGCTTTATCTGGGTGCTTCTCATGGAGCGCATCCATCACCGCAGCGTCTATAGACGCAACAAGAAAAAGGCTCAGATGACCTCCAGCATCGTCGAGCCCTGCAAGAGCTTCGGGCATGACGTGTTCTCTTCCATCATCATGACCCTCGGCGGCGCAAAGGGGACGGTCACGCTCGCCGTCATCCTCACCATCCCGCAGGCAATCGCCCAGCGCGAGCTCATCATGTTTTTGGCCTGCGGCGTCATCGTGGTCACCCTGCTTCTGGCCACCTTCGTCCTGCCCATATTCGCCCCGCCCAAGGCGCGCGTGGACAGCGAGCAGAAGCGTCGCGACCTGGAAGCGAACCTGGAGATCCTGCGCACCGTCATCGAGGAGCTCTCCGTACGCCAGACGCCCGAGAATCGCGCCGCCACGCAGATCGTCGTCGCGCAATACAACGACCGCATCGCACGCATCAAGGAAAGCAACGACATCGAAGACGAGCCGAACATGAAGCTGCGCCTGCGCGTACTTGGCTGGGAGCAGGAATTCGTGAACAAGTGCATCGAGTCGGGAGAGGTCGACCACCTTGCCGGCTATCAGTACCTCGCCCGCCTCGCCCGCATGGAAGAGCTCATCAAGCACCACCACTCCCTGCGCGCGAACGTGCGCAGGCGCCTTAACCGCTGGAGGACGGCGGGCAGGAGAAGCGTGCACGATATCGTCCATAAGGTGCCCGGCGCCGAATTGAGCGAAACCGCCCAGGGCGCCCGCGAGCTGCAAATCAAATCCTGCGAGCACGTCATCGGCAAGCTGAATGAGGAGCTTGCCGGAGAGTCGGCGGCCAACGCCGAGGATATCTCCAAGTTGCTGCTTGAATACCAGCAGCTGCTGCGCACCCTGCGCGCGACGGTGCCCACCATGACGGGCCTTATCCGCACCCAGGACAAGACCGAGGACGTCGAGCGCCTTGGCTTGCAGATTGAGCTTGAACAGATCCAAACACGCTACGATGACGGCGAGCTTTCCCGCGGCGCGGCAAAGCGCCTGCGCGAGAACGTCAACCTGATGCAGATGGATCTGGAAAACAACGTGTAGCGCCACGGAACGCAGGCGCTACACCCCGCCAGCCCGAAATAGCTGCGGTGGCACCCACTGGGGCACACCCCCGCCAAACAAAAGCGGGCCGGAAGGGATTCCTTCCGGCCCGCTTTTTTACGAGCATATTCGCCATTGCGGCAAAGCTGCCAGACGCCGACGGCAAGAGCCGTAAGGCGCCGACGGCAAAAGCCGCAAACGCGCCGCTACATCTTCTCGGGGGCGCTCACGCCGATGAGGTTCAGCGTCAGGGCCAGCACGATACGCGCGGCGTCGGCCAGGGCAAGGCGCGCGTTCTGCACGGCCGGCTCCTCGCCGATGATGTGGCAGTTGGTATAGAACTGATGGAACAGGCCGGCCAGCTCCTGCGCGTAGTGCGTCAGGCGGAACGGGGCGCGGTCGCGCGCGGCGAGCGCGATGAGCTCGCCGAAGTCGTCCATCTTGCGCATGAGCGCAATCTCGGACTCGTGCGTCAGCGCGGAGAGGTCCACGTCGGCCGGGATGACCTTCGCGGACAGCTCGTCGGCGGAAAGCTCCTCGGCGCCCTCGCCGGCGGCTTTGCGCAGGATGGAGCAGATACGCGCATGGGCGTACTGCACGTAGTACACCGGGTTGCTCGCGTCCTTCTTCTTCGCGACCTCGATGTCGAAGTCGATGGGCTGGTCGGAGGAGCGCGACAGCATCAAGAAGCGCGTCGCATCCACGCCCACCTCGTCGATAAGCTCGGCGAACGTGACCATCTCGCCGGTGCGCTTCGACATGCGCACGGCCTCGCCGTCGCGGAACAGGTTCACCAGCTGACCGAGCACCACCTCGAGCGCGCCCGGGTAGCCCCATGCGGCCAGCATGGCCTCGCAGCGCTTGATGTAACCGTGATGGTCGGCGCCCCACAGGTCGATCAGGTGGTCGAACCCGCGCTGCATCTTGTCGTAGTGGTAGGCCACGTCAGACATGAAGTAGGTGTACTCGCCGTTCTCCTTCAGCAGCACGCGATCCTTATCGTCGCCGAAGTCGGTGGAGCGGAACCACGTGGCACCGTCCTTCTGATACAGATAGCCCTTTTCCTCCATGGCCGCCAAGGAGCGCTGCACGGCCGAGGTGCCGCTCTCGTCGGCGACATAGAGGCTGCGCTCACTGAACCACGTGTCGAAAGTGGTGCCGAAGCCGGTCAGCGTGCTTTCAATAAGGCCGAGCATTTCCTGATATGCCAGCTCGCGGAAGGCCGCGGTGCGCTCCTCCTCGGAAAGCTGCTCGTACTTGTTGCCCTCACGGTCGATGATGCCCTGGGCGATGTCCTTGACGTAGCCGCCGCCATAGCACTTCTCGGGCATTTCGACGTCATGGCCGAGGAGCTGCATGTAACGCACCGACACGGAGCTGCCGAACACGTCCATCTGCACACCATGGTCGTTGATGTAATACTCTTCCGAAACCTCGTAGCCGGCATGGCGCATCACGCGCGCCATCGCGTCGCCAAGCGATGCCCAGCGGCCGTGGCCGACATGCATGGGACCGGTGGGGTTGGCGGAAACATACTCCAGGTTGATCTTGCGCGGCGTGCCGGCGGGCAGCTGCCCGCGGCCGAAGTCGGAGCGCTCGGCGCGCACGCGTGCGGCCACCGACTGGAAGGCCGACGGCGCAAGCTTGATGTTGATGAAGCCGGGGCCGGCGATGTCCACCGACGCGATCATGGTGTTCGCCGGGATGTGGTCGACGATGACCTGGGCGATTTCGCGCGGATTTTTATGCGCAAGCTTGGACGAGCGCATGGCGACGGTGCTGGCCCAATCGCCGTTGGAAAGGTCGCGCGGGCGCTCGAGAGCGGGCGCGGGCTGCTGGTCGATGACGAGCGATCCATCCTCGCGCGCGGCGGAAATGGACGCGGCGATGAGGTTCTCGAGTTCTTCGCGAATCTGCATAGGTACTACTTCCTTGAGCTTCGATACATATACGTTTTCCAATTCTATCACGCGCGGCTTGCGGCCGGGCTGCCTACGCGGCGGCATGACAGGGTTCACAGAAACCGAAAGCTCCCCTGCCCAGGGGAGCTTTCGGGGCGGGCGCGCCCAAACAAGGCCGCCCACATGATTGGATGCGACGCCGCATGCGCACGCGACGCCGCGGATAATCGAGCGGGATTCGGCCTGCGGCCGCTACGCCGTCTGCGAGGCGCAAACCCTTGAAGCAGCCACGTGAGCGCCATGCTCCCGGCGCGCAAGGCGCAGACGAAAGATGCCTCCTACGCCGTGATGATGGTGCCCGTCTTGCCCTCCAGGCCGGCCGCCGCGCACTCCAGCGAGGTGATGAGCGCCTTGCCGGCCGGGTAGGCCTCGACGTACTCGATGCACGCCTCGACCTTCGGCAGCATCGACCCGGGGGCGAACTGGCCCTGCGCGATGTACTCGCGGGCCTCGGCCACGGTCATGGTCGAGATCTCTTCCTGGTCGGGCTTGCCGTAGTTGACGCACACCTTCTCCACCGCGGTGAGGATGACGAGCATGTCGGCCTTGAAGTCGGCGGCGAGCTTGGCGCTCGAGCGGTCCTTGTCGATGACCGCCGGCACGCCCACGTAGCCGTCGTCTTTCTGGAAGACCGGCACCCCGCCGCCGCCGGTGGACACCACGATGTAGCCGGCGTCCATGAGGTCCTTCACGGCGTCGAACTCGACGATGCGCTGGGGCTTGGGGCTGGCCACGACCTGCCTCCAGCCGCGCCCGGCGTCCTCCTTGAAGGTCCAGCCGGTCTCGGCGGCCTTCGCGCGCGCCTCCTCCTCGGTCATGAACGCGCCGACGGGCTTGGTGGGGTTTTCGAAGGCCGGGTCGTCGGGGTAGACGACGGTCTGGGTGATGACGTTGGCCGTCGAGCGCATGATGCCGCGGCGGCGCAGCTCGTTGAGGATCGCCTGGCTGAGCTGGTAGCCGATGTAGCCCTGGGACATGGCGCCGGCCTCGGGGAAGGGCATCTCGGGGGTCTTGCCGTCGTTGGCGGCGGCGAAGGCGAACGCGTTGTTGATCATGCCGACCTGCGGGCCGTTGCCGTGGGAGACCACGACGTTGACGCCCTCGCCGACCATGTCGACGATGTTCTTGGCGGTGTTCTTCACCAGCTCGAGCTGCTCGGCCGGGGTGTTGCCGAGGGCGTTGCCGCCCAGGGCGATGACGACGCTCGGGCCGTTTCCTTTGCTGTAGGGCATGGGCTCCTCCTGATTTTGGGAATGGCGAGCCGAACCCCTGGGGGCTCAGCTCGCGAAACGTTGTGAAAGGAAGGGAAAGGAAAAAGGTACGCGCTTTAGGAAAGCGTGGCGTACATGACGGCCTTGATGGTGTGCATGCGGTTCTCGGCCTCGTCGAAGACCTTGGACTGCTTGGACTCGAAGACCTCGTCGGTCACTTCCATCTCGGTGATGCCGAACTGCTCGGCCTTCTGCGCACCGATGGTGGTGTTGGTGTCGTGGAAGCTGGGCAGGCAGTGCAGGAAGATGGCCTCGGGCTTGGCAAGCGCCATCAACTCGGAGGTAACGCGATAGGGCTCGAGCTCCTTGATGCGCTGCTCCCACACCTCGTCGGGTTCGCCCATGGACACCCACACGTCGGTGTAGATGACGTCGGCGCCGGTGCAGCCGGCCTTCGGGTCGTCGGTCAGCGTGATGGTGCAGCCGTTCTCGGCAGCGATGGGCTTGCAGGCCTCGAGCACGTCGTCGGCCGGCATGCAGTCGGCGGGGCCGCAGGCGACGAAGTTCATGCCGAGCTTGGCGCACACGACCATCAGAGAGCGCGCGACGTTGTTCTTGGCGTCGCCCATGAACACCAGGGTGCGGCCCTTGATGTCATAGTTGAAGTTCTCCTGCACCGTGAGGATGTCGGCGAGCATCTGGGTGGGATGCCACTCGGTCGTAAGGCCGTTCCACACCGGCACGCCGGCGTTGGCGGCAAGCTCCTCGACGTCGGTCTGGGCAAAGCCGCGGAACTCGATGCCGTCATAGAAGCGGCCGAGCACGCGGGCGGTGTCCTCGATGGACTCCTTCTTGCCCATCTGGGAGCTGTTCGGGTCGAGATAGGTGACGCCCATGCCCAGGTCCATGGCGCCGACCTCGAAGGCGCAGCGGGTGCGCGTGGAGGTCTTCTGGAACAAAAGGACGATGTTCTTGCCCTCAAGGTAGCGATGCGGAACGCCGGCGCGCTTCATGTCCTTGAAGTTCTTGGAGAGCTTGAGCAGGTACTCGATCTCCTCGGTGGTGAAGTCGAGCAGGCGCAGGAAATGACGTCCGGAGAGGCTCGTAGGCATGATGGGTTCCTTTCGATAGGTTCGTGCATTGCATATATGGTAGCAAGTGCAGGCCGCGCCAAGTTTCGGCCTGCCGTTTTAACCGGCGCCGTGCGAAAGAGCACCGGGAAAAACCATGGTTCGTGCCCTTCCCCGCCCCCGCATGCGCGCGGGCGGGAAGGGTTTTGCCGCAAGGGAGCGGTTTAGTCCTCGCGCCAGATGGGCATGCTCATGCAGCGCGGGCCGCCGCG
>CAVGAF010000007.1:0-50429 GCA_963627055.1 Butyrivibrio sp. CAG:318 | reverse complement strand
CTTTCTACGGTGGGCACCAGGTGCTCGACATCGAAGGCTTTGACGTGCGCGATCGTTCGATCACGGCGGTGATCGGGCCTTCCGGATGCGGTAAATCGACGCTGCTTTCCTGCCTGAACCGCACGATCGAGCTCGTCAACGACGCGCGGTGGGAGGGCGGCATGGCCCTATCCGGGCGCTCGATCGCCGAGATGCCCGCCGAGGCGGTGCGCGGGCGCATCGGCATGGTGATGCAGAAGCCCGCCCCGCTGCCGTTTTCCGTGGAACGAAACATCACGTATGCGCTGCGTTATCAGGGCTTTCGCCGCCGTGATGAGCTCGCAGGCGTCGTGCGCGAGCAACTTGAACGCGTGGGGCTGCTTGACGAGCTCGGCGGCGATGTGCGGCGCAGCGCGCTCGCGCTGTCGGGCGGTCAGCAGCAGCGCCTGTGCATTGCGCGCGCCCTCGCCGTCAACCCTAGCGTGTTG
Organism: Butyrivibrio sp. CAG:318; assembly: GCA_963627055.1. Classification (GTDB taxonomy): domain Bacteria; phylum Actinomycetota; class Coriobacteriia; order Coriobacteriales; family Eggerthellaceae; genus Senegalimassilia. The sequence goes on along the minus strand of CAVGAF010000007.1, from coordinate 49,962 downwards.
TTGCTCGACGAACCTTGCAGCGCGCTCGACGTGGCCTCGACGAAGGTCATCGAGGGGGTTCTTTCCGAAGTGGCGCGAACGCGCGCGGTCGTGGTGGTCACGCACAACCTCGCGCAGGCGCGCCGCATCGCCGATATGGTCATCTGCCTCGACGCGGGGCGCGTGGCCTGGAGCGGCGAGGCGGCCGAGCTGTTCGAGCAAAGGCGCGAGGACGTGCTCGCGCCGCTTTACGGAGGTGATCTTTTATGATCCGGATCGAGGTACCCGGGCGCGAGTCGTTCTCCATCGCCCATGTCGCGCTTGATTTCAACGGCACCATCGCGCTCGACGGCGCCCTCATGCCCGGCGTCGCCGAGCGCCTGTTGGCCTTATCGGCGATTGCTGAGGTCCACGTGCTCACGGCCGACACCTTCGGAAGCGCCGCGCGGGAATGCACGGGCACGAACGCAAAGCTCGAGACGTTCCCGTCGGGTGCCGCCGCAGCGCAGAAACGCGCGATCGTCGACGGGCTTGCCGGCGGCGTGGCGTGCGTCGGCAACGGTTTCAACGATGCCGACATGTTCGACGCGGCCGATCTCTCCATCGCCGTCGTCGGCGGGGAAGGGGCGTGGGCGGGCCTGCTTGCGCACGCGGACATTGTGACGACGAGCCCGATCGATGCGCTCGATTTGCTGCTCAATCCCGGTCGGCTGAAGGCGACGTTGCGCTGGTAGCTGCCGCCTTGGGTTTCGCCGCGATTTACCAGCTTGTGTGCAGGTTGTGGGCGCTATTTGATTGAGGAAATACTTCTTGAAGCTCCGTTTTTCGGCACGTATAATGTCCAGTTGCGTCTGGTGACATATGGATACACCCGGGCGCGTGGATTGACGGCGTCGGAGCTTTCGGCCTCAAACGGGGGCTCTTAGGCAATCGCCAACCCACAGTTTTGTAGGAAGGGTTTCCGGTGCATGGTGAGGCATGCGAGCGGGAATCCAGATGGAAAGGTTTGAAATGGGAGTCAAACAGTACAGGCCGACTAGCCCCGGTCGTCGCTTCCAAACGGTTTCGGACAAGGCCGAAATCACCTGCGACAAGCCGGAGAAGTCCCTGCTTGCGCCGCTGAACAAGAAGGCCGGTCGCAACAACCACGGTCACATCACCGTCCGTCATCAGGGCGGCGGCGTGAAGCGTCGTTACCGCATCATCGACTTCAAGCGCAACAAGGACAACGTGCCTGCGAAGGTCGCTACCATCGAGTACGACCCGAACCGCTCCGCTCGTATCGCTCTGCTGCACTACGTTGACGGCGAGAAGCGCTACATCCTTCACCCGAAGGGCCTGAAGGTCGGCGACATGGTCGTCAGCGGCACCGACGTGGACATCAAGCCCGGCAACGCCATGCCGCTGTCCAGCGTCCCGGTCGGCACGCTCATCCATGCCGTGGAGCTGCAGCCTGGCAAGGGCGCCGCAATCGCGCGTTCCGCCGGCACCAGCATCCAGCTGATGGGCAAGGAAGGCAAGTACGCCATCCTGCGTATGCCCTCCTCCGAGATGCGCCGCGTCCTGCTCACCTGCCGCGCCACCATCGGCGAGGTCGGCAATGCGGAACACTCCAACATCACGATCGGCAAGGCCGGCCGTAACCGTTGGCGTGGCATTCGTCCTACGGTTCGTGGTACGGTCATGAACCCGGTTGATCACCCCCATGGCGGTGGTGAGGGCAAGAACAAGACTTCTGGCCGTCATCCTGTTAGCCCCTGGGGCGTGCCCACCAAGGGTCACCGCACGCGCAACCCGAAGAAGGCCTCTAGCCGCCTGATCATTCGCCGCCGCAAGAAGTAGCGCTAAGCGTTAAGGAGTAATAGTGAGCAGAAGTTTGAAGAAGGGTCCTTTCGTTGAGCCTCGCCTTCTCGAGCGCATCGAGAAGATGAACGAAGCCGGCGAGAAGAACGTCATCAAGACCTGGTCTCGCGCCAGCACCATCTTCCCGGAAATGGTGGGCCACACCATCGCCGTTCATGATGGCCGCAAGCACGTGCCGGTGTACGTTACCGAATCCATGGTCGGCCACAAGCTGGGCGAGTTCGCCCCGACCCGTACGTTCAAGGGTCATTCCGCCGACAAGGGCAAGAGATAAGAAGGGGTGAATCATGGAAGCTAAAGCAATCGCACGCTACGTGCGCATGTCGCCCCGCAAGGCGCGCATCGTCGTCGATCTGGTTCGCGGCAAGTCCGTTCCGGCCGCTCGCGAAATCCTGATGTTCACGAACCGCGCTGCTGCCGAAGACGTCCTCAAGACGCTGAACTCCGCCGTCGCCAACGCCGAGAATCAGCATCACGTCCGCCCGGAGACGCTCGTCGTGAAGACGGCCTACGTTGACGAAGGCCCCACGCTCAAGCGCATCCGTCCGCGCGCCAAGGGTTCCGCTTCGCGCATCCGCAAGCGCACGAGCCACATCACCATCATCGTCGCACCGCGAGAGGAGGCTTAAAGTCTATGGGTCAGAAGGTAAGCCCTACCGGGTTCCGCCTCGGCATCACCGAGGATTGGCGTAGCCGCTGGTACGCCGACAAGGATTACGCCAAGAACCTGGCAAACGACTTGGCCATCAGGAAGTTCCTTGACAAGCAGCTGGCCCGTGCCGCCGTCTCCAAGATCGAGATCGAGCGCGCCGGCGACAAGATCAAGGTTATCGTCACCACCGCTCGCCCGGGCGTGGTCATCGGCAAGAAGGGCGCCGAGATCGACGCCCTGCGCAAGAAGCTCGAGAAGGTTGCCGACGGTCCGGTCAACATCGAGGTCGTCGAGGTCAAGCGCCCCGAGCTCGATGCCAACCTGATCGCCCAGTCCGTCGCCGAGCAGCTCGAGGGCCGCGTCGCGTTCCGTCGTGCCATGCGCAAGGCCGTGCAGTCCGCTCGCAAGTCGGGCGCCAAGGGCATCCGCATCCAGTGCGCCGGCCGTCTCGGCGGTGCCGAGATGAGCCGCCGCGAGTGGTATCGCGAGGGTCGCGTGCCGCTGCACACGCTGCGTGCGAAGGTTGACTACGGTTTCTACACCGCCTCCACGCAGATGGGCTCCATCGGCGTTCAGGTGTGGGTGTACCACGGCGAGGTCCTGCCGGGCCAGAAGGCTCCGCAGCCGGCGCTGGAGGGCAACTCCCGTCCGAACCGTTCTCGTCGAGGCGACCGCAATGAGAGGGGGCGCAAGTAATGCTCGTACCTAAGCGCGTCAAGCACCGCAAGGTGCAGCGTGGCTCCATGAAGGGCCGCGCCAAGGGTGGCACCCGTCTGAACCACGGCACCTGGGGCATCCAGGCCCTGGAAGCCCACTGGATCACCAACCGCCAGATCGAGGCCGCTCGTATTGCAATGACCCGTTGCATGAAGCGTGGCGGCAAGGTCTGGATCACCATCTTCCCGGATAAGCCGATCACCAAGAAGCCGGCTGAAACCCGCATGGGTTCCGGCAAGGGCAATCCCGAGGCATGGGTAGCGGTCGTCAAGCCCGGCCGCATCATGTTCGAGATCGACGGCGTTGACGAGGAGACGGCCAAAGAGGCTCTCCGTCTTGCCATCAACAAGTTGCCCATCAAGTGCAAGATTGTTTCCAAGGAAACGGAAGGGCAGGAGTAAATGAAAGCAGCAGAGATCCGTGAGCTGTCCGCAGACGATCTGCAGGCCAAACTCAAGGAAGCGCGCGCTGAACTTTTCAACCTGCGTTTCCAGATGGCAACGAGCCAGCTTGACAACACCGCACGCGTGAAGCAGGTCAAGAAGGACATCGCTCGCATCCAGACCGAGATGCGCGCCCGTGAGCTGAGCGCATAAAGGAAGGATGAAACTATGAGCGAAGAGCGTAATCAGCGCAAAGTCCGTCAGGGCATCGTGGTCAGCGACGTCAACGACAAGACCATCGTGGTCGAGGTGAGCTCCCGCAAGCCTCATCCGGTCTACAAGAAGATGATGACGACCACCAAGAAGTTCCATGCGCATGACGAGAACAACGAGGCCGGCGTCGGCGATACCGTGACCATCATGGAGACCCGTCCGCTGTCCAAGAAGAAGCGCTGGCGCCTGGTGGAGATCGTCGAGAAGGCTAAATAGCCTACTACCCGATCCCGTCAGATATCGATTGAAAGATAGGTTGAAGCAATGATTCAGATGCAAACCATGCTCGCGGTTGCCGATAACTCCGGCGCCCGCAAGGTGCAGTGCATCAAGGTCCTCGGCGGCTCGAAGCGCCGTTACGCGGGCCTGGGCGACGTGATCATCTGCAGCGTCAAAGAGGCTATGCCCAACGGCGCTGTCAAGAAGGGTGATGTCGTGCGCTGCGTCGTCGTGCGCGTCAAGAAGGAAGTTCGCCGTGCCGATGGCAGCTACATCAAGTTCGACCAGAACGCCGCTGTCCTGATCGACGCTTCCGGCGCTCCCCGCGGCACCCGTATCTTCGGGCCCGTCGCTCGCGAGCTGCGCGAGAAGAAGTACATGAAGATCGTGTCCCTGGCACCTGAGACGCTGTAAAGGGGGTTATCGCAATGAACAGCATGAACGTCAAAAAAGGCGACACCGTCCGCGTCCTGTCCGGCAAGGACAAGGGCAAGGAGGGCGTGATCCTGCGTGCCCTGCCCACCAAGCAGCGCGTGGTGGTGGAGAAGGTCAACATGGTCAAGAAGGCCATGCGCCCGACTCAGCAGAACCCCCAGGGCGGCATCATGAGCACCGAGGCCGCCATCCATGTCTCCAACGTCATGGTCGTCTGCCCCGAGTGCAAGCAGCCCACCCGTACCGGCAAGCGCGTCAACGAGGCCGGCAAGAAGGTCCGCGTCTGCAAGAAGTGCGGCAAGGACATCGACAAATAATGTCATCGCGAGGGGCCCGCGCCCTGCGGGCCCCTCGCGAATATGACCCTCGCCGCTCATCGGCGAGGGACGCAGGGTCGGTAATCCTGCGTTTAATTCATCGAAAGGATTTTGCGAAATGACTACTCCTCGTCTGAAAGAGAAGTACAAGAACGAGCTCGTGAAGAAGCTCGAGGCTGAGCTGAACATCGACAACATCAACAAGGTTCCGCGCCTTGAGAAGATCGTTGTCAACATGGGTGTCGGCGCTGCCGCCTCCGATCACAAGCTGCTCGACAACGCCATGAACGACCTGCGCATCATCACCGGCCAGCAGCCTTGCATCACGCGCGCCAAGAAGTCCATCGCCGGCTTCCATGTGCGTGAGGGCCAGGCCATCGGCTGCAAGGTCACCCTGCGCGGCGACCGCATGTGGGAGTTCTTGGATCGCCTGCTGGCCACGGCGCTTCCCCGCGTCCGTGACTTCCGCGGCATCAATCCGAACAGCTTCGACGGCCGTGGCAACTACACCCTCGGCATCACCGAGCAGCTGATCTTCCCCGAGATCGAGTATGATAAGGTTGACCGCACGCGCGGCATGGACATCACGTTCGTGACCACCGCCGAGGACAACGAGCAGGCCTTCGCCCTGCTGAGCGACCTGGGCTTCCCGTTCAAGGATCGCGACTAACCTTTCGATTAACCGTAAGGATGGCCGGCCAGGCCATCCTGCAGGCAGTTTAGAGTTCGGCGAGCGCCGAGCTTGGAAACAGAAAGAAGGATTTGCATGGCAAAGAAATCGATGATCGCCAAAAGCAAGCGTGAGCCGAAGTTCTCCACGCGCCAGCACAACCGCTGCACGCGTTGCGGACGTCCGCGCGCTTACTACCGTAAGTTCGGCCTGTGCCGCGTGTGCCTGCGCGAGCTGGCCAACAAAGGCGAGCTGCCCGGCGTGACCAAGGCTTCTTGGTAAACCTTACGAACTAGGTACGCACGGGTGTGCCACGGTTCAGGCGGGGGCGTTAAGGGCGCTCATCCGAACCGAACCGATCGGCTCATCTAGAACCAAAGGAGAAACTTACTATGACCATGACTGACCCTATCGCAGATATGCTTACGCGTGTGCGTAACGCTAACTCTGCCGGCAAGGCTACGGTCTCCATGCCCTCCAGCAAGAAGCTGGTCGAGATTGCCCGCATCATGCAGGAAGAGGGCTATGTGGCTGGTTACGAGGTCGTCGACGGCGATCCGCGTGCCACGCTCGAGATCACTCTCAAGTACGGTGAGAAGAAGGCCAAGACCATCCGCGGCATCAAGCGCATCTCCAAGCCCGGCCTGCGCATTTACGCCGGCAAGGACGAGCTGCCCCGCGTGCTCGGTGGCCTCGGCACCGCAATCATCTCGACGTCCAACGGCGTGATGACCGACCGCGACGCCCGCAAAAAGGGCATCGGCGGCGAGGTTATCGCGTACATCTGGTAGGAAAGAAGGTATAAGGTATGTCTCGTATCGGCAAGCAGCCCGTTACCGTTCCTGCCGGCGTCGACGTGAAGATCGACGGCAACGTTGTGACGGTCAAGGGCCCGAAGGGCGAGCTCACGCGTGAGTTCAACCCGATGTTGACCATCGCTCAGGAAGGCGAGGAGATCATCGTCTCCCGTCCTGACGATTCCCGTGAGGCCAAGAGCCTCCATGGTCTGACCCGCACGCTCATCAGCAACATGGTTGAGGGCGTTTCCGCTGGTTATCAGAAGAAGCTGCAGCTCGTCGGCGTTGGCTATCGTGCCGCGCTGAAGGGCAAGGATCTGGAGATGCAGCTCGGCTTCTCGCACCCCGTTTTGATGGAGTGCCCCGAGAACATCACGTTCGAGGTTCCGAGCCAGACCGAGATCATCGTGCACGGTGTCTCCAAGGAGCAGGTCGGCCAGGTGGCCGCGAACGTTCGCGCTTGGCGCAAGCCCGAACCTTACAAGGGCAAGGGTATTCGCTACGAGGGCGAGCACGTGCGCCGCAAGGTTGGCAAGGCTGGCAAGGACTAGGCGCGCAAGCGTAACTGAACGAAGGGATCACCATGAATAAGCTTCAGAAAAAGCAAGCTGCGCTGGCCCGTCGCCATCGTCGCGTGCGCGGCAAGATCTCCGGCACCCCGGAGCGTCCCCGCCTGTGCGTGACGCGCAGCAACTCCAATCTGTATGTCCAGTTCGTTGACGACGTGGCCGGCAAGACGCTGTGCGGCGTGTCCACCCTGGGTGCAGACTTCAAGGCTACCGGCAAGTCCGGTGCGAACGTCGAGGGCGCAACCGCCCTGGGCGAGATCGCCGGCAAGAAGGCTCTGGAATGCGGCATCACCGAGGTCGTGTTCGATCGTGGCGGCAACCTGTATCATGGGCGCGTCAAGGCTCTGGCCGACGCCGCTCGTGAGGCTGGTTTGAAGTTCTAGAAAGGACGTAGTCTATATGGCTCGCAACAAACAACAGGACGCCGCTGTTCCCGAGCTCGAGGAGCGCGTCGTTTACATCAACCGCGTGTCTAAGGTTGTCAAGGGCGGCCGTCGTTTCGGTCTCACCGCGCTCGTCGTCGTGGGCGACCGCAAGGGTCGCGTCGGCGTTGGCATGGGCAAGTCCCAGGAAGTGCCGATCGCCATCAAGAAGGGCGTCGAGGACGCGAAGAAGAACATGTTCACCGTCCCGGTGACTCCCGAGGGCGCGACGCTTCCTCACGAGATCATCGGCGAGTTCGGTGCCGGCCGCGTGCTCATCAAGCCCGCTGTTCCCGGTACCGGCGTTATCGCCGGCGGCGCTGCCCGTGCCGTCCTGGAGCTGGCCGGCATCGAAAACGTGCTGTGCAAGTCCCTGGGCACCGACAACGTGATGAACGTCGTCAAGGCAACCGCCGAGGGCCTCAAGGAGCTCGAGAGCCCCGAGGCTGTCGCCGAGCGCCGTGGCACCTCCGTGGCCAAGATTTACGGCTGGAAGGAGTAGGACTGATGTCTGACGCTAAGAAGACCCTGCGCGTTACGCAGGTGAAAAGCTCCATCGGCTACAAGAAGGATCAGCTGGCCACGCTTAAGGCCATGGGCCTGGGCAAGATCGGCCGTTCCAAGGATCTCGTGGACAACGAGAGCGTTCGTGGGATGATCTTCAAGGTGAAGCATCTCGTGAAGGTGGAGGAGCTGTAAAGCTCACAAGGTTTATCCTTGGCATACTATCCTGAATAAGGTAGAATTTTCGATTGGCGTGTCAGTTTGACTGGCGCGCCAATCGGCTGTATTGGAAGTTTGCCGGCGGCGAGCTGCCGGCGCCGGGCGAAAAGCCCGGTACAAGCGATCTTCAAGGAGAAGAAACATGGAACTCAAAGACCTCAAGCCTGCAGCGGGATCCCGCAAGAACCGTAAGCGCGTCGGCCGTGGTAACGGCTCTGGCTACGGCAAGACCGCCGGCCGCGGCATGAACGGCCAGAAGTCCCGCTCCGGCGGCGGCAAGGGTGTCGGCTTCGAGGGCGGCCAGACTCCGCTGGCTCGTCGTCTGCCGAAGCTGCCCGGCTTCCGCAACATCAATCGTGTTGAATACCTGCCGGTCAACGTTTCGCGTCTCGACGAGAAGTTCGAGGCTGGCGAGACCGTTGACGGCGCCGCTTTGAAGGCCAAGGGCATCATCAAGCACGAGGATGCGCTCGTGAAGGTTCTCGGCGACGGCGAAATCACCAAGGCCCTTACCGTTAAGGTCGACAAGGTGTCTGCTTCCGCCAAGGCTAAGATCGAGGCGGCCGGAGGAAAGGTCGAAGAGCCTTGCTAAGCTCAATCGTCGAAGCGTTCAAGGTTCCCGAGCTGCGTAAGAAGATCCTCTTCACGCTCGGAATCTTGGCGCTGTACCGTTTCGGCGCCTATGTGCCGGTCCCGGGCATTCCCTTCCATGAATTCGCCGATCGTTTCCAGGATTCCGGCGTGTCCATGACTATGCTCGACCTGTTCACCGGCGGCGCCCTGTCCAACTTCTCGGTGTTCTCGCTGGGCATCATGCCCTACATCACGGCATCGATCATCATGCAGTTGATGCAGGGCGTTATCCCGGCTGTTGGGCGTTGGGCCAAGGAAGGCGAGACGGGCCGCCGAAAGATCACGCAGGTGACGCGTTACCTGACGCTGGGCCTGGGCCTGATCAACGCAATCGGCTATCTGCTTCTGTTTAAGTCCGCCCAGTACGGCGTCGTCTTCACCGATCAGGTACCCGAATGGCTGACCGATGTCCTCGTCGTCTTCACGTTGGTTGCCGGCACGGCGTTCATCATGTGGATGGGCGAGCTTATCACCCAGCGCGGCGTGGGCAACGGCATGTCGCTCATCATCTTCGTGAGCATCGTATCGCGCGTTCCCTCCGCCATCTTCAGCTCGGTGAACCTGCAGTCCGACACAGGTATGGGCATCGCCATCACGGCGCTCATCCTCGTGGTGGTGCTCGTCTGCATCCCGGCGATTATCTTCATCGAGCGTGCGCAGCGCCGCATTCCGGTGAACTACGCCAAGCGCGTGCAGGGTCGCAAGATGATGGGTGGCCAGTCCACCTACATCCCGTTGAAGGTCAACGCTGCCGGCGTTATCCCGATCATCTTCGCAAGCTGCCTGATTTACTTCCCGGCTCAGCTTGCGGCGCTGTTCAACGTGGGTTGGCTGACGGCTTTCGCCGACGCCATCTCCACGGGTTGGGTTAACTGGATCCTGACGGTGCTCCTCATCGTGTTCTTCGCGTACTTCTACACGTCCATGGTGTTCAACCCCGAGGAAACGGCCGACAACCTGCGCAAGCAGGGCGGCTTCATCCCCGGCGTGCGTCCGGGTTCCGCCACGGTTACCTACATCAAGAACGTGCTGCATCGCGTCACGCTGCCGGGCGGCATCTTCATCGCCGTCATCGCTGTTGTGCCCACGATTATTTTCTACTTCACGGGCAACCAGCTGATCCAGGCGTTCGGCGGCACCTCCATCCTCATCATGATCGGCGTTGCGCTCGACACGATGAGCAAGGTGGAAAGCCAGCTTAAGATGCACAACTACGAAGGTTTCTTCAAATAGGGAATAGTTGCGGTTGTGCTTGAGGGAGGGCCATAACGGCCCTCCCTTTTTGTTATGATGCGAATTGCATTATTTGCAAATCTGAAAGGATGCTTCTCATGAACATCGTTCTGTTGGGCGCCCCGGGCGCCGGCAAGGGCACGCAGGCGGCCAAGCTCGTTGAGGGTTGCGGCATGTGCCATATCTCCACTGGCGACATTCTGCGCGCCGCCGTCAAGAATCAGACCCCGCTTGGTCTGAAGGCGAAGAGCTTCATGGATGCCGGCGATCTGGTTCCCGATGATCTGATCATCGACCTCATGAAGGAACGCATTCAGCAGCCCGACACGGAAAAGGGCGTTATTCTGGACGGCTTCCCGCGCACGACCACGCAGGCCGTTGCCCTCGATTCCATGATGAACGAGCTGGAGCGCCCGCTTTCGGCTGCACTGCTCATCGACGTTGACTTCGAGGCCATCGTCAAGCGTCTTACCTCGCGTCGTCTGTGCAAGGAATGCGGCCAGATCGGCACGGCTGCCGATGCTGCCTGCCCCTCCTGCGGTGGCGAGATGTATCAGCGCGATGACGACAATGAGACCACGGTGCGCAACCGTCTCGAGGTCTTCGAGAAGTCTACCGCTCCGCTGATCGACTACTACCGTGGTTGTGATCTGCTGGTTTCCATCGACGGCGACCGCGATGTCGATGTTGTCTACGCCGACGTGAAGCAGGCGCTGGGCCTGTAATTTCGGGCGAAATTGCTCAAGTGAGGCTGTAAATAGCCGCAAGGTGAAAGGATGGGGTCAAGGTACCCCATCCTTTTGTTTTGCCGTATACTGACCACTCGTATGCCTACACTTCGACAGAACATAACGTATGGGGTTTCCGACTTCAACAGACGCTATGGCGCCGCCGTCAAGCGCGTTGCGAAACGCGTTGCCGTCCTGGTTCTTATTGCGCTTGTGCTGGAAACCTTCCTCTTCAACATCAATTACTTCCGCACCGCCGGGTATCACACCACGAACCTGGACAACCGGCTCACCCTTTCCAAGACCACCGACGATCAGTACCGCATCACGGAAGTCAACCACGTCATAGAGTTCACGAACCTCAACTGCGAGGTCCATAACCTCTGGCTGAACTTCGACTACCGCCAACCTGCTCAGCAGTTGACGGTGAAAATCCAGTTCACCGACGAGGCGCACAAGACCTACTTCGATTCGACGGAATATACCGTGGGCGTGCCGGACGTGGAAGTGAACACGCTGTGCGACCAAAGCGAGTTCATTAATCTGAATACAACGGGCTTGGTAAACAACCTGAAAATCACGATCACGGGCGACGATGTGAGCTACCCGGTTCTGCTTTCGGATGTTGCCGTGAACGCGCGCGAACCGTTCATCTTCAACCAAACGCGATTTCTCTTGACGCTTGGGCTATTGGCCCTGGCCTACATTTTCCGACCACGATCGGCGATCTACCGCATCGGCATCGTTTCGAACCCCCGCAAGTCGAAGGCCGCCATCGTCGTCGCGGTTGCAGTGGAGGCGGTACTGCTTAGCTCGTACTTGTTCATGGGATCGAATTTGGTCGGCGTCGCCACCAGTTCGTACAACAGCGGCTCGTGGGACGGCGTGAGCATTGCGAACACGTTCAAGGTCGGCGGCGACAACGCGCAGCAATACGCCGAGCTTGCGCGGGCGATGGCGCACGGCCAGCTCTACCTCGACGAGGAACCCCCGCAATGGCTCCAGGAAATGGACGACCCCTATGACAAGGGTGCGCGCGACGAGTTGCAGAAGGAAACGGGGGAGGAGTACCTCTTCGACGTCGCCTATCACGACGGGCATTACTATGTCTATTTCGGCGTGGTTCCGGTATTGCTGCTCTACCTTCCGTTTTATTTGCTCACAGGCGCGAACTTCCCCACGGCTATCGGCGTGCTCATAGCGGTGCTCGCGTTTGTACTCGGTTGCTCGGCTCTGCTTGATCGCTTCGCCCGGTACCATTTCAAACGCGTGAGCTTGGGTTTGTATTTGCTGCTGCAAATACCTTTGGTTATGTGCTGCGGCGTCTTGTATCTGCTGAAGTTCCCGACGTTCTATTCGCTGCCGATTTCGCTCGGTTTGGCGTTTTCGGTGTGGGGCTTGTACCTTTGGATGCGCGGGCGCGCATCGGAGCGCCCCTGCGGTTGGTATTTGGGCGGAAGCTTGTGCATGGCGCTGGTTGTGGGGTGTCGTCCGCAGCTCATAGTGCTGTCGATGGTGGCGTTCCCCCTGTTCTGGCGCAAGTACATCACGAAGCGTTCCATTCTGACGCGCAAGGGCGCGATCGAGTTCGCATGCCTGATAGCCCCGTATGTGGTTGTTGCCGCCGGGTTGATGCTCTACAACCATGCGCGCTTCGGGAGCTTCACCGACTTCGGCGCGAATTACAACCTGACGGTCAACGACATGACCAAGCGCGGCTGGAACATCGGGCGCCTGGCTCCCGCGCTGTTCGCGTACTTCCTGCAGCCTCCCAACGTCAGCGGCGTGTTCCCGTTTTTGAGCGCGACTACCTTCGACACGACGTATCTGGGCCAAACCATCAGGGAAGTCACGTTCGGCGGCATCCTCGTGTGCCTGCCCATCCTTTGGATCTTGCCGTTCTCGCGTCGCATCCTGGAGCTGCGTTTCCGCACGCGCTCCACCCGCACCATCGCCGGCGTCATCATTGCGCTCATTTTCGGCGGCGTGGTCGTGGCGCTTATGGACGCCGAGATGGCGGGCATCTTGCAGCGCTATTTCGCCGACTTCAGCTTTATGTTCCTGGCGGCGGCCGTGTTGCTCGCCTTCGTCGTCAACGAGAACATGCGGCATGGCTCCACAACCCACGTGCTGCTCATGAAGGTGCTGTTGTGCGTGGTGTCCGTGTCAGTGCTGTACAGCGCCCTCGTGTGCTTCATCCCCGAAACGGGCTGGTTCTCGGACATCTATCCCTGGTCGTACCAGGATATCGTTGAAACGGTGCAGTTCTGGACATAGCCCCCGTGCGGCGGAGGGGAACGTTGTATAAAGGGCAAACATGGTAAGAGGGGAAAGGCAGGACGGAAATGCAGCTGTTCATTGAGGAAACGTACGACGACATGAGCAGGCGCGCGGCCGATATCATCGCTGCGCAGGTGATTGTCGACCCGGCAAGCACGCTCGGGTTGGCGACGGGCAGCACGCCCATTGGCCTGTACGCCGACTTGGTGGAAGACTTCGAGGCTGACCGAATCAGCTTCGAGGGCGTTACCACGTTCAATCTGGACGAATATCGCGGGCTTGATCCCGAACACGAGCAGAGCTACCGCTATTTCATGCAAAAGAACCTTTTCAACCAGGTGGATATCTGCCCGGAAGCGACGCATGTTCCCGACGGCTCGAACCCCGATGCGCAGGTGGCATGCGCCGACTACGAGGACGCCATTGCCCAGGCCGGCGGCATCGACTTGCAGCTGCTGGGCCTTGGTCATAACGGGCACATCGGCTTTAACGAGCCGTGCGGAGAATTCCCCGTGCGCACGCATGTGGTCGGCTTGGCGGAAAGCACCATCAACGCCAATAGCCGCCTGTTCGCTTCGGCCGACGACGTTCCGCGCGAGGCGTACACCATGGGAATCGGAACCATCATGAAGGCGCGCGCCATCCTGGTCGTCGCCAGCGGTTTGGACAAGGCCCAGATCGTGCACGATGCCTTCTTCGGTCCCGTGACGCCCGAGGTCCCGGCCAGCGTGCTGCAGCTGCACCCCAACGTCACCGTGGTGGTTGACGCCGAGGCGGGTTCGTTGCTGTAGCGCTCGGTGCGCGGATGTTTGCATTGATGGATAAGCTGCGAGATGAGGAGCTGACGCGATGCGTATCGTGAACGGGCTGGTGTTCGATGGACAGTGCTTTCGAGAGCTCGACGTGGTAATCGAGGGCGAGCGCTTTGCGCGCGTTGAGCCGGCGGGATCGGCGGCCGCGGGCCCGGACGACGTGGACGCGGCGGGCGGATACGTGATCCCCGGCCTTATCGACATGCATCTGCATGGCGCGGTGGGGCAGGATTTCTGCGACGCCTCGGATGAGGGGATCGCGGAAATCGCGCGCTATGAGGCTTCTTGCGGGGTGACCGCCATCTGCCCGACGACGATGACGCTTCCCGAAGAGCGGCTGGCCCCCATTGTCGGCGCGGTGGCGAATCACGTGCAAGCTGGCGCTGCGCCCGACGAGGCCGCCCTCGTCGGCGTCAACCTCGAGGGGCCCTTCATCGCACCTGACAAGGTCGGCGCGCAGAATCCGGCCTATGTGCGACCCGCAAGCGTGGAGGAATTTGCCCGGTTGCAGCAAGCGGCGGGTGGGCTCGTGAAGCTGATCGACGTCGCCCCCGAACAGCCGGGCAACCTCGACTTCATCTACGAAGTGTCGCATGACGTGCGCGTTTCCCTTGCCCATACGGCCACTGGCTACGAGGTGGCGCGCGCTGCGTTCGATGCGGGCGCGCGGCATATGACGCACCTGTTCAACGCCATGCCGAGCCTGCACCACCGCGAGCCGGGCCCCATTGCCGCGGGTGCCGAGCGGTCGGACGTGACTGCCGAGATCATCGCCGACGGCGTGCATATCCATCCGGCAATGGTGCGCTTGGCGTTCGCCTTATTCGGTGACGAGCGCATGATCTTGATCAGCGACAGCCTGCGTGCCTGCGGCTTGGGTGACGGCGAATACGAACTTGGCGGTCAGCAGTTCTTCGTAAAGGGCAACCGCGCCACCATCGAAAACGGCTCGCTTGCCGGCAGTGTGAGCACCGTCATGGACTGCCTGCGCACTGCGGTGCGTCAAATGGGCATTCCCCTGACAAGCGCCGTGAAGGCCGCCAGCGTCAACCCGGCCCATGCGTTGGGCCTGGAAGGGGAGCGTGGGGCCATCGCGCCCGGCTACATCGCCGATGCCGTCGTGCTCACGCGCGATCTGGAGTTGAGCCGTGTGGTGCTGCGTGGGGCGCCAAACCCGGTGAAGGCGGGTTTGCGAGCAATATAATCCTCGGAAAACTTTTTAGAAAAAGTTATTGACGGGTTACTAAAGTTTGCCTATACTGACAAATGTCAGCTGAACGAAACATCCTCCTCGTCAGCTGAACTCCTTTCCTTTTTTGCTGACCCGGTGGTGAGGCTCCTCTCGTCTGGCCGTCACCGCACAGCACAGCCGACGAGGGCATCTACCCCCCTCTCCGCCCTCGTCGGCCCCTTCTTTTCCCAATTGTTACCATTGGTTGCCTGAGCAGGGCATTTCCTATCATTTTCCAAAGATGACGAACCTTTGTGGTACAGTGGGATAAGCTATGAAAGGAGGGCCCCATGGAGAAGATGTCGAAGTCGCACGAAGACTATCTTGAGGCCATCGTTATGCTCGGGGGAACGACCGAGGTGTCGGTCCGCTCGGTTGATATCGCGAACAAAATGGGCGTCTCGAAGGCGTCCGTGAATAAGGCCGTCACCGCGTTGAAGGAAAAGGCGCTTGCCGAGCAGCCCTATTACGGCGACGTGACGCTGACGGACGCCGGTTACTCGTACGGCACGGCGGTTTACGACCGCCATCGCCTGCTCAAGAAGTTCCTGAACAAGGCCTTGGGCATTCCCGAAGAGGTGGCCGAGGACGAGGCCTGCCTCATGGAGCATGCCATCAGCGACGAGTCGTTCGAGAAATGGCGTTCCTACATCAAGAAGCTTGATCTGGACTAATCCGACGACCTTCACGAAATGCTCTGGCGCCCGCCTTCCGCGCATGTGGAAGGCGGGCGTATCTTTCCCGCCCTGCATGGTTTCGCCGTGCGGGGCATGCTATTCTTCGGGTTAGCTTCTAGCATTACCACACTCTATTCGATCCAGCAGCTAAGGGGCGGTCCTTCATGGCGCAGCAGGCTCACATCCTTTCGTTCGACGACGCACGCCGAGACACGTCGCGCTCGTCGGCATCCCGTGCATCGGGCGCCGCGCGCCGCCGCCAAAACTCTCCTTTGCTGTCATACCTTTCCGAAGACGATTTCTCCCAGCCCTACGTCGACGATCCGGCGTTTCTCGATTCCCGCAGCAGGCGCGGTAAGCGTTCGCGCAAAAACGCGGCCAAGCAGGAAAGTGGGCGGTCGGCGCGTGCCTGCCGAGGGGAACTGTCTGAACCCGCTCGCGCCACGTCGCGTCGCCGGGCGCGTCCTATGGCGGACGAAGGGACTGACCGGGACGAATCCGCAAGAAGGAGAGGGGCCGAGTCTCGCGAGATCACGGCCGCCGACCGCCGCGAGGCGCGCCGCCGGGCACGGGCCAAGGAGAAGGCGGGACGTGCCTTCGAAAAGCAGTTCGGTGGTCAGTCAGAGGCGGCCGACGGCCCCCGCGCGGCCGTCTACAAGGGCGAAATGGGGGCGAACGCGCGCCGCGCGCAGCGCATGCAGGCCGAGGAGAGCCCCGCGAAAGCGAGGAAATCCCGCCGCTTTGGCTTCTCGCTTTCCGCTCTGCTGCAATCTCGGCAGTTTATGGTGAGCGCGATTGCGGCCGCCTGCATGGTCGTGGCCGTCATTTGGCTCTACCCCACGGCACAGCAGTATTACTGCAGCGTGCGCAACTACGACAAGCTTGCCTTGGAATACGAGGCGCTCGCCGATCGCAACAGCACGCTTCAGAGCGATGTCGATGCCCTGCAAACCGACTCGGGCGTCGAACAGCGGGCGCATGACCAGCTTGGGTGGGTGAAGAAGGGCGAGGAGACCGCGTACGTTTCCGGCCTGAACACCTCGTCGGCTGATTCCGGCTCTGCGGTGGTCGCCAACATTTCGTCCGACAGCGTGCAGGCTCCGACCACCTGGTACTCGCCGGTGCTCGACGTCGTGTTCGCCTACAAATAGGGAAACCCATGCAAAACGCCGAAGCCCGTCTTGAAACCGTGCGCCCCGGGCGCTATGCCGCCATCGACATCGGGACGGTGACCTGCCGCATGCTCGTCGCCGACGTGGACGCCTCGGGCAGGTTGCACGAGCTCGACCACGAATACGCCATCGCCAACCTCGGCGAAGGGGTGGACGCGACTGGGATGCTCAATCCCGAGGCCATCGCGCGCGTGGCGGACATCATCGAGGGCTATTGCGCGGTGCGCGACTCGTTCGCAACCCCCGAGGCGCCCGTGACCACCATCGCCGTCGCGACATCGGCGTCGCGAGACGCGCGCAACGCGTGCGACTTCGTCGCCGCGCTCGAGCGTTTGGGCGTGCGCTTGACGGTCGTTGCAGGTGAGCGCGAGGCGGCGTTGTCGTTTCTGGGCGCTTCCTGCGATTTCGCCGATGAGGGCCTGGCGGTAGTCGACATCGGGGGAGGCTCGACGGAAGTGGTGTTCGGGCGCGGCGGTGCAGAGCCGGCGTGGTCGCACTCGTTCGATATCGGATGCCGTCGCGTCACCGAGAAGTTCATCCATTCCGATCCCCCCAGCAAGGCCGACCTGGATACGGCGCGCGCTTGGATTCGCCAGGGCTTCATGGACGTGCTCTCCAGTGCTCCGGGCGCCGGCCGGGGGGTTGGGCGTGTGGTGGCGGTCGCCGGGACGGCGACCACGGTGGTCGCCGTGCGTGACGCTCTTGAGGTTTACGACAGCTCGCGCGTCCATAAGCAGTGCGTCACCAGGGAAGACCTTGACGGCGTGTTCGGCATGCTGGCCACGGTCGATGTGGATGCGCGCGGGCGTGTGGCGGGGCTCGACCCCGGGCGCGCCCCGGTAATCGTCGCGGGCCTGGTCGTCATGCAAACCTTGATGGACGTGATGGGCGCGGAGTCTTTCACCGTGAGCGAGTCGGATATCCTGCAGGGCATCATCTTGGATGCGTCGAGGGAGTAAGCCGAGCCTTTGCGCGCGGGCGGCTCGTCCGGCGCAAGGATGCGTGGACGTGTGCGCCGCCGCGCCAGTGGGAATGCCCGTTTTGCAAGGATGGTAGGGGCGGTGGGACTCGAACCCACAAGCCTTGCGGCGGCGGATTTTAAGTCCGCTGCGTATGCCAATTCCGCCACGCCCCCGAAGACTTCCCGCAATGGGGAATGCGATCAAAGCGCTGCCCATGATAGCAGACTTTTCCCGCGCGCGGCCGTGGGCGTGAAGTTCCTTGGGTTATGGGCCCCTCTCGCCGCCGGCGTTCGGCGGCACCTCGGCGTATGTGGTACGATGTCGAGAGCAAATAGGCTAATCGGACAAGAAAGCGCTATGAAGAACATCAACGATATCATCGCAGACGTCACCGAGCCCCCCGAGTCTTTCGAAAAGTATCTTGCGGCATATGCAAACCAGGTTGGTGACCTGGTCAACGAGTACTTGCCGACGGGCACGCACCCCGACATGGATCGCTATCTGTACGATCCGCTGAAGAAGTACAGCGAAAACGGAGGGAAGCGTCATCGCCCGCTCATCTGCTTTGCCGCCTGTCGCGCCGTCGGCGGCGATATGCGCCTTGCGAGCAGCGCCGCTGCCGCCATCGAGCATTTCCATACGGCCGCGCTCATCCATGATGACATCGCTGACGAGGCGGAGTTGCGCCGCGGCGAGCCGTGCATGCACCTCACCGAAGGCATAGGTCTTGCCATCAATGCCGGCGACCTGGCACTTTCCTTGGTCAACGGCACGGTAGTCGAAGACGATAACCTCTCCGACGCCATCAAGGTGCGCGTGATCGGCGAGCTTATCGACATGACGCGTCGCACCATCGAGGGCCAGGCGCTCGACATCGGCTGGGCACGCGACGGGCGCTATGACATCACGCCGGAAGATTACCTGGTCATGGCCACGCACAAGACGGCCCATTACTCCGGGGCGGTCCCGCTTGCCGTCGGCGCCATTATCGGCGGCGGCACGGAAACGGAAATTGAGGCGCTGCGTAATTACGGCCTCGACACCGGCCTTGCGTTCCAAATCCAGGACGACCTGCTCAACCTGGTCGGCAGCGAGGAATCCACGAAGAAGGACTTCCGCAACGACGTCACCGAGGGCAAGCGCACGCTTGTGGTCGTGCATGCGCTCAACAACGCCGCACCCGAAGCGCGTGAGCGCCTGATCGAAATCCTTTCCGCCAAGGAGAAGGATCAGGCCGTGCTTGCCGAGGCGGTTGCGATCATGGAGGAAGCCGGCAGTATCGACTATGCCCGCACCTACGCCGAGAACCTGACGTGTATCGCCAAGAATCGCCTGATAGATATGGTGAAGCCGTCTCCATCGCGAGACCTTCTGGTGTCCATGGCCGATTGGTTCGTCAACCGATTGAAGTAGGCGAGGCATATGGAAACCATCAAAATCAACGACTCCGGTGCCGCCGTCGAGGACGTGCAGCATCGTCTGTCCCGTATCGATTTGCTCGATGCGTCGCATATCGACGGCACGTTCGGCCCGGAAACGGCCGCGGCCGTCAAGGCGTTCCGCGCAAAGGCTCAACTGCCCGAAGGCGAAGAGGTTGACGAGAAGGCCTGGTCTGCCCTGGTCGATGCGTCGTATTGCCTGGGCGACCGCACGCTGTATCTGCGCATGCCCTACCTGCATGGGCACGACGTCGTGCAGCTGCAGCAGGCGCTCTCCGCGCTCGGGTTCGCGTGCGGCGAGGTCGACGGCATGTTCGGCGCGTTCACCGAGCTCGCCCTTCGCAAGTTCCAGACGAACCTGGGCCTGCCCACCGACGGCATCGCCGGCGCCTATACCTACGCGGCCATCCGCAACCTGCATCATTCGTGGGAGGGCAAGGAAGCGGTGCGCGGTTCGTCGCATCTGGGCTTCGCCCGCGCGGCCGGCGTGCTCGAGGAGCACGCGCTGTGCCTGTTCGGCACGCAGGGCTTCACCCGCTCGGTGGCGTCGCGCATGTCGAACCTGGCGCTTGCCACCAACCCCGCCTCGAAGATCATGAGTGCCGACAGTCTGCTCGTCGCCCCCGACGAGGACATGCTCATGGTGCATATCGTGCTTCCCGACGAGCAGACCGGCAATGCTCCGCGCGTGCCGTTCTCGCCCGAGAACACGCTTGCCGTGCGCCTGGAAGGCGCGCTGGGCGCCGTGCGTGCCGCGAAGCCGGCGCGCGTCGCCGTGGAGCTTCCGGGCGTGATGTGGGAGGACGCGGGCGAGGGCCGCAGCGCGCAGCATTTCGCCATCACGCTGCTCGACGCGCTGTGTACCGCGCTGTCGAAGGAATAGATTTCACGCGCGCCGCCTTGGTTCGGCGCACGAGGATGCATGCGACGGGGCGCTTTTCGCGCCGTCGCGTATGAGCCCGCACGAGAGAGGAGCCCATCATGTCGGAAAACACGAACACGCAACCCGAGCAGCCTGCAGGCGGGGAAGGCGCTCAGACTGACGCGACCGCGGAAGTGAGCGCGCAGGCCGCGCCCCAGAACACCGCTGCCCCGACCCCTTCGGCCGAGGCTGCCCCGGCTTCGGCATCCGCGCCGTCCCAGCCGGCTGCCTCGTCCCCGGTGCCGCCCCAGCCGGCTTATGCCTCGCAGCAGCCGTATTCCGAGGCGCACCAGCAGCAGCCGTTCTATCCGACCCAGCCTGCGGTGCCGCCCGCGCCGCTTGCCGCGCTCACCGGCGGAATGAAATTCGGCTGGTTCGTCATCGGCGCCTTGGTGGGCATCCCGGGCATTATTCTGGCGTGGCTGGTCAACGCCGACAAGCTGCCCCAGGTGAAGAACGACGCGGTGAAGTTCTCCATCATCGGCTTTGCCGTTTGGGTGGTGCTCGGCGTGATCATGTGCGTCGGCTTCCTCGGCATGGTGGCCGCGGCCGTCGGTGGTGCCGGTTACTATTCGTACTCAAGCGTCTGGTAGCAAGGTTTTGGCTGTTCGTAGCCGCGCAATGCGTAGAAAAGCGTAGAAAAGGGGAGTCCTTGGGGGCTCTCCTTTTCGTTTTACGCACCGGTGGTACAATTCTTCGACGTATAACCGCAGGCCCGCTTGCGGGCAGACGAGATAGCAGCAAAAGGAGTGAACATGGCACGTCCCATGACCATGGCGGAAAAGATTCTGGCCGCCCATGCGGGGCTTGACGAGGTCGAGCCGGGGCAGCTGATCGAGTGCAATCTCGACCTGGTGCTTTCCAACGACATCACGGCTCCCATCGCCATCAAGAATTTCAAGCAGATCGGCGTGGAGAAGGTGTTCGACCCCACCAAGATCGCGCTGGTGCCCGATCACTACGTTCCCAACAAGGACATCAAGAGCGCCGAGCAGGCGAAGATGACGCGCGAGTTCGCGCGCGAGCAGGGCATCACCCATTACTACGAGGTCGGCTGCATGGGCGTCGAGCACGCGCTGCTTCCCGAGCAGGGCGTCGTGGGCGCGGGCGACCTGATCATCGGCGCGGACAGCCACACGTGCACCTACGGCGCGCTCGGCGCGTTCTCCACGGGCGTGGGCTCCACCGACGCCGCCGTGGGCTACGCCACCGGCAAGGCGTGGTTCAAGGTTCCCGAAACCCTGCTGTTCAAGATCGAGGGCGAGCTCGCCCCGGGCGTGACCGGCAAGGACATCATCCTGTACATCATCGGCATGATCGGCGTGGACGGCGCGCTGTACAAGGCCATGGAGTTCACGGGCAGCGCCATCCGCTCGCTTTCCATGGACCAGCGCCTCTCCATTTCGAACATGGCCATCGAAGCCGGCGGCAAGGCCGGCCTCATCGAGGTTGACGACGTCACGCGCGCCTACATGGATGGCCGCACCGAGCGCCCGTACACGGAATACCACTCCGATGCCGACGCCACCTATGCCCAGGTCTT
Source organism: Butyrivibrio sp. CAG:318 (assembly GCA_963627055.1). GTDB lineage: Bacteria > Actinomycetota > Coriobacteriia > Coriobacteriales > Eggerthellaceae > Senegalimassilia. Next base: position 28,311 of record CAVGAF010000007.1, on the reverse strand, counting down.
CGAGATCGATGCCGCCGACATCCCGGCGACGGTCGCGTGGCCGCACCTGCCTTCGAACACGCGCCCGGCCGCCGATTCGCGCGACGTGAAGATCGACCAGGCCGTCATCGGCAGCTGCACGAACGGCCGTCTGGAAGACATGCGCCAGGCCGCCGCGGTGCTCAAGGGCCGCAAGGTGCACCCGGATGTGCGCTGCATCGTCATCCCGGCGACGCAGGCCGTCTACAAGCAGTGCATCGCCGAGGGCCTGATGGACATTTTCCTGGACGCGAACTGCGCCGTTTCCACGCCCACCTGCGGCCCGTGCCTGGGCGGCTACATGGGCATCCTCGCCGCCGGCGAGCGCTGCGTGTCCACGTCGAACCGTAACTTCGTCGGCCGCATGGGCGACCCGACGAGCGAAGTCTACCTGGCAAGCCCCGTCGTCGCGGCGGCAAGCGCCGTGCTCGGCCATATCGGCCTGCCGGAAGACATCGCGCAATAGGGAGGAACTAACATGCATTTCAAGGGATCCGTGCATCGTTACGGCCGCGATATCGACACCGACGTCATCATCCCGGCCCGCTATCTGAACTCGTCCGAGCCCGAGTGGCTTGCCGCGCATTGCCTGGAGGACTTGGACAAGGACTTCGTCAACAAGGTGAAGCCCGGCGACATCATCGTTGCCGACGAGAACTTCGGCTGCGGAAGCTCCCGCGAGCATGCGCCCATCGCCATCAAGGCGGCGGGCGTCGACGTGGTCATCGCGAAGAGCTTCGCGCGCATCTTCTACCGCAACTCCATCAACACCGGCCTGGCCATCATGGAGTGCCCCGAGGCCGTTGACGCCATCAAGCAGGGCGACGTGGTCGACGTCGATGCCGATGCGGGCATCATCACGAACACCACCACGGGCGAGACGTTCAAGGCGCAGCCCTTCCCGCCGTTCATCCGCGAGATTATCGAGGAAGGCGGCTTGATCAACCGCACGAAGAAGGTTCTGGGGCTGTAAGGCTTCAGGTTTGCGAGGCGCTGCTTTGCTTTGCGGCTTTGCTTGCTCATGAAACCGCCCGCAGGTCGTTTGGACCTGCGGGCGGTTTTTCGTTCGGGGGCGGCGGGCCCTTTGGGCGTGGCGCCAGCTTAGCGTTTCATTGCGTCGGCTATGGCGCTGGCGGTGATTGCCCGCTGCTCGTCGGCATTGATGGTCGCGTCGCCGTCGCCTTCCTGCGCGCCGTAGTCGCCGAAGCCGGCATGGTTGCCGCCTTCGATCACGACGGTTTGCGAATCGGCGGGCAAGTTTCCCGCATCCTTCTCCAGACTCTCCCTGTTGACGACCAGATCATTCGATCCGTACAGGACGATGGCCCGCAAGGAGCCGACGTTTAGATCTTCCGTCGAATAGGCGGCCAGAAGCGCGATGCCTTCGAGCGCGTCAGCGTGGCCGGCGGCGTAGGTTGCCGCCACCACGCCGCCGAGCGAGTGCCCGCCAATCCACCAATGCTTGATATCGGGCGCGGTGGCCATCAGCGCGTCGGCTGCATTGATGTTGAAGAAGGCGAAGTTGAAGGGCGCCTTCGCCATGACGCAGTAGATGCCCTCGTCGGCGATCTTCTCCATGAGCGGCATGTAGGCCGCCGGCTCCACCTTGGCGCCGGGATAGAGGACCAACCCATATTCGGAAGCGGGGCTGCCCAGCGCGATGAAGCTATCGGATTCGGTGACGGTGCGCTGCGATGCGGCTTGGTCGCTCCCGGTTGCGAGGTCGATCGCATCGGAGACGGCGCTTTCGGTGGACGAGGGGTCGCTCGCCGCGCTCTTCCCGTCGACAGCTTCATCGCCTGCGTTGCCCGAGGTGTTTTCCCATGCGACGAAGTACTGCTCAACGGTTTCGTTCGCATGGTAGCAATCGTTGAAGTAGGCGAAAAAACCCGCGCCGCCAGCGACAACCACGACCGCAAGCGCAATCGCGACATGCCTCGGCCAGCGCCGCTTCCCGCGCGGCGATGACTCGTTTTCCGTTGCGTTCATGCGTCTCCTTCCTGTTCTTGAATCATCGTAAGCGAGTTTGGGATTATGGGAGGAGGTAATTCGGGATTTTGGTTTTCTCCGTTCGAGGGGGTGCAGCGGCCTGAGGGATTCTTCGTCGGCTCGTGCCCCCGGTCGACTTGGCTCGCCGCTACAGACGGATTCCGCTTTCATCCCGTTGCATTGCGCTTAATTGCCGTTGTGGGCGGATTCCGTTTGCGTGCTTTGCTGCGGCTCTTTGCTCGTTTGCGGGCGCCTTTGCGGTATGCTGCAATGTGAATCGAAATTGCGTGCTTGAAAGCGTTTGGAAGGAAGCGAACATGACCAAGCAGTACACCATCTGCACGTTGCCCGGCGACGGCATCGGCCCGGAGATCATCGCCGAGGGCATCAAGGTGCTCAACGCCGTCGGCGAGAAGTACGACGTGCAGTTCAATTGCGAGGAAGCGCTTATCGGCGGCGTCGCCATCGACGCGACGGGCGACCCGCTGCCCGAGGCCACGCTTGAGGCGGCCAAGGCGGCCGACGCCGTGCTGCTCGCGGCGGTGGGCGGCCCGAAGTGGGACACCACCGACCCCGCCGCCCCGCGCCCCGAACAGGGCTTGCTCAGCATCCGCAAGGGCCTGGGCCTGTACACCAACCTGCGTCCCGTGCAGATCTTCTCCGCGCTCGCCGGCGCCTCCACGCTCAAGCCCGAGGTCATCGACGGCGTCGACCTTATGATCGTGCGCGAGCTCACCGGCGGTTTGTATTTCGGCCGTCGTGAGCGCTTCTATGATGAAGAGGGCGCCGGTACGGGCGGCGCGAAGGGCCAGCGCGCCTACGACACGCTGGAGTATCGCGAGTACGAAGTCGAGCGCATCGCCCGCCAGGCGTTCGAGGCCGCCCGCAAGCGCCGCGGCAAGGTGACCAGCGTCGACAAGGCCAACGTGCTTGAGACGAGCCGCATGTGGCGCGAGATCGTCCATCGCATCGGCGAGAGTGAATATCCCGACATCGAGGTCGAGGACCTGCTGGTGGATAACACCGCCATGCAGCTGATCAACCGTCCGGCCGACTTCGACGTCGTGGTGACCGAGAACATGTTCGGCGACATCCTCTCCGACGAGGCCGCCCAGATCACGGGCTCGCTCGGCATGCTCGCATCCGCCAGCCTGGGCGACTCCACCGCACTGTACGAGCCCAGCCACGGCAGCGCCCCCGACATCGCGGGCAAGGGTATCGCCAACCCGCTTGCGCAGATCCTGTCGGTCGAGATGATGCTGCGCTACAGCTTCGACATGCAGGAGGCCGCCGACGACATTCGCCGTGCCGTGACCAACCTGCTTAACGATGGCTGGCGCACGGGCGATCTGAAGGACGCCGAAACGCCGGCTGACAAGGTGGTCGGCTGCGCCGGCATGGGCGATCTTGTGGTGAAGTACCTGTAGGGAAGCGCCCGGCGCGTCTACGTTCCGCTCGTCTCGGTGTTCGGGCGGGCTGCGCGTTATCCGTCTCGGTTACTGCCGTCGCGACAAGGCGACGGCAAGGAAAGGAGCCATCATGGCTGACGATTGCCTGTTCTGCAAGCTCATTTCGGGCGAGATCCCGACGAACAAGGTGTACGAGGACGACATCTGCTTCGCGTTCGACGACATCGAGCCCGAAGCGCCGGTGCATACGCTGCTGGTGCCGAAGCATCACTACGACGACATGTGCGACGGCGTGCCGGCCGAGGTGTTCGGGCACATGATGTCGGTGGTGCCGAAGGTCGCCGAGCTCAAGGGCGTGCGCGAGAGCGGTTTCCGCACGGTCGTGAACACCGGCCCCGATTCGGCCACAACGGTCAAGCACTTCCACATCCACATCCTGGGTGGCATCAAGATGGGCCGTTTCACCTTCGAGAACTCCCAGCGCGCCGCGGAATAGCAAGCGCGCAGTTCCCCTTGCAACTTCCGTGAGGGGGGGCAACGCGCGAAAGGCCGCCGACTTTGCCTGTCGGCGGCCTTTTCGCGTTTTTAGGCGGCCTTTGGGTGTGCAATGCCGTTCGGTTGAGGGTTTCCGAAGCGCCGTCGGCGAATATGCCAACTCTGGTAAGCTGTTCGTCAACTTTTGGAAAGACGGGTGAGCATGCGGCAGGTTGCGGGAAAAGAAGGCGTGTGGCGGCTTGAGCCGCGCGAGAAGCTGTTGGGCGCGAAGCTGCATGTGTTCGAGGGCGCCCTGGCGCCCCTACCCGATGGTTCGGCGCTGCCGGGGGTTTTCGGCATTGTCGGCGGCCGGGCGCTTGCGCCCTGTCCGCTCGGCGGCGGCATGTATATCGTGCAGGCCGAGGGAGACGCGCCCGATCAAGCCATGCGCATCGTGGCCTACGTCGATCGTTATGGCCGCGCATTCGCGTGCGACGAGCCTCAGGTCGCCCCGCCGGCGCGCACTCCCGACCTGGAAATCGTGCGCGACGCGACCGCTGCCGGGGGCAAGCCCGCCCGCACGACCGGCTCCGTGCTCGTGCGCGACGGCGGGGCGGGCCCGGCGCGCGAAGTGGCAACCTATGAGGAGTCGCGCGGTTCCTATTCCCTGGTCAATTCCTGGTATGCCTTCGATACCGGTGCGCGCTCCCTGCCGTACAAGGAATTCATGACGCGCGCGTTTTTTGCGTTTCGCTATCGTCCCGCCTGCGGCGCCCCGTTCGTGCCGTCATGTCGCGTGGAGAAGCTGTTCGCGGAAGTGGATGTGCAGGAGCCGCTGGCCTCCCTCGTGCATATCGCGGATATGGTGCGCACCGCCGCGGGCGACCCCTGCCTTCGCGTGCCGGCCATCGTTGCGCTATTCGCGGAGAATTTGGAGCGGGCGGGCATTAGACGCCTTCGCGACCAGGGCCTTCCCGCCGATGCCCTGCGTCTGGTGACTTCCACGTCCTATGCGCGCATGTATTATCTCGCCGCCGCCGACGAGGCCGCGGGGGTGCGCCGGCGCGAGGTATGGGGGCTTGAGGGCGCCCTGAATCGCCTGAAGCTTTCGCTTGCCGCCTTCGATGCGCTCGGCGAGGGGGTGGAGGCATGCGACGATGAGCGTTGCCGCGCCGTGGATGCGGCCCTGTTCGAGAAGGTGGGGACGCAGACGCTTGCCAACGACGTCCCGCGCGCCGCCCCGACCGGCTCTGCCGGGGGCGACTGGGACGTGCGCTGCCGCCTGTCGTGCGCGATCGAGCAGCTGCGCCTGCCGGTGCGCGTCGAGGCCGAATTTCGGCTCGATTGGGCGGCTGGCGAGGTCTCGCTGCTGCTCACGGCGCCGGACGCCTCCCTGATGCCGCCTTCGGAAGACCCCCGCGCCTGTGCGCTTCGGTATGCCGCGCACGTCGGGCTGCTTTTGGCATCGCGCGCGTTCGAACTGCATGACGCTATTCGCCAAGTGCGCGTGCTGGCGACTCCCCTTGCCGAAGGGCGGGATGCTCGCGAAGGCTCTGTCGGCCAAGCGGCTGCGACGTCGGGTGTCAGGCGCGCCGCGCGCCCCGACGCCGCATCGTCGGCTGCTCCCGACGCGCCGGCCGCCATGCCCGACGGCGATGCGCACGCCTATTTCGACGTCGCGTTTGCACGCGAGTTGTGGGAGCTGCAGGCGCATTTCGCCTCCGCGCTTGCGGGCGACCCGCTTGCCGCCTTGCGCGCCGCCGGCGCCCGTTTCGACGTCGTTGACGCCCACCTGCCCGCCGCCGAGTCGTTGCAGCCCTCGTTCGAGGCATGGCGCTCCTCAGGTTTGGGGGAGCGGTCGGCTAAGCTGCCGCCTGACGCGCGCTACACGCTCGGGGCCAGCTGTGCCGCGGATTTGAACGTTGAATACGATACCGAGTACCGCCGCATGGCCGAGGATATCGCCGGCAGGCTTTCCGGCGTGAAAAGCGCCACGGAGGCCATCCGCGTGGTGCGGGAGGTTTCCAACGAGGCCGTCGCCGCCCACGACGAACGCGCCGTGACGGCGTGCGCCCGGCTGATGTCGTCGCTGGCTGAAGGGGGTGCGGGAGCATTCGACCAGAACGCCGTCGTGGAGCGCTTTTTGGGAAGGGACCGCTGCCGCGAGGCCCTCTCCCGTGCGAAGGCGCTTGAAGATGCTCATCCCGACCGGGCCATCGCCGTCTTGTCGGATGCCATTTCGGAAGCCCGGCTGCTTGACGGCATCGCCGACGGTGCCGATACGGTTTACCGCTACTTTGACGGCTACGCCTCGCGCGTACTGTACAACCTGGCGCTCACGGGCCGTTTCGACTTGGCGCGCCGCGTGAAGGGCGACGCGGGCAAGCGCGTGGTCCCGGCTCCCGACGCCTTCTTTTTGTGCCACGTCGAGATAGTCCGCTTGCTGGAGCAGTCGTTTGCGCGCTCGGACGAGGCGCTGCGTTACGGGGAGGCGCTGCTCGCCTTGGCTCCGGCGGTCGCCCTGTCGTATCGCGTGGTGGGGCGGGCGTACATGCTCACGGGCGACGCCGAGCGCGCGCAACGCGTGCTCAAGGACGGCTTGGGCGTGGCGCTGCATCCAACCGACCTGGCGCTTCTGTACTATCAGCTTGCTTACGTGCTGTGGAAGGTCGGCGAGCCCGAGGTCGCCGTGGCGTGTTACCTGAAATCCATGGCTTGCGGCCCGACCTGCGCGCTGCAGGCCATGGCCGAGATGCGCGAGCTTCTTGCGGAAACGGGGTGCGCCATCGTGCCGCACGACGAGCTGGACGCGCGCCTTGTCGCCGCCGGCGTGCCGACCGTTCCCGACGACGAGCTGCTCGACGCGTTCGATAAGGCCGCCGTCGCCGCATCCGACGCGGGTTTGGCGCACGTGGCGCGCAACATGCTGGCGTTGCGCCTGCGCCACCGCCCCGACGACGCGCTCATGGGCGTGCTGCGCAGTTTCGGCTGGTAGGGCGTGCGCTGCGCTACAATACGGGCGTTTGACGAATCACCAAGCAAAGGATCCATCATGGCCATCAACTCACCGGAAGGAACGCGCGACTTCTTGCCCGACGAGGCGAAATTCTGGGCGCATTTCCGCGATACCGCTTTCGGCATCTTCGCACGCTACGGCTACGAACCCATCGAGACGCCGCTGTTCGAGCAGACCGACCTGTTCGTGCGCGGCATCGGGCAGGCCACCGACGTGGTTTCCAAGGAGATGTTCACGGCCATTTCCGGCGAGAATTTCAAGCGCGTCATCGATGGCGGCACCATCAAGGCGAAAAGCCGCCTGAGCCTGCGCCCCGAGGGCACGGCCGGCGTGGTGCGCGCGGTGGTGCAGCACGACCTGGTGCCGCAGGGCGCGGCCCCGGCCAAGCTCATGTATGCCGGCCCGATGTTTCGCGCCGAGCGCCCGCAGAAGGGCCGCCAGCGCATGTTCAACCAGGTGGGCATCGAGTGCTTGGGTGCCGAGGACCCGAGCGTGGACGCCGAGGGCATCATCATGCTCATGCGCTTCTACGCCGCCGTCGGCGTGCCGGTCGAATCGACGGTGCTGCTGGTGAATTCCATGGGCTGCGAGCATTGCCGCCCGAAGTACCGCGAGGCCGTGCAGGCGTTTCTGAACGAGCATGCCGACGCCATGTGCGACGAGTGCATGCGCCGCGCCGAAATCAACCCGCTGCGCGCCTTCGACTGCAAGAATCCCGGCTGCGCCGAGGTCATGGTCGGCGCCCCGAAGATCACCGACTATCTGTGCGACGAATGCCGCGACCACTACGCGGCCGTCAAGACCTATCTCGACGCGGCCGGCATCGCCTATACCGAGGATCACAAGCTGGTGCGCGGGCTCGACTACTACACGCGCACCGTTTTCGAGGTGCAGACCGACCTGGGAACCGGAAGCCAGAACGCCATCGGCGGCGGTGGGCGCTACGACAAGCTCATGGAAGAGGTGGGCGGGCGTCCCACGCCCGGCTTCGGGTTCGCGCTGGGCTACGAGCGCTGCGCGCTGGCCATCCAGGCGGCAGGCGGCCAGTTCCCCGCGGCGAAGCGCTGCGACCTGTTCGCCGCCTGCGTGGACGACTCCGTGCGCGCCGAGGCCTTCGGGCTGGTGCAGGCGTGCCGCGACGCGGGCATCGCCGCCGAGATGGACCATCAGCGTCGCAGCCTGAAAAGCCAGTTCAAGCTGGCCGACAAGCTCGGGGCCATGCTGGTCGCCGTGCTCGGTCCCGACGAGCTTGCGCAGGGCATGGTGAAGGTGCGCAACATGAATTCGCACCAGGAGCGCCTGGTCGAGGTCGCCAAGGTGAAGGCCCTGCTCGCCAAATTCGGCGGCGCCCCCTTCGAGGGCGAGGTGCTGAGCGCCGAGGACGTCTTCGGCTCCGACGAATAGGCGCTATCCCGCTTCCTCGCCGTGCGGGAGGTTTCCGCGCGTGGCCCGCATAGGGCACGTGCGCGGGCCGTGTAGCTCGCCGGCGGGGGGTATCCGTGTCGTTTTCACAAGGGCTGGCGCGCCGTCGGGCGCCCAGCCTTTTCGTGCGGTACAATGACCAAGTTTGAGCAGACCCCCGGCCTTTTCGCTTCGCCGGGTTTAGCAACGATGAGAGGCAAGACTGAAATGACGGATTACCTGAACGAGTTCTGCATGCATACCGCCACGTGCGGCGAGCTGCGCGCTTCCGACTCGGGCCGCGAGGTGACGCTGTGCGGCTGGGCATGGCATAACCGCGACCACGGCGGGCTGATCTTCTGCGACCTGCGCGACCGCGCGGGCTACACGCAGGTGGTCGTCGACCCCGATTGCGTCAGCGCCGAGGACTTCCACGCCGCCGAGCATCTCGGCCGCGAGTTCGTGCTGCAGGTCACCGGCACGGTGCGCGGGCGCGGCGAGGGCGCCGTGAACCCCAACATGCCCACCGGCGAGATCGAGGTCCTGGCCAGCAAGGTCTGCGTGCTCAACGAATCCGTCACGCCGCCGTTCTCCATCGAGGACGGCATCGAGACCGACGAGACCACGCGCATGAAGTGGCGCTACATGGACCTTCGCCGTCCCGAGATGTACAACAACCTGCACCTGCGCCACACGGTCGCCCAGGCCATGCGCACCGCGCTTAACGAGCGCGGCTTCATCGAGGTCGAAACGCCCATTCTGGCGAACTCCACGCCCGAGGGCGCGCGCGACTACCTGGTGCCTTCCCGCCCGAACCCGGGCAAGTTCTACGCGCTGCCGCAGTCCCCGCAGCAGTTCAAGCAGATGCTCATGGTCGGCGGCATCGAGCGCTACTATCAAATCGCCCGCTGCTTCCGCGACGAGGACCTGCGCGCCGATCGCCAGCCGGAATTCACGCAGGTCGACATCGAGATGTCCTTCGTCGAGGAAACCGACGTGATGGATCTCATGGAAGGCGTGTTCTCCGAGGTGCTCGCCGCGGCGGGCGTGGAGCATGAGTTCCCGCTTCAGCGCATGCCGTGGAAGGAAGCCATGGACCGCTTCGGCTGCGACCGCCCCGACGTGCGCTTCGGCATGGAGCTCGTCGACCTCACCGAGGTCGTGCGCGGCTGCGGCTTCGGCGTGTTTAGCAAGGCCGTGGAAGCCGGCGGCGTGGTGAAGTGCATCAACGCCAAGGGCGCGGGCAACTGGTCGCGCGGCGACGTGGAGAAGCTGGCCGAGGTGGCGGCTGCCAACGGCGCGAAGGGCATGGCCTGGATCGCCTACACCGACGCCGACGCGGAACTGGCGGGCAAGAGCCCCATCATCAAGTTCCTCGGCGACGAAGTGCACGCGGCCATCAAGCAGGCCGCCGGCGTCGAGCCGGGCGACTTGCTGCTGTTCGCCGCTGACAAGTACGATGTCGCCTCCGCCGTGCTGTCCGCCCTGCGTCTGCACATGGCCGAGAAGCTGGAAATCCCCCGCGAAGGCCATGCGCTTTTGTGGGTCGTCGACTTCCCGATGTTCCGCTACGACGAGGAAGAGAAGAAGTACGCCGCCGAGCATCATCCGTTCACGATGATTCCCGAGGCCGACTGGGACAAGATCGAGTCCGACCCGCTGGCCTGCGGCAGCTACAGCTACGACATCGTCATGGACGGCTTCGAGATGGGCGGCGGCTCCATCCGCATCCACAACGCCGAGCTGCAGAAGCGCGTCCTTGCGCGCCTGGGCGTTGCCGAGGAGGACATGGAGGCGAAGTTCGGCCACCTCATCCACGCGCTTGAGCTGGGCGCCCCGCCGCACGGCGGCATCGCGCTGGGCCTCGACCGTTTGGTAATGCTGCTTGCCGGCAAGCAGTCCATCCGCGACGTCATCGCCTTCCCGAAGACTTCGAGCGCCTCCGACCCGATGACCGGCGCCCCGAACGCGGTCACCGGCCGTCAGCTCAAGGAAGTTTCCCTGCGCCTGCTGTAAAGTTCCGACCGCTATCCAACTCGGAGCTGTCGATGCTTAGGGCCGTCGCGGCAACCCGTAATTGCGTGAACCTGAAGGACTTGCGTGCCAGAAGCGCGGCCTTCGCGTTTCTCGCGAGTTCGGGGCGCTGCGGCGGCCTTCGCTGATTTCGCGCCGCTTGCTTTCCCGATTCCCGACTCCCGCACCTGAAAGGACCCCTCATGAAAGCTCAACGCCCGTATCCCCGCGCCACCATCACGCCGAAGGGCGAGCGCGCGCTTTCGGGGGGTCATCCCTGGGTATATGAGGGCGAGGTGTTGTCCGTCGAAGGTACGCCGGGGCAGGGCGACGAAGTTGCCAATGGCAGCCTTGTCGACGTGGTGAATCGCAAGGGGTCGTATCTGGGCACGGGCCTTTTATCGAAGCAGAGCAAGATTCGCATCCGTCTCATCACGCGCAATGCCAACGACACGTTTAACCGGGCGTTCTGGAAGCGCAAGGTCGCCTGGGCGTGGGAATACCGCAAGACGGTCATGGGTCCCGACGCGTCGTGCTGCCGCGTGCTGTTCAGCGAGGCCGACGGTTTTCCCGGCTTGGTGGTCGACCGCTTCAACGACGTGCTGGTGGCCGAAACGCTCTCCATCGGCATGGAGCGCCTGAAGCCGGTGATTTTCGGCGTGCTGCTCGAGGTGTTGGCGGAAGACGGCGTCATCATCCGCGGCCTGTACGAGCGCAATGACGCCGCCACGCGCAAGCTTGAGGGCCTCGAGCAGACGACGGGTTGGTTCGCGGGCGCGCGCGAAGGCGGCGAGGAGGCGGAAAACGCGGGCGCCGGCGAGGCGGCGCCGCTTCTCGACCCGTTGGCGCCCGGCGCTCCCGGGACCGAGGCGTTCGGCCCTGCAGCCACCGAAATCGTCGAGAACGGCGTGCGCTACGAGGTCGATTTCGCCAACGGGCAGAAGACGGGCTTCTTCTTGGATCAGAAGTACAACCGCGCCGCCGTGGCGAAGCTTTCCCGCGGCCGGCACGTGCTCGATTGCTTCACGCACACGGGCAGCTTCGCGCTCAATGCCGCCCACGGCGGCGCGGCGTATGTGAACGCCGTCGACATCAGCGACCTGGCCGTTGCCCAGGCGCGCAAGAATTCCCAGCTCAACGGTCTGGAAGACGGCATGGACTTCACGGCCGCCAACGTGTTCGACCTGCTTGGCGAACTCGATGCCGCCCACGACAAAACCTACGACTTCATCGTGCTGGACCCGCCGGCGTTCACGAAGAGCCGCAAGACCGTCCAGCAGGCCGCCCGCGGCTACAAGGAAATCAACTACCGCGCCATGAAGCTGCTGCCGCGCGGCGGCTACCTGGCAACGTGCAGCTGCAGTCACTTCATGGACACCGAGCGCTTCAAGGGCGTCGTCGCTTCGGCGGCCCATGACGCCGGCGTGCAGCTGCGTCAGATCGAGCAGCGCCAGCAGGCGCCCGACCATCCGATCGTATGGGGCATTCCCGAAACCGACTACCTGAAGTTCTTCATCTTCCAGGTGGTGTAGGGCGCGCTCGGCCCGCGACCGCGCTCGAGCTCGCGCTGATTTTCCTTCCCTATTGCCACAGCTGGGGAATAAGAAACAGGTACAATAGCAAGCGTGATTCAAACTGCCCCTCATCGCCTGCGCGGGCTCTTGCGGCAGGTGGACAACCCGATAGGAGGCCGCTATGGGCGAAAACGACGCAAGTGCCGCGGCGAAAGACCTGCGCCGCTCGACCGACCGCCGCGTGGTGCGCACGCGCAAGGCCATTCGCGAGGCGTTCTTCAAGCTGATGGGGGAGCAGGACTACCATAAGATAACCATCGCGGCGATCGCGCGCGAGGCCGATATCGATCGCAAGACCTTCTATTTGCACTACGACTCGGTGAGCAGCCTGGTGGACGAAATCGTGCTTGACGAGGCGCGCGTGATGGTGGACAGCTGCCGCGCGGCCTTCGCCGAGGGCGATCGGCGCTTCGACGTGAGCAAGCTGTTCCAAAGCATATCCGACGCGCTGGCGTCGGACGCGGCGGCAAGCAAGCGCGTGGTGGAGCACATTTCAATGCAGGACATTCTGGACCGCATGGAGTCGAGTCTGGTGGAGGTGCTGATGGAGGACAATCCGCTCGGCATCGCGCACGACGACCCGTACCTTCCCTACATCGTCTCGTTTTTCTGCGCGGGGCTCATTTCCGTGTATAGGCGCTGGATGATCGGGGAGACGGATATATCGCTGGAAAATCTCGCGAGCGCCACGAGCGTCTGCATGTTCGACGGCTTGAACGCCGTGCTGGCCAGCGCGGGCGTGGGGAGGTAGGGCGACTGTAACGCGGAGTTTGCCTCCCCTGAGTGCGCGCCTGCGCTGTGCAAGGCCGGCGTCGAGGGGCATATGTTCGTTTGGTATCAGGAGCCCGCCGCGCTCTTTTGGCGCGCCTGCATGCCCTATACTTCACCAACGTCATCGCGAGCATCTTACATGGGCCGGGGCGGCGCCAAGTTTCGAACCTGGTCAGGTCCGGGAGGAAGCAGCCATAAGGGACCGCTGACGAGCGTCCCGTCCCATGTAGGATGCTTTTTTCACGCCCGCGTGCGGGCGGTTAGGCGAACTTACCGTCGGCGCGCCATCGGGCGGCGCCCCATGACGAAAGGCTCTCATGGACATCATCAACTTCTTCGTGAACTTGCTTTCCGATCCGCGCGGCGCCATTGCCGGCTGGATCGCGACGCTTGGCGCGGTATGGGTGTACACGCCGCTGTTCCTCATCGTGTTCGTGGAGACGGGCCTGGTGTTCTTCCCGTTTTTGCCGGGCGATTCGCTGCTGTTCGCGGCCGGCGTGTTTTCCGCCGACGGCGGCGGTCTGCACCTGTGGGCGACGCTTCTGGTGTTCTATGCGGCGGCCATCCTGGGCAACACGTCGAACTACTGGATTGCGCGTTTCTTCGGCAAACGCATCATCGATTCCGGCAAGGTGAAGGCGCTCACGCCTGAGCGCATGGCGAAACTCGACGGCTTCTTCGCGAAATACGGCGGGCTGACCATCGTGATCACGCGCTTCATGCCCTTCTTCCGCACGTTTGCGCCGTTCATCGCCGGCACCGGGCATATGAACTTCGCGAAGTTCACGCTCTTCAACGCCATCGGCGGCATCTCCTGGGTGAGCCTGTTCGTGCTGGTGGGTTATTTCTTCGGCGGCGTGCCGTTTGTGCAGAAGCATTTCGAGATCATCGTGTTGGGCATCGTGGCCGTGTCCGTGGCGCCGGCCGTCATCGGCGCGGTGAAGGCGGCTCTGTCAAGCCGCAAGAAGGGTGCGCATCAGGCATAGGTTCTGCCCGGCTAGCCGGGCTTTCGCATATTCGCAAGCAGCACCGAGGAGCACGAGGCATATGGCAGAAGCGCTGTACCGCAAATACCGTCCGCAGATCTTCGAGGACGTCGTGGGGCAGGAGCATATCGAGCGCACCATCAAGAACGCCATCGAGCAGGACAAGGTCAGCCACGCCTACCTGTTCTGCGGCCCGCGCGGTACGGGCAAAACCACCACGGCGCGCCTGCTCGCCAAGGCGCTTTTGTGCCAGAAGGGCCCCACGCCCGACCCGGACGGCACCTGCGAGGATTGCACCATGATCGCCGAGGGCACCCATCCCGACGTCTACGAGCTTGACGCGGCAAGCCGCACCGGTGTCGAGAACGTCCGCGAGGAGATCATCAACCGCGTGCAATTCGCCCCGACGCGCGGCCGCTACAAGGTTTACATCATCGACGAGGTCCACATGCTGTCCATCGCGGCGTTCAACGCGCTGCTGAAAACGCTTGAGGAACCGCCCGAGCACGTGGTGTTCATCCTGGCGACCACCGACCCCCAAAAGGTTCCCGAAACCATTCACTCGCGCTGCCAGCGCTTCGACTTCCGCCGTATCTCCAACGAGGCGATCATTTCGCGCTTGGGCGCCGTTTGCGTTTCCGAGGGCTTTGAATTCGAGGGAGATGCGCTTGACCTGATCGCTCACCATTCCGGCGGCGGGATGCGCAATGCGCTGAACTCGCTCGAGCAGGTGGTCACGGCCGGCGCGGGCAACGTGCGGCTCGAGGACGCCGAGCGCATACTCGGCGGGGTCGATTCCGATGAGCTGACGAAAATCGTGGAGGCCTTGGGCAAGCGGGATGCGGCGGCGTGCTTCCGCTGGACGGCCCAGTTCGCCGAATCGGGCGCCGATCTCGCGCAACTTACGCGCGGGCTGGCCCAGCACGTGCGCAACCTGTACGTGATGAGCCTGGCCGGCGCCGATATCGCGCTCGACGTGAGCGCCTCCGAGCGTCGCCAGCTGGAAGGGGAGCTGCCGCTGTTCGGGCCCGATCGGCTGGCGCGCATGCTCTCGGTGCTCGGCGATGTCATCACCGACCTGAAGACGTCGACTAACCCGCGTCTTTCATTCGAGATAGGCTGCACGCGCATGGTGCGCCCCGAGGGGGACCTGACGCTTTCGGCGCTTGCCGAGCGGGTGGAGAAGCTGGAGCGCGGCGCAGGTGCCGGTGGCGTGCCGGCGGCAATGCCAGCGGAAAGCGTGCCCGCGACGCCGGCTGCCGCCGCCGCGCCTGCGCAGTCCGCGCCCGCCCCGGCCGCCGTGCCGGTTTCGGCTCCCGTCGCCAGGCCTGCGGCGCCACGGCAGCAGGTGGCCTCCGCTTCCGAGTCTGGAGCTGCGGGTGTTTCGGCGTCCGCGGCTCCAGCTGCCCAGCAGCAGCCCGCGCCCGCCGCTCAGGCTTCATCGTCACTCGTCACGCCCGCGCCGGATGCGCCTGTCGCCGCCGCGCCCGCCTCGGCGGCGCCCGCGGCCGTCCCGAATTCGTCTCTTGCCGCGGCGCTGTCCAATCCTGCGGCCTTGCAGCGTTCCTGGCAAGCCGCCGTCGCCGCGCTCAAGCGCAGCAAGGCCGCTTACGGCGTGCTGTTCCTGAACACGAAGGTTTCCTTCGACGCGGCCCAAAACATGCTCGTCATCGATTTCCCCGCGGGCAACGCGTTCGCGTTCAAGGCCGTCCAAAAGCCCGATATCCAGGAAGCGGTGGCGTCGGCGCTCGCCCAGGCGTGTGCCCAGCCGGTGCCGTTTGCGTTCACCATCGGCGGTAAGGGCGCGGCGTCCGCAGCCCCGGCGCGCCCCGCGCCCGCATCCGCATCGCGGCCCGCGGCTCCGGCTGCCCAACAGCAGCGCCCCGCCGCCTCGCAGGCGCAGGCCGCTTCGCATAGCGCGTCGCGCCCCGCTGCCGCATCCGGCGCGCCCGCCCCATGGCAGCGCCCCGCAACCCCGTCGCAGCAGACGCCCGCATCGCAGCGGCCCAGCGCGTCTTCCGCTCCGGCCGCGAGCCCTGCGGCTGCGTCCGTTCCTGCGCGCCCCGTGCCCGCCGCGGCCGACGTGCCGCCGTGGGAGGACGAGCAGGTCCCGTACGGCGACATGGACGTCCCGCCGAGCGAAGACGAGCTGATGGGCGCTTCCTTCCCGCAGCCCCGCGCCCAGGCCGCCCCGCGCCCCGCAACGCCGCAGGCGCAGGCCGCCCCGCGCCCCGTTTCGGCCCTACGCCCCGAGCCCGCTCCCGCGCGTGCGGCGGCCCCCTCGTCGCCCAGCGCACCCGCGTCCGACACGGCACCCGCATCCGGGCCGGCGGAATCCGGCGGCGACAAGACGCCCGACGAGCTGCAGGCTATTCTGCAGGCCGGCTTCGGCGGCGGTGTAACCTTCGAGGAAGTAACGCAATAAGGCGCGCGCGTGCTCGTGCACATCGGTACAATGCAATGGTTTGCGCACCTTCGCGCTCCAACGATGAGATAGGAATTGAAATATGGGTAGAAAAGGCGGATTCCCCGGCGGCGGCATGGGCGGCAACATGGGCGCCATGATGAAGCAGGCGCAGAAGATGCAGCTCGAGCTGGCGCGCGCCCAGGAGGAAATCAAGGACATGACCTTCGAGGCTTCTGCCGGCGGCGGCATGGTCAAGGCCGTGGCGAAGGGCGACAACACGCTCGAAAGCCTGGTCATCGACCCGGCTGCGGTGGATCCCGAGGACGTGGAGATGCTGCAGGACATGGTTACCGCCGCGGTGAACGAGGCCCTGCGCGGCGTCGCCGACATGGGCAACCAGCGCATCAGCGCGGCTACCGGCGGCATGAACATCCCCGGCTTGATGTAGGGCAGCTCTGCTGTGCAATCGGCTCCCGTCATCCAGAAGCTCCTCGATGAGCTGGAACGGCTTCCCGGCGTCGGGCCGAAGTCGGCTCAGCGTATCGCGTATTGGATCTTGAACACGGACCGCGCCACGGCGCTTCGCCTGGCGCAGTCCATCACCGAGGTCAAGGATTCGGTGCGCTTTTGCAGCCGCTGCTTCAACTACGCCGAGGACGACGAATGCGACATCTGCCGCAACCCCTCGCGCGACACCTCGCTTCTGTGCGTGGTGTCCGAGCCGCGCGATATCCCGCCCATCGAGCGCACGGCGGTGTTTTCCGGCATCTACCATGTGCTCGGCGGCGCGCTTTCTCCCATGGAGGGGATCGGCCCGGACGACCTGCATATCGCCCAGCTCATGCGCCGGCTGTCTTCCGAGGACATTCGGGAAGTCGTCATCGCGACGAACCCGAACGTGGAGGGGGAGACGACGGCGGCTTACCTTGCGCGCCTGATCAAGCCCCTCGGCGTGAAGGTCACGCGCCTGGCCAGCGGTCTTCCCGTTGGCGGCGACTTGGAGTTTGCCGATGAGGTGACGCTCGGGCGGGCCTTGGAGGCGCGTCGCGTCCTGTAGCGCCGGGCGTCTTCGCGACTCGCGCACGGACGGAGCCCCTGCGAGATTTACGACGAGCGAGATTTACGACACGAAGGTTCTTAAAACCATTCGCGACGGCGTCGCGATCTGCAAGGCGAAAGCGCCCCAAAGAGCGCATAAACCAAAAGAACCCGCCTCAAACCAGGCGGGTTCTTTTTGCAAGCGGCTAGCTGGAACTGCTGTCGCCGCGCTGATTGAAACTTATTTCAGGTATTGGTTGACGAGGGATTCCAGTTCGCTGGAATTGCTTACGCCGAGCATGCTGTAGATGCTGTCGAGGCTGATGGTGTCAAGGCCCAGGGCTTTGTAAACCTGCGTCTCGAGGTCGTCCATTTTCCAGGTGTCGCCGGACTTGGAGTAGGTCAAGGTGATGGTGGTCTCCTCGGTCCCTGCCGACTTGACCGCCTCCGTCAACTGCTTGCCGACAAACTTATTGATGTTCTCGTCCGTGGACAGGTCGTCGGCGCTCACGTTGGTCATGGCGGTCGGAAGGTTGGTGACCAGGGCCGTAAGCGCGCTGTAGATGGTCTTCGACGTGATGGTCACCTCGGCGGTGGCGGAGTTTGCCTTGCTGTCAACCTTGATCGTGCCGATGCTGTACGAAAAGCCGTCCAGCATCTCTTTCGCGAAATCATCGCTATTGATACCGAGCGTGGAAAGCGTCGATTCGTTGGCCTTCAATTGCTCGCCGATCATCTGGCTGCCGTTGCTCTTAAAGGAATCGAGCTGAGTGGTGAGGTCCTTGGAGATTGCGTCCTGGTCGGAGTTCCCCGAGCCGCTGTTTGACCCGCAGCCTGCCAAAGACAGCATGCCGATGGCGAGAACCGAGCAGAGCAGGCACGCTAGCGTTTTCCTTTTCATACAAATCCCTTCTCAAAAAAATTGTTGATAGCAACAGATAACAAGTATAATACAGGGCTAGTAGCAATCGCCTGCCGATAAGAAATGTTGTGATGTCGTGGAGGCTCTGCTACAATAAACGAGCTTTATTCAGAGGCCTTTTCGGCTTCGACAAAAGAGAGGGATTCCGTTTTTTTGGAGGGGGCGGAGTCCCTTTTCTTTTGCCTTTCAATGCGGGATCGACCCGCGCTTTCCCCGTTACGCAACAGACCTGCCGCCCGGCGACGGTTTCGGCTGCGTTTATGCGCATGCTATACTTGCCCTCGCGAAAGGACGGCATGTATGATCGAAATTCCCTCGCCGGCGATCTCCGTCGTCGGCCGTCATAATTCAGGTAAGACGACGCTCATAGAAAAACTCATCGCGGAACTTACCGATCGGGGGTTCGACGTGGGCAGCGTGAAGCATCACAGCCACGTCGGCTTCGAGATAGACATGCCCGGCAAGGATTCCTACCGTCATCGCCATGCGGGGGCGACCGAAACGGTCATCGCGTGCCCGGGACAGATGGCGCGCATCAAGACGACGCCCGGGGAGCTTGAGTGCGACGACATCGTCGCCAGCATGCCCGGCCACGACATCGTGGTGGTGGAGGGATACCGCAAAAGCGGCTTGCCCACCATAGAGATCATGCGTTCCGGCAACGCCGCCGACGCGCGTACGGCGGCCGTGTTCGCCGAGGGCGCGAGCAAGGGCTGGCCGCTCGGCACCGACTTCACGCAGTTCGGACGTGCGGACATCCCACCGGCCGACGGGCGCAGCGTGCCCGTGCGCCCCGCGTCTGCCGCAGGCGACCACTTCGCCATGCAGCACCCCGACCATACCGACATTTCCAACAAGCTGCCGACGGAAACCACGGTGGCCGTCGTCACCGACATCCCCGAGGCGCGCGAGGGAGCTGCGGCGTACGGGATCCCGGCGTTCGGCATCAACGACGTGGCGGGAGTGGCGAACTTCATCGAGACACAGTACGTGCGCCCGCGCGTTTCCGTGGTCATCCAGGCCGGCGGTGAAAGCAAGCGCATGGGGCGCAGCAAGGCGACGGTGCCGTTTCGGGGCCGCCCGCTCATCTGCCGCCTCGTGGAGCGGCTCTCTCCCGTTGCCGACGAGCTGATCATCACCACCAACGAGCCGGAGAACCTGGCGTTTCTGCACCGAGAGTTCCCCGAGCTGCGCATTCAGCTGGTGTGCGACGCCTTAAGCGAGCGCGGCGCGCTTCCCGGGCTGTACACGGCGCTGCAGGCGGCGCGCAACCCTTACGTTGCGGCGGTGGCTTGCGACATGGTGTTCGCCAGCCCGTCTTTAGTGGTGGCCGAGGCCCTGGAAATGACGAAATCGGGAGCTGACGTCGTGGTTCCCGTCAACAAGCACGGCTTCGAGCCGTTCCATGCGGTGTATCGGCGCATGGGGTGCCTGCCGGCCGTGCGCCAGGCGCTCGAGGCGGGCGAGAAGCGCGCACAGGTGTTTTTCAGCAGCGTCAACGTGCGCGAATTCCCGCAGGAAAAGGTGCTCGAGGCCGAGCCGATGGGCGGGTGCTTCATCAATGCGAACACGCCCGAGGAGCTTGCGGCCCTAGAGCAGGTTGTTGCCGCGCAGGAGGAGAAATAGGTCGCACGGCCAGGTGCGTTCAAGGTACGTTCGGGGGGAAGCATGCCGAATATTGCGGATATCATCGAGGTTGCCGAGGAACTTGAGGGCAAGGCCGTCATCGCCGTGCCCGAACGCTGCGTCGCCGTGCGCAATCGCAACTCGTCGTGCAGCAAATGCATCGACGCCTGCCTCGCCGATGCCATCGAAGTGCACAACAACGCCCTTACCGTGAATGCGGCGGCGTGCGTGTCGTGCGGGGCCTGCTCGGTTGTCTGCCCGACCGAGGCCCTCGTGTCGACGGAGCCGTTCGACGAGGAGCTTGAGCAGGCGGCCGCGCGCGCGATGGACGCGGCGGGGGAGGGACGGGCCGTGGTGGCCTGCGCCCGCATCGCCGCCCGCGGCGTTGCCGATCCGCGCAAGTTCGCCGAAGTGCCGTGTTTGGCGCGCGTGGGAGAGAGCCTCTTGGTCGGCTTGGCGGCCTGCGGGGCGCAAAGCGTCACGCTCGTGGACGGCGATTGCTCCACGTGCAAGTACCGCGCCACCTCGCCGGGGGTGGATGCCACGGTGGCCTCGACCGATGCGCTGTTGGCGGCGCAGGCTTCGGCGTTGCGCGTCGAGCGCACGTCGGAATTCCCGGCGGGATTTGAACTTGCCGACAGCGCAAGCTTGCTCGGCGAGGCCCGCCGCGGGTTCTTCACCTCGGCCGGGTCGTGGACCGCAAATGCGGCCGAGAAGACGGCGAACCTGGTCATCCGCAAGAACCTCGGCATGAAGCCGTCGGCGAAAACCCTGCGCGAGCAGCTCGGCGCGGGCAAGGGCGGGTCCCTGCCGCAGCTTTCCGAGCGCCGTCATGCCCAGGTGCTCGACGCGATGGACCGCCTGGGGCAGCCCGCGGCCGAGGTGCTGCATACGCGCCTGTTCGGTCGCGTGAGCATCGACGCGTCCGGGTGCAACGCTTGCGGGATGTGCGCCGTGTTCTGCCCGACCGGGGCGCTGTCCAAAAGCGCGATCAAACCCTCCCCGAACGACGACGGCACGCCCGACGGCGGCAGCTTCCTGGAATTCTCGGCGGCCGACTGCGTGCAGTGCGGGCTGTGCGTCGACGCCTGCATGAAGAAGTGCCTGACCCTTGAGGATGACGTGCCGCTTTCCGAGCTGTTCGACTTCGAGCCGCGGTTTATCTACTTGCCCAAGCCGGGCCGTCGGCCGGGAATTCTCTCCTCCTTCAAGAAATAGTCTGCGTTGCCGTTGACGGCGACGGCACCTTTGGTATACTGCACTCCATCACTTTAGTGTAGTAAAGTACTCCAAGGGCGGAACGGCCAAGGCCTCGTCCGAACGGGAAGGTGGAACGAATGAAGAAGAAACTCCTCGCAATCGCCGCCTGCGCGGCTGCGGCGGCGCTGTCGTGCGTCATGCTCGCCGGCTGTTCCGGCTCGTCGAGCTCCGACACCAAGGCTTCAACCGACTCCTCTTCCAGCGATTTCACGCTGGTCGTCGGCTTCGACCAGAGCTACCCGCCCTATGGCTTCATCGGCGACGACGGCAAGGCGACCGGCTTCGACCTCGATCTGGCGCAGGCCGTTGCCGAGAAGAACGGCTGGAAGGTCGAGTTGCAGCCCATCGACTGGGATGCGAAGGACGCGCTGCTTGCCCAGGGCAACATCAACTGCATCTGGAACGGGTTTACCATGGAGGGCCGCGAGGACGGCTACACCTTCTCCGATGCCTACATGCTTAACGAGCAGGTCGTCGTCGTGAAGAGCGGCAGCAGCATCTCCGATTTCTCCGGCCTTTCCGGCAAGACGGTCATGACCCAGGTCGACTCCGCCGCCCTCGACGTGCTTGAAGGCGACCAGGCCGCCGTGGCCGCCACCTTCGCCGGCGGCGCCCCGCAGACCATCGCCGACTACAACAACGCGTTCATGCAGCTCGATTCCGGCCTCATTGACGCCGTGGCCTGCGACCTGTCCATCGCCCAGTACCAGATCGCGCAGAACCCGGGCAAGTACACGCAGCTTTCCGAGCCGCTGTCCTCCGAACACTACGCGGTCGGCTTCAAGAAGGGCGACAGCGAGCTTGCCGCCAAGGTGACCGCCTCCCTCAAGGAGCTCGACGCCGACGGCACGGTCAAGCAGCTGTGCGAGAAGTATGCCGATTACGGCCTGTCCTACGACAACTGGGTGCTCGGCAAGTAAACGCCAGGAAGTGCCCGCCGGAAGCGTTCGCACCTGCCGGCAAATGTGCACGGCAGAGCGTTCGCGCGCATGAGCAGCAAGAATAACGGATTACGAAGCGCCGGGGAGCACCCTGGCGCTTCGCCGCGCAAAGACGGTTTGCCGCGGAAGACGTTGGAAGGATCGATATGGAATTCGGGACGATGATGGGCTTGCTACTTTCGGGCCTGCAGTTCACGGCCGTCATCTTCGTGGTGACGCTGGTGGGTGCGCTGCCGCTCGGCGTGCTGGTCGCCCTTGGGCGCATGAGCCGCTTTAAGCCGTTGTCGCTGCTCGTGCAGCTCTACATCTCCATCATGCGCGGCACGCCGCTCATGCTGCAGCTGATGATGTGGATGTTCGGCCCGTACTATATCTTCCATATCGCCATGCCGACGGACTGGAAGTACGGCGCCTGCTGCATTGGCTTCATCCTGAACTATGCGGCCTACTTCGGCGAAATCTACCGCAGCGGCATCCAGTCCATCCCCCGCGGGCAGTACGAGGCCGCGCAGATGCTCGGCTACACGAAAACCCAGACGTTCATGAAAATCATCCTCCCGCAGGTGGTCAAGCGCATCCTGCCGGCCATGGGCAACGAGATCATCACGCTGGTCAAGGACACCTCGTTGGCGTTCGTGCTCGGCATCATGGAGATGTTCACGCAGGCCAAGGCCATCGCCGCCGCGCAGACGAGCATGTTCCCCTACGTGGTCGCCGCCGCCATCTACTGGGTGTTCAACTTCGTGGTGGTGCTGGTGCTGAACAAGGTTGAGAAGAAACTCGATTACTACCACGACTAGCGCTCGCGCGCATATCGGAAAGGATGCATATGGCTACACCGCTCGTTTCGCTTTCGCATGCGAAGAAGAGCTTCGGCGATGTCGAGGTGCTCAAGGATATAAACCTTTCGGTGGAGAAGGGGCAGGTCGTGGGCATCATTGGCCCGTCGGGCTGCGGCAAGTCGACGTTGTTGCGCTGCCTGACGATGCTCGAGACGCTCGACGGGGGCAGCCTGTCCTATGCCGACACCGTTGTAACCACCGATGACGGGTCGGGCGCCGTCTACGCCGGCAAGGAGGTGCTTGCACAGGCGAAGCGTCGCTTCGGCCTGGTGTTCCAGAATTTCAACCTCTTCCCGCATTACACGGTGCTGAAGAATGTGACCGATGCGCCCATCACCGTGCAGAAGCGCCCCGCCGACGAGGTTCAGGTCCGCGCGCGCGAGCTGCTCGCGTGGATGGGGCTTGAGGGCAAGGAGGATATGGTTCCCTGCGAGCTTTCCGGCGGTCAGCAGCAGCGCGTCGCCATCGCCCGCGCCCTGTGTATGAACCCCGACGTGCTGTTCTTCGACGAACCTACTAGCGCGCTCGACCCGGAGCTCACCAAGGGCGTCCTCGACGTCATCCGTCGGCTAGCGGAAAACCACATGACCATGGTCATTGTGACGCACGAGATGTCCTTCGCCCGCGATGTGGCCGACCATATCATCTTCATGGATCAGGGCCTCATCGTCGAAGAGGGCGACCCCGAGCAGGTCATCAACAACCCGCAACATAACCGCACCAGGGCGTTTTTGGCGAACTATGGCGACTAGCGTTTTGAGCGCAGGCGGCGCGAAGCCCGTCACCTTTTTCGTCACCCGCCACGGGCAGACCGTCTACAACGTCGCCAGTCTGGTGCAGGGCTGGTGCGATTCCCAGCTTACCGACGAAGGCGTTCGCGTGGCGCGCCAGCTTGGCCGCGGCTTGGCGGGCGTGGAATTCGCGCATGCGTACTGCTCGGATGCGGGGCGCGCCGTGCAGACCCTCAACGAGGTCCTCTCGGCCCGTGCCGAGGCGAATCCGCGCGTAAGCTTGCCACACATCCATGTGCCGGACGCCCGCTTGCGCGAGTGGTGCTATGGGAATTTGGAAGCCGGACCGGGGGCGGATTTGCACAAGGCGCTTGCAGCCGGCTTCGGCGAGGATTTGCCCTTCGAAGAGCTGAACAGGCGCTTGCCGCAGGTGGCCGACGTGCTTGCCGACCAGGACGACACCGGGCGCGCCGAGCGCTTCGACGTGATCACGGCGCGCCTGCGCTCGTTCTTCGCCGAGGCGGGGGATGCGGCGCTTTCCGCAGGCGGCGGCAATGTGCTCGTGGTGACGCACAGCTTCGTGGTGCGTTCGATCATGTATTTGCTCGACCCCTCGCGCGTAAACGACCCGCTGCGCATTTGCAACGCAAGCGTGACGCAGGTGACCTACGACGGGGAAACCTTCACGCTGGGGGAGACGGCCTCGACGCGCTGGCTCGGCGAAACGCCCAAGGAAGCCAACGCCATCCCCTTCGGTTTCAAGGAATAGGCGTTGTTGAAGCATTCCGTATAGTAAAACGGGGGCCGAATTCGAATGAACTCGGCCCCCGTTAGCGTTTGCGGGTTTTTATGGGTGCTGCCTACTTGGAGAACCTGCTGTAGTCGTAACCGCCGTTGCCGCCGCCCTGCTTGCCTTTGCCCTTGTTCGGCTTGCTGGCGGCGTTGTTCTTGCGGTCCTTCTTGCGCATGCGCGCCTGCGCGTTCTTGGCGTTGCGCATGGCGCGGAATTCCTCGTCGGAAAGCCATTCGCCATTCTTGCCTGAACCGCGGCGGCCTGTGTTGCCGCCGCGATGGTCGTTGCGGTCGAAGCGGCGATCCCCACGATGCCCATCGCGATTCCCGCGACCCGGACGGTTGTCGTGCCCGCCGCGTCTATCGTCGCGTGCACCGCGGCGCCCGCCGGAGCGGGAGTCCTCGTGGCGATTGCCTGAGCTGGGTCGACGGCCTTCGCGCTCGGCGCGCTCGAAGCGCTTCTCGCCGGCACGACGCGCGCCCGCGGGCTTGTTGCGCTTGCCGCCCGCGCCGCCGCGCTTGGGCTTCTCCAAGATGGAGGGGTCGGTCTCGTAGTTCTCGATGGTGGTGAAGGGGATTTCCTTGTTGATGAGCTTTTCGATTTCGCGCAGGGTTTTCACGGTCTCACGCGTGACGAAGGAGATGGCGAAGCCCTCCTCGCCGGCGCGGCCCGTGCGCCCGATGCGGTGTACGTAGTCCTCGGCCATGTCGGGCAGGTCGAAGTTGATGACGTAGTTCACTTCCGGCACGTCGATGCCGCGGGCGAGCACGTCGGTGGCCACCAGGATGTCGGTCTTGCCGCGGCGGAAATTCTCGAGTGCGCGGCGGCGGCGGCCCTGGGTCTTGTCCGAGTGGATGGACTCGGCATGGTAGCCGGCCGCCTCAAGCAGCTCGGCGCATTCCTCGGTGCGGTTCTTCGTGCGTGCGAACACGATGACGCGCTCGTGGCCCTTGGCCTCGAGCACCGCTTCGAGCAGCTCCTGCTTCATGCGGTTGGCGATGGGCATGATGAACTGCTCGACGGTCGCCGCGGTCTCGCCGTTGCGGGCGATCTCCACGATGGCCGGGTCTTTCAGCAGGTTGCCGAGGTTCTTTTGGATAGAGCTGTCGATGGTGGCGCTGAACAGCAGCGTCTGGCGCTCTTCGGGCGTTTTCTCGACGATCTTGGTGACGTCGGGCAAAAAGCCCATGTCAAGCATGCGGTCGGCCTCGTCGAGCACCAGCACCTTCACCTCGGACAGGTCGACCACGCCGCGGTCCATGAGGTCGTTTAGGCGTCCGGGCGTGGCGATGAGCACGTCGGTGCCGCCGCGCAGCTCGCGGATTTGCGGGCCGTAGGGGGTGCCGCCGTACACGGTGGTCACGAAGTGGCCGGTCTTGCGGGCGATTTGCATGCAGGTGCGGCTGATCTGCTGCGCAAGTTCGCGCGTGGGGCTGACCACGCAGACGCGCGGGGCGCGCCCGCGGCCCTTGACGCGGGGCAGGGTGGAAAGCGTCGGCAGCAGGAAGGCGGCCGTTTTGCCGGTGCCGGTGGAAGCCGCGGCGATGACGTCGCGGCCTTCGAGAATCAGCGGGATGGACTGTTCCTGCACGGGAGTGGCGTCGTCGTAGCCCAGGCGCTCGACGGCAGCCAGCGCGGCATCGGACAGTCCCAGTTCAGAAAAAGCGGTCATGAGAATCCGTTCTCTTCGCGGTTTGAGCGCGTAGCGCGCAAGGCACCAAGCAGGGGTGCTGCGGCGGTCAAGCGCTCAACCTTTTTTCCAATACTCGCACCCGCCCCAGGCGGCGTGCTTTGCGCTTGACGCGAGCCGCTTTCTGCAATGTTCGCGGCCCGGACGCCGCCCATGCGGGGCTCCGGCTGATTGATTCGCGAAAAGAACGAGAAAGAATTTCGTGTGAAGCAACCTTTTTAGTATGGCGATTTTTCATGCAGGGCGCAAACGGAGTTCGCCTATTCCGGACGAAATACGCAAAGTGCGCATACATTATGAAGAAGGAAAGATAGTTCGCGGGCGGTTGAATCATAAGGTTATGCGGTCGTTTCGGCGAAGGGAGCGAGCCTGTCGTGTTTCTGGTCGAGCCGTGGAATCTCGCGGTCAGGAGCAGCCGGCAATATAGCTCTCTGGTACCCTTCTGTAAGTTTGGACGGCGTATTTCGCATGTCTTTGGAGTCGCTTAAGACCGATGAAGGCATCAGGGCCGTTGAATTTGCTGAATGATAACGAGGAAGATGTGCGTTCATGGCTGTAAGAGACGAGTTTAACGGGGGGCATGCCAGGAGCTCTCATGTCAGGGGCTCTCATGCAAGAGTCCAGGGCCCGGCCCCTA
This sequence comes from Butyrivibrio sp. CAG:318, assembly GCA_963627055.1. Lineage (GTDB taxonomy): Bacteria > Actinomycetota > Coriobacteriia > Coriobacteriales > Eggerthellaceae > Senegalimassilia. Next base: position 1,773 of record CAVGAF010000007.1, on the reverse strand, counting down.
CTTCAAGTGGTTATGATTACGAGAATTTGGTTCGCATTCGCAAGAAACGAAGGCGTCAGACCAGGATTAAGCGAATTTTGCTCGGCGTGCTCATAGCCGTCGTCCTTATCGCAGCTGGGGTGGGGGTATACGCCGCCTGGTACGTGAACAGCCTGTCGAGCAATATTTCCATGGATTCGCAGGAGCAGCAGCAGCTCAACGAGGTGCTCACGACCGTCGAGGACAAGACGGTGCAGCCCTATTACGTGCTGCTCGTCGGGTCGGACAATTGGGAAACCTACGGAGAGCGCTCCGATGCGCTCGTGCTCTTGCGCGTCGATCAGGCCAAGCATCAGATCACCATGGTGTCCGTGCCGCGCGACACGCCGTATATGCTCAACGGCCAGAAGGTGAAGATCAACCAGGCCTTCGCCGAGGAGGGGGCCACAGGCGCCGTCACGGCGGTCGAGCAGCTCACCGGCGTGAAGATCGCCTATTATGCCGAGATCGAGTTTGCCGGCTTGGCCGACTTCGTGGATACCGTCGGCGGCATTTACGTCGATGTGCCCTATACCATCGATTATCAGGTGTACACCAAGGACCAGGACGTCGTGCACATCGACGCCGGCCAGCAGCTTCTCGACGGCGAGCAGTGCATCGCGCTCGCCCGCATGCGCACGGCTTACGGCGACGACCAGGACGCGAAGCGTCAGGCGAACGTGCGTGCCATGACGGAGGCGCTGATGAGGACGGTGCTGAAGTCGTCCCCGGCAGCCATTCCCGGCCTGGTGCAGGAATTGTCGAAGTGCTTCTCCACCAGCATGGACTTCAGCGACATCGTTTCCCTTGCAACCGATTTCTCCTCTGCGGATTCCGTGACGATCTACACGTGCACGGGTCCGTACAAGGGCGATATCGACGAGGAGACGGGACTGTGGCTGTGCTATGAGGACCCGCAGGGTTGGGCCACCCTGATGGAAGCCGTGAACAAGGGCGAAAACCCGCAAAGCGCCGCAACGACGGTCAATGGGAAGTAAGCACGGGGATAATCGCGGGCAATAAGAAGTAGCAAGGCAGAGAAAGGTACAGGGATGACGCTTCTTGAATTGATGAAGCTGTTGCGCAAGCATTTGAAGCTCGTAATCGTGCTTCCCGTGCTGTGCGCGTTCGTTGCAGGAGTGGTGAGCTGGGGCTTTCTGGCCGATCAGTACACCGCCACGGTTTCGGCCTACGTGCTGCAGAAATCGGATCAGGCAACCGGCTCCACCAACTACTCCGACCTAAGCGCAAGCCAGATGGTGGCCAACGACGTCGCCGAGCTCGCCCAGACCGAGGACGTCAAGGACAAAACGGCCGAATCGCTGCGCATGAGCTCGCTGAAGGACGTGAAGATCTCCGTGACCTCGGCCACTACCACGCGCGTCATCCAGCTTTCCGTCACCACGAACGACGCCGACTCCGCCGCCGTCATCGCCAACAAGTATGTCGAGACCATTTCCGACATCGCGCAGTCCAAGATGGGCCTGCAGGGCGTCAACACCATCGACTCTGCGAAGACCCCGATCGTGCCTTCCGGCCCGAATCGTCCCTTGTACGTGGCCGTCGCGTTTTTGGCGGGCCTGTTCTTGGCAATCGCCATCGTCGTGGTGATGGACATGGTCAATACGCGCGTCCGCACCGCTGAAGAGGCTGAAGAGCTGCTGGGCGTGCCGATTATCGGTCGCATTCCCAAGATCAAGGGCGAAGGAAGGAACTAGCCATGGCCAAGAAGAAAAAGCAGTCCTCCAATCGCCT
>CAVGAF010000006.1:0-50487 GCA_963627055.1 Butyrivibrio sp. CAG:318 | reverse complement strand
TGGAGTTGATCATCAGGTCGAGCAGCTTTTTGCTCTCTGTCTTGAATTTGCGCATATGCGGCGCTTCCTTTCCGTCCTTGCGCCGAGGCTGCGGGCGCGGCGGGCCGCGCGTTGTCGGTGCCGAAAAACACGCCCCGCAGGTGGCGGGGCGCTTTTAGCAGTCTCGGCTTTAGAGTGCTAAAAATGATTGTAATCAGGCACCCCTATGTGTCAAGTGACGGGAAGATAACGAACAGGCACTTCACGGGACGCCGCCCGCTCCCCTCCCTTTATCCTGTTTTCCTACCTGTTTATGGGTATATCGTTGAAGACGGCGCCGCGCATCGGTGGCGCATGACAGTTTGCTACCATGCCCCCATCACGAAATTCACGGAAAGGCGGCCGGGATGCCCCACCTGAGCTACTCCGTCCTGGGAGATTCCATCAGCACCTTCGAGGGAGTTACCCCCGAAGGCTTCACCCTGTTCTACAACGGCGAGCGTTTGGAGAAATCCGGCGTGAAGACGCCGGGCGATACCTGGTGGGGACACGTCATCAAGGCGCTCGGCGGATCGCTTCTGTCCGATAACGCCTGGTCAGGGAGTATGGTTGAAGGCGCGGGCTTCCCCGCCGCATGCAATGCCCGACGCGCGTGGGCAATCCTTGGGCCTAACGGCGCCCAACCCGACGTCGTGCTCGTGTTCATCGGAATCAACGACTACGGCTGGGGCGGTGCCGCCAATCAGGCGGCGGGACGAAGCCATGCGATGCCGCGCTGCGTCGACCTTGCGTCCACGCCCGAGCGCATCGCAGGAGCAGCCCCGGAAGATGCGGCGGAGCTGTTCGGCGCGGCCTATCGAAGGATGCTCGGCCATATTAAGGAAGTGGCCCCGCAGGCGCTCGTGTATTGCGTCACGCTGCTGCCCGGGCGCACGCAGGGGCTCGACCATGCGGAGTTCGCCTACCGCCTGCGCGGCGTTCATCTGGACGAATACAACGACGCCATCCGCACCGCCGCAGCGGACGCGGGCTGTCGCGTCGTCGACGTGCGCGCATTCGGCCGCGACTACGACTCGCTCGAGGCGACGCACCCGACGAAGCTGGGCATGCGCCAGTTCGCCAGCATGGTCGTGCGCGGCATGCAGCAAGCCGACGAGCTGGCCGGCGGGGGCGCAACGGCCGGGACGCATCCCGAAGAGGCCAACCCCGCCCTTGACCTGGAGGATTTCTGCGGAGCGCCCCAAAGCGAGGAAACCTGCGAGCGCGCAAGCTGCATCGGCTGCCCCCACGCAGCCAACACCGGCAACCAATGGCTGTGCCGCTGCTTGAAATAACCGCACGCAGGGCGGAATGGGGCCCTATTTGACCAGCTGGATCTTCTCCACGTCCTCGCGCGAGGTTTCGCGATAGAGCACCACGCGCTTGCCGATGACCTGCACCAGCTCGGCGGACGCCTCGTCGGCGATCTGACGGCCGGCATCGGCGGCCTGGCTGCCCGTCTCGCACAGCACGCTCACTTTGATGAGCTCGTGCGCCTCAAGACCCTCGTTGACCTGCTTGACGATGTTGGCGGTCACGCCTTCCTTGCCGACGATGACGGTGGGCTTGATGTTGTTCGCAAGGCTGCGAAGTTGACGGATCTGCTTGCCGGTGATGGCCATATATCGCTCGTTTCTTCTCGGCCCGGGTTCACCAGGCATGCTCAGTGGTTTCGCTATTCTACAACGTCGGTGGGCGCGCCGTTTCCACCTGCACGAAGATTCCGGTCGCGCCTGAGCGCCGCTCGGGCGTACACGAAGGCGACGACGCACCCCACCGCCGCTATGACGGCCGCCACGACCATCGCCAAGGCGAACCCTCGCGCCAAAGCCACGCCCGCATCGGCGCCCGCGGCCAGGGCGCCGGCCTGACCCGTCGAGAGGATTCCCGTATACAAAGACGGCCCGATCACAGCCGCCACCTGCACCAACGTGGTGGAAATGGCAACACCGAAAGGATTCAGCTCCTGCGGCAGGGTGCGCAGGCCGGCGGTTTGCGACGGGCTGAAGATGAAGCCGGTGCCGCACGTCACCAGCATGGCCGCGACAAACATCGCCGGCAACGAAAGCGTCGGGGCGAGCAGGGCCATCATGGCGAAGCCGACGGCGATGGCGCCGAAGCCGGCCGGCAGCAGCGGCCACTCCCCGCGCCCATCCATGATGCGCCCGCCGATTAGGGTGCAGCCCGCGTTGCCGAGCACCGGGACGAGCATGATAAGCCCCGCGAAGAAGGCCGACAGGCCGGCACCGCCTTCGAAGTACAGCGGCAGCAGCACGCTGCAGCTGAAGCTGCCCATCATGGCGATGGTCGTCAGGATGGTCGAGGGCCAGAACGCGCGCGAGCGCATGGGCGCAAGATCGATGAGCGGATGGGCGCAGCGAAGCTGACGCAGCACGAACCACGCCGCCGAAGCCGCCGCGACGACAAGCGACACAAGCGCGAGGGGCACGTCGATCGTCAGATCAACCAGGCCCAAGCTCAAGGCGAACAAAAACACGCTCGAAAGCACCACCGAGGGCGCATCCAGATGCGCCGGGGAGAACCCGAGATTCTTCACCACGAACGCGGCCACGACGGCAAGCACCACCATCGCGGCGGCGGAAACCGCGAACACCGTATGCCAGCCGCACGCCGTCACGAGCGCACCGCATACCACGGGCGCCACCGCGGGCCCGATGGTGATCATGCACCCGCCGACGGCCAGGTAGGTTCCCATCTTCTCCTTCGGGGTGACCAGGAGCACCGTGTTCATCATGATGGGGATGAACATGCCCGAGCCAACCGCCTGCACCAGGCGTGCGGCCATGAGCAGGCCGAAGCTCGAGGCGAACAGCCCCATAACCGAACCTGCCAACGTGAACGCGACGGCGATGAAGTACAGCGGCCGCAGCTGGAAGCGCCGATAGAGAAACGCCATGCACATCACCATGACGGTCGCCACGATCATGTAGCCCGTGACGAGCCACTGCGCGGTAACCGAATCGATGGCGTAGTCGGCCATGATGTCCACCAGCGCCATGTTCATGATGTTCTCGTTGAAGCCCGCCAGAAACGCGCTGCCGTACAGCACCACCAGCAGCAGCGCCGGCGCCGCCAAAGCCGGCGCAGCGGACTTCATGACGTTTTCGCTCTTCCCCATTTCCGCACCTTTCGCAAACTCATGCCTTCATAACCGGACGCAACCGCGAACGGGCGGCAACCGCTGCGCCGCACGAGGCGCAGGCTGCAAAAGCGCGCGGCGGACAGCCGTCGCGCGACCCATAACGCTCGAATTGTGACCGAGACCCCAGTAAACTGGCGCATGCGAATGCGGGAAGCACGAATGCACGGCTTAAAGGCACGCTTACCTGGGTATGTCGGCGTATTGTAGCGAACGCGCGGACGCCATGCGCCCAAGCCCGAAAAACCTTCATCAACACAAGCGCGCGAAAGCCCGGGCCGTGCACGGTCCGGGCTTTCGCGTCCCCTTAAGCCGGAGAAAGGAACGGCCGGGGCATGTTGGCAGAGCGCCCTCCTACGAAGAGGGATGCATCAGCGGAGGGCGCTTACCTTTCGGAATGGTTGAAACGATTTCAGTACAGCTACTTCTCGTTGGGGGCCAGCTGGGCCTTCTGACCCGCTTTCGCCACGACCGGCATGGTGATGGCGCTTGCCGGGCAGGCCTCGACGCAGGCATGGCAACGCATGCAGTCGGCCAACGTGCGCTCGCCGTATTCGGGGTGGCGCAGGTTGATGTCGGCCTCGCACACGATGGCGCAGCGGCTGCACGGCGTGCCCTTGGAAGTTTCCAGGCACTTGGAGTCGTCGATGACGGGTTTCCAGGTGCGGCTGAAGCGGCTCATCAGGTTCATGAGGCCGGCCATCGGGCAGAAGCGGGTGCACCACTTGCGCAAAAACACCAGCTCGATGATGAGCATCAGCGGAATGAGGATGACCGACCAGGTCATGTCGGCGTTGGCGAACAGGCGCCAGAACACCAGCACGGTGGCGAACGTCAGGCCGATCGGGCACACCAGGCAAAATACCGGGAACCCGAAGATGGCGGTGGACAGCAGCGCGCCGCCGAGCACGTAATGGCGCGAATCGAGCTTCTGGCGCTTCTCCTTGCAGGCGCTGCAGCTGCCGCAGTCGCCGCCCTTGCCGCCGCAACCCAGCTCGAAGCGGGCGATGTCGATGGCCTCGTCATGCTTGGCCTTCTCCAGGGCCTTGCGCTTCTTGGGAGAGCGGAAGAACGCGCGGATCTTGCCGATCATCGGCACGGGGCAGATCCAACCGCAGAACGCGCGGCCCAGCAGAAACACCAGCAGGGCCATGATGATGATCGAGAACACCGCGCGCGGCACCAAGGTCTTGGTGGCCAGCATGGTGGTGAAGGCGCCGAGCGGGCACAGGGCGCTGAAGGAATCCCAGCCGAAGCCCGAAAGCGTGCCCATGTTCACGCCGGCGATCAGGCAGATCGCCAAAATGCAGAACACCGCCGCCGCAACGATGGTGCGAATCTTGCTCAGTTTCATGGCAACCCCCTTACAGCGACGAAACAGGACGGACGACGATGGCCTTCTCCGTGGCACCGGCCACGATGGAGCCCTGGGACAGCGACACGCACACGCTCTCGCAGGCACCGCAGCCGACGCACTTGTCGCCGATGACGTACGGATGCGGGCTGTAGCCGTTGCCGTCCAGGCCGATGGCCTCGTAACCCGCCTCGTTGCAGGCGTCGTAGCAGAAGTGGCAGCCCGTGTCGCGGAACGCCAGGCACGTCTTCTGGTCGATGGTCGCCAAGCCGATAACGGTGTTGTGCGCGTCGGAGCCCTCGGGCAGCGAAAGCGCGCCGGTCGGGCAGGTCTTCACGCACAGCGGCTCGCCGCCGTTTTCCTCGGCGCAGAAGTCGCAATAATTGCTGTCGAAGGAAAGCGCGGGGCTGCGCATGCCCAAAAGGCCGTCCTCGATGCGCGCCGGGTAGATAACCTTGCGCGGGCAGGCCTCGTAGCACTTTTCGCAACGAATGCAGGCATTGACCAGGTGCGCCTCGTCCTGACCTCCCGGCGGGCGGTTCAGCGGGTTGTGCCCGACGTAGCGCAGCGCGCCCAGCCCAAGCAGCGCCGCGGTGCTGCCGACGCCGATGACGAGCGACCGGCGCGACACGCTCATGGGCTCCTTCGCCTTCTTCTTGGAAGGTTGACCCGGTGCTTCGGAAGGTTGACCCGGTGCTTCGGGCGCACCTGCGCTCGAAGGGGCGTCCTTGCCGGCGGCGTCTGCCGTCAGGGCGCCCACCTCCTCCTTCTTCTCCTCACTCATGAAAAGACCCCTCTTCTCGTCTTGCAAATCCTCTAGTACGCAAACAAGGCCCGCATGCGGGCCGTTGAAAACGCGTATATGAGGGGGCTTGGGTTGCCAGAAGCGGGGCGATGACGAAAGCCCCCTCCAACACGCTTTTTCAATCACGGCGACCGGCCGACCAGTACCGGTCGTCGCGTTCGGTGACGGGACGCTTCCGAAACGTTTTCCGAAAAAGCGATCCCGCCGCCGTCGATTACAGCTGGTACAGCGCGAAGATGCGCAGGCAGACCAGGTAGAGCAGGACGCGCCAGATGATGCCGCCAGCCATGCAGGTCACCGTCGCGGCAACCGCATAGCCCGTCAGCTGCGTGCCTTCCTTGGCGCGAGCCAGGTAGGCGAGCACGACCGGGACGACGATGCCGACGATGATGGCGCCGAGCCAGAACATCGGGGCGTTCGAACCGGCGATCAGGCTGCCGACGATGCCCTCGCGGTCAACCATCGGCACGTCGGGAAGCGTCGGGTCGAAGTAGTACGACACGCTTGCCGAGTACAGGCCGGCGGAGCCGTTGATGATGAACGCGTAGACGAGCACCACCAGAAGCTGCAGCACGCCGCCGCCGAGGATGAGCTTGAGCAGCATCTCCTTGGCGTCATCGGCACCCGTGGCGGATGCGATGATCAGCGATGCCAGGCTGCCCATGAACACCGTGTTCACCAGGTAGTACACGATGAGCATCGGGGTGTTCCAGGTGGGCAGCGCCTCCATCAGGTAGGAGTCGCCGGTGACGGCAGGCAGGGCCAGGCCGACGATGATGGCGACGACGCCGCACCACTTAGGCGCCTCTCCCGTTTCGCTGCGGCGCAGGAACAGGAAGAACAGCACGATCGCGACGAACTCGAACACGCAGCCCCACAGCTCGAGCGTGATGCCCGAGACGCCGAAGCCGTTGCCGCCGAGCAGCGCGCCGAACGCGTTGAAGATGCGCTCCCAGTGCTGCAGGTGCATGAACACCGAGATGCCGCCGATGACCAGGGTCACCAGTGCCGCGATAAGCGACGCAGCCTGCATCTTCTTGCCCTTGCCGAGCACCGTGAGCAGGCCCTGCGCAGCCAGGATGCCGCCCGACAGGCACAGGAAGAACGTGAAGAGAACTAGAGGCCATTCAGGATTCATGAGTCTACTCCCTCCACTTTCGACCCTCGCGGAGCAGGTACATCAGCTTGGGCTTGTTGCCTGCATCCTTGAGATGATGGATATCGTTTTCAGTGTACGCCTCGACGTAGTCCTTGAGCTTGACGCGGGTCTTGGTCATCTCGTCGTACTGGCAACCCGGGCTGTCCGGATGCGCCGGGCCCTCGAAGTTGTCGACGCCCTTGTCGAGGTCACCGAAGAAGCGGGCGCGGGCGCCGCACTGGGCGACGCACTGGGGCAGCTCGCCTTGGCTGATGCGCTGCTCGCACATGGTGCACTTCTCGACGACGCGCTCTTCCTCGTTGAGGTAACGCACGCCGTAGGGGCAGGCCAGAGCGCAGAAACGGCAGCCGATGCACTTGGACTTGTCGATCTGGATGGTGCCGTCCTCGCGAATGTGGGATGCGCCGGTGGGGCACACCTTCACGCACTCGGGATTGGCGCAATGCTGGCACTGCACCGGAAGGAAGTACATCTCCACGTCCGGATACTGGCCGGAACCGCCCTCGATGGGATGCGGGCCGATGCGCAGGGTCTTGATCCAGAAGTTGCCGACGTCGACGCCGTTGATCGCCTTGCAGGCGACCGTGCAGGCCAGGCAGCCCGTGCAACGGTTCAAGTCGGTGATGATCGCGTAATTAGCCATGGGTTGACCTCCTTCCTATTTGTACGAGCCGAGCTTGTCGCTCAGCGAGCCTTTGTTGGTGTACTGACCCAGGGAGTCGTTTCCACGGCTGCCCTTGTTCAGCTTGCCGGCGGCCATGAGCTCCGGCGACTGGATGGACGGCTGGCAGCCCTTGGCGTTCATGTCGGCGAACGTCAGGTCCGTCTTGGCGTCGGCCAGGCGCGGGTCGTTGGACAGCCATTCCTTCAGACGCGGGTCGTTGGCGTTCGTGATGGCGGGATTGCCCTCGGGATCGCACGGCACCGGGTTCTTGAACGGCGAGTTCTCGGCCGTCGCCTTGTAGATGAGCACCGGGATGCCACGGAGCTGGGAAGCGCCGCACACCCAGCACTGCGCGTACTTGTCCATGACGCAGTTGATGCCGACGAGCTCGAAGCCATGGCTTGCGGTGTCCATCTCGGGGTACCACCAGGCGTGGTTGGCGTTGATGGTGCCTTCCTTGATGCCGTAGTACAGGTCGGCAACCTCGCGGACAGCGCCCCACGGGGAGCGGACCCACACCCAGTCGCCCTGCTCGATGCCCATCTTCGCGGCGTCGGCCGGGTTGATCTCGACACGCGGGGAAGGCCACAGCTCGCGGCACCAGGGCAGCTGACGGTGCTCGGAGTGGAAGTACACGGGCTGACGGGAACCGGTCGTCATGATGAACGCATGGTCGTCGCCGTACTTCTCGAGGTTGTCCTTGTACTCCTGCATCAGGCTATCGCCCTTGTAGTTGTCGTTGATGTAGGAGTCCGTCGTGGTGATCTCGTTCGCCTGCGCCTTGTGGTAGTAGCGCGGAGCCTCGACCTTGGAGTTCTTCGGCTCGAACCAGTGCGGGAACTTGTCGATGTCCGGGATCTTGCCGTCGTAGGCGGCGCGGTCCGGGCTGCAGGTCTCCGCGAAGGTCTTGGTGCCGTCGGGGATATAGGTCTCGGCGATGGTGGACCAGATCTCGACCTTGGCGGTCGGGGTCATGAAGGCGCACTTCTCGTCGATGGCGGCGTACAGGTTGTAGCCACCCTGCTGACGACGGTAGCCCATCTCCCAGCGACGATACGTGCCCCAGCGCTCGGGATGCCACTTGCGGCAGTCGAACCAGCCCTCTTCCTGGAACTTCGCCGCGTACTGCGGGAAGTCGGGGCCGTCGGGATACTCCTCGATCTTCCACCAGTCGGTGGCGTCCTTGAGCACGCGGTATTCCTGCTCCTCGTAGGAAACGTTGCCGCCCATCTGGACGAAGTTGTTGTAGTCGAGGTTGTTCCACTCGTCGTACTCGGGGTCGCGGTTGTTCCACACGACGCCCATGGCCTTATACAGGCAGATGACGCCAACCGGGTCGTAGATGCAGTCGCCCATCGGCTCGACGGCACGCTGGCCGGCGCCGAAGAGGCCGCCAGCACCCTGGGACACGCGGCCGGTGTTGACCTCGAGCCAGTGCAGGCAGGGGATGACGATGTCGGCGCAGCCGTTGTTCGGGCAGCTCCACAGGTTGAAGTCCAGCCAGAAGTCCAGGCGGGTCAGGGCCTCCCAGGCCTCAAGCAGGTTGGACTCGTTCATGAAGTCGCCGGACATGCACACGCCGCCGTGGATCTGGTAGGGCGTGTCGATGCCGTTGATGGAGTCCCAGATGGTCGCGGAGTCGGCCCAGCGGTTCCAGTAACGAAGCAGCGGGAAGCGCTCAGCGGAGATCTGCTTGGCGTTGCTGTCGAAGGACGTCTTCAGGCCAGGCCATGCGCGGGAGCTCTTGTAGGCGCCGCCCTTGCGCTCGGCGATCCACCAGGCCTCGTCGTGCGTCGGCACATGGTTGCCGTAGCGCTCGGCCAGAGGCGACTTCTCGTCGATGAGGTACTGGACGAAGTTCTGGATCAGCGGGATCTGCTCCTCGATGGACAGGTCGCGCGGCGTGTTGCCGAGCTCCATCGTGCCGATGCCCTCGCGGATGCCCCAGTCACGCGGCTCGTGGTCGGTGACCAGCATGTTCGCGCGGCCGCAGCAGCCGTCGACCTCGGCCTTGGAAGAACCGCGGTTGCCGGCGGGCTCGTCGGAGTTGCCGGTGATGCAGGCGATGATCTGCAGCGAACGGGAGTTCTGCACCGCGTGGCCGGTCTGGTCGGGAGCCAGCTGGTAGTGGATGCCGCCGTTGCCGTGCAGCGGGTTCAGACGCGTCGTGTAGATCTTGACGGACTCGACGATCTTCTCGGCGGGAACCTCGGTGACGGACTCGCAGTATTCGGGCGTGTACTCGGACAGGCTGTCGTTAAAGGCTTCCCAAACGGTGTCGGCCTTGATGGTCGTGCCGTTCTTCAGCTTGATCTCGACGCCGCCGGGGAACAGCGCGGGGTTCTTCGGCAGGCCCATGGGGTTGGACTTCTTGCCGCCCTCGTTGCCCTCGTTCCAGTACGCGTCGTAGGTGGAATCGGCCGGGTCGGCGAAGTGCGACGGGTCGGGCAGCCAAGCGTCGGCAACGATCGGCTTGTAGGGATGCTCGATCCAGGTGCCGGTCGTCGGGATCTTGTGCTTCTCGCCCTCCCACTGGCAGGCCTCGGCATCCCAGTAGGTCGGCTTGTTGTTGTTCTCGTCCCAGCAGATGAAGCGGCGATAGCTGTACTGCTCGTCGGCCGGCTCCCACCACTGGCTGATCCACTCGCGGTCGACGTCGGCCTCGGTCAGGATACGGGACTCCATGTCGATGCCGCCGTTCATCTCCATGAACCAGCCCTTCTTCGTGCGGCCATCCTTCTCGGGATTCCACAGGAACGGGGCGTTGGTCCAGCGACGGACGAACAGGTCGTCGTAGGCCTCGTTGTCGATGATCCACTTCAGCCACGTCAAAGACAGGCACAGGTCGGTACCGACGCGCAGCGGCAGCCACAGGTCGGCTTCCTTTCCCAGCGGCGTCATGCGCGGGTCGACCAGAATGTGCTTATAAGCGCGCTGCGAGCAGTCCACAACCGTACGGTTGGTGGAGTCGTAGTTGGAGTACTCGGCTGCGGTGCCCCACTGCACGTACACCAACGGACCCTGCTCGACTTCCATCCAGGGCGAACCGATTTCGTCGGTCAGAATACCGGCGAAGTGGCGCGGGCCCTTGCAGATCTCGTACGCCAGATGGGCGTTCGGGGTCGGGAAGATGGACTTCAACGTGCCGTACGGGGGCTGCGCCCACACGCGGGACGTGCCGCCCATGGCGAAGTTGGACTCTCCGCCGTACTTCTCAACGATTTCGTTGAACTTGGCGCCGGCCTCATCAAAGGCGTCGGCCAGGCTGATGCGGATCCAGCCGGGATCGTCCTCACCCTTGGGGTTGGTGCGCTTCAAGCAGTAGCGCAGACGGTCGGGATGGTACAGTGCGAGCATCGACGATTGCGACTTCGCGCAGCAGTGACCGCGGCTATGGGCGTTCGATTCGTCGCCCTCGACCTTGATCACCTTATTGTCCTGAACGGTTACCCAGGTACCGCATTCGACCTTACCGCAAGCGCGGCAGCACGAACGGATACGCTTGACTTCGCCGGCCGTCGGGTCGGTACCCTCGGCCAGCGCCGCGGACGGCGCAGCTGCAAACCCCACGGTTGCGGCAGCACCCGCCATTGCGGACGCCTTCAGGAAGCTGCGGCGAGTCAGTGATAGTTTCGCCATATGCCCCTCCTCTCCTTCTATTACTCGTTCTCCTTCGTCTTCCCGCATTGGGGACGCGGCGCGATGCCGGCACCTCGGCCTCCGCCTGCAAGGGGGGGGGAGGGAGGAGGGTGGCGGAGCACCGGATGCGGTACCGCGCCGTGTCCTCAATGCGGTGATTCGATACTACGCAGACCGCCCGGCGGCAAATCATAAGGCGCGGATGCATGAGCGCCGCCATATCATCCTTCCGGGATGATTTTGCGTTGAGCAGGGCATTTACACTGGTAGTCACGAAGAGGAAACAGGCGTATGACCTGCCGCTCGTCCCGAAACGGGGCATCGGCACCTTTCGGGGCATAAGGCGAAAGCCCGGCCCAAGGCGCCGGGGGCAGGCGTCGCCGCAAGACGAATGAGGGGAATGAACATGGCTCAACCGAGACCTTCCTTGACGATGATTCTGGACATCGACGAGCGCATCGATTCCAAGGAGCTGCGGCTGGAAGTGAACCGCTGCTACGCCTATATCGGCACCGCGCTGGTACGCACGCATCCCGCGCCGTCCGCAGACGCGCCCATCGAGAACACGCTGCGCATGTTGGTGAAGCTGGGCACGCGCCACTACGTCGATTCCGCCGACGAGGGCGCCGACGAGCTGTGGAACGAAGTCATGGTGCGCTGGTTCTCCAACCAGTTCCATAAGGTCGGCAACCAGACGCTGATCTTCAACAAGCGCCAGCGCGAGATCGGCAACGACGAGATCCCGTTCACGTGGTTCGAAATCGATTTGGAAAACGGCAAGCTGCCCGTCAAGATGCACTGCAACGACGTCAGCAGCATCAACGAGGAGGCGTCGGCGGTGCTGACGCAGGTGCGCGACGCCTATAACTCCGGCAAGCTTGGCGAGAAGGCTTCCATCAAGGCCATTTCGATGCCCACCGAGGAGTCGTGGGCCGCGCAGGTGACCGCCGGCGCCGAGGCGGCCGCCATCCGGGCCGAGGAAGAGGCCCGCGCCGCAGCCGAGGCCGCTGCCGCCGAGGAAGCCGCGCGCAAGGCTGCCGAGGAAGCCGCCGAGCAGGCATTTCTGGAGTCGCCCGAGCTCGTGGCCGAGGAAGCCGCCGAGGGCAAGGCGCAAGTCGAGGGCGGCGGGCTTGAGGAGCCCGAACTGATATTCGAACTTGATGAACCGACGTTCGACGTCGTCTACGACGCCTGGACCGTGGAGTATACTGACGGCACCAGCAAGGTCTACGAAGCTTAAATTGATGGCGGGGCCGGCGATTTCGGCGCGCTGCCGCCGGCCGGCCCCGCCGCCTCAACCTTGCAGCCTTTTGAAAACCGCTCGGGTCCAAACGCCCGGGCCGCAGATAGCCGCTACCGAAGGGAGATTCACATGATAGATGCCATCGCTAAGTGCACCGACCGCCTCATCAAGGTGGAAGGCGCCGCGCGCGCCGGCAAGACCGAGGCGCTCATCAAGCGCGCAGCAACCCTGATCAACGCAGGTCAGGCGCCCGAATCCATTTTGGTGGCGGCTACCAATGCCTTCGCCGCGCAGGCATTCCGCCAGCGCCTGCGCCGCGCACTCAACCAGGCCGAGGCCGCCGATCGCGTCGTGATCGAGCCGGCGCTCGAAGCCTGCGTCAGCGTGCTTGACACCCCGGCCGCCCGCGAGGCAACCGGCCGCGTCCCGCGCATCCTCACCGATGCCGAATACAACTTCTTCCTGGAGGATCTGAAGACCACCGGCGAAAAGCCCCGCAACCTGCGCAAGATGCTCAGCTATTTCTTCCGCCAAATGGCCGAGGACGCCCCCCGCGACGAATGGAAGACCGGCGGCGCCGAAGACACCGTCTACGACCTGGCCGTTCGCGTGCTGAAGCTGCGCGGCGGCATGCTGGCGCAGGAAGCGCCCATGATCTGCTCCGCATTCCTGAAGTCGGAGGCCGGCGAGGCCAGCCGCGCCCAGTTCGCCTACGTGCTGTGCGACGACTTCCAGAACCTAAGCCACGCCGAGCAAACCTGCCTGTGCATGCTCGCCGACAAGCAGGTCGTGGTGGCGGGCAACCCCAACGAGACGCTCACCGCGCGCGGCGCGCACCCCTACACCGAGGGCTTTTTGAAGTTCGAGGCCGTCCGTCGCGACGTCACGGTATTCCATCTTGAGGGCGCATACGGGAACCCGCAGGTCATCGGCATGGCGGACGCGCTTGCCTCCTGCGGCGACATGGATGGCGCCTACGTTGCCGGCTCGGCGACCCCCATCGCCGCGGAAGTCGCCGAGGGCGAGGACGCGGAAGCCGTCGAGATGCCGACCGGCATGCAATCCGTGAAGTGGAACACCCCCGAGGACGAGCTCAACGGCATGACGAAGTACCTGCGCCACCTGCTGGGCGCGGGCGCGCGCGAATCCCGCACGTGCGTAGTGGTGCCGAACCGCCGCTGGGCCATCATGGCCGAAAAGATGCTCCGCCGCCGCGGGTTCGCCGTTTCCGTGCTGGGCGCCATGGGCACCCTGGCCGGCGATCCGCGCGACTCCAACCGCGCTCGGGCGCTGGTGGCCTACACCAAGCTCAACCTGCTGGCCGACCCCACCGACATGGTGGCATGGCGCAGCTGGTGCGGCTTCGACAACGCGCTGACCAACAGCGACGCATGGATGGGCCTGCAGGATTACGCGGAGACCGAGGGCAAGTCGCTCTACGAGGCCCTCGAGGAGATCGGCAACTTCGGCTTCGGCGCGAAGGAACCCTTCCTGCGCTCCCGTGCGCTGGCCGAGAAATGGCGTGCCGGCCAGGAATTCATCCTGAAGAACAGCGGACGACGCGGGTTTGGCCTGCTCAAGGCCATCGGCGCCGAAGGCGTCAGCGAATTCGAGGCCGTGTCCTCCCAGATGATGGGCGACGAGAGCGCCGCGCGCCTGTTCGAGATGGAGCGCACGAGCGTGACGGCGCCCGCGTGGCCCGAGGATCCGCACGTGCTGCATATCTCCACGATGCAGAACCTCGCCGGCTGCGAGTACGACAACCTGTTCGTGCTCGGCTGCATCGACGGCTTCTACCCGCAGCGCAACGCGTTCGAAGTCATCAGCACCGAGGAAGACCGCGAGCGCATCATGAACTCCGAGCGCCGCGACTTCATGGGCGGCATTGCCAAGGCCAAGCAGCTGCTGGTGCTTTCGCATTTCAGCAAATCGGAGCTTGAGCTGGCGGAACGCTCCAAAATGCAGGTTGTGCGCGTGAAGAGCGAGGGCGGCAAGCGCATGGCCATCGTGCGCCCCACGTGCTTCCTTGGCGAGGCGGGCGACGCCGCGCCGACCACCATCGGCGGCCAGGCTCTGCTGTCGCAGTACGAGCTGAACTAGCTTTAGGCGAAGCGGCCTTTCGGACGAGACGGCCCTTCGATCGAAGGCGCCGGTCGGGATCCATTCCCAACCGGCGCCTTTTTTGATCCCGCAGAAAGATTTCGCAGAGTCAATCGCAAGATCGACCAGGCAACGGGAGATACCGGAACGCGGCAACGAGGGCGGCCGACAAACGAACCCGCGGCTCGCGCGCCCCCGGCCATCTGATAAAAGTCTGACGCGCCTTCGGCGCTGTTTAATCATGGCTGGGCCGTGCGCTTCGGCGCGGCACGTCCAAAACGGCGACGATGCTTCGGCCCCTGCGGCATGCCGCGCACGAAAATCAGGCGAAATCTGCCAAGAAATCGGAATCGAGGGGAGAAATCGGCCCCTTCTCGGCCCGTTTTCGCCTCGCCGGCCGTCACTTGGCCGCGATCGCGAACCAGCTGCTTATAGAAACCCCTGGTCAAGACAATGCGTCATCCCTTGGCGCATTGTCGTCTCTTCCCGAATGCCCCAAAATTTCCCCTCGATCGCGATTTCTTGGCAATTTTCGGCCTTCAAAGCTGCGCTGGCACTCCGGGTGACAAAGGGGTGACAAAGGGACACACCAAATGTCACCCCGCCCCAGACGGATTCCCTCCCGGTTTTCCGGCTTCGCCGGAAGCGCGCTCTTGCGAACGCGCCTACTGATTTCGATAGAAAACCAACCTTCACCTGGGCTTTTTGTAGGTTCGAGCGAAAGCTCGAACCCGGTGACAAAGGGACACACCAAATGTCACCCCGCCCCAGACGGATTCCCTCCCGGTTTTCCGGCTTCGCCGGAAGCGCGCTCTTGCGAACGCGCCTACTGATTTCGATAGAAAACCAACCTTCACCTGGGCTTTTTGTAGGTTCGAGCGAAAGCTCGAACCCGGTGACAAAGGGACACACCAAATGTCACCCCGCCCCAGACGGATTCCCTCCCGGTTTTCCGGCTTCGCCGGAAGCGCGCTCTTGCGAACGCGCCTACTGATTTCGATAGAAAACCAACCTTCACCTGGGATTTTCGTAGGTTCGAGCGAAAGCTCGAACCCTATTAGAGAGCGCCCGAAGGGCGCGACACGCATTTTCAAGCGAGCTGGCTGCAAAGTTGAGCATATGGGCCAGCAAGACGTCGCAACAAGATTCCGTGGGGTCGATCGCAAGATCGACCAAGCCGCCGGCGATGCCGGGATGAGGCAACATGACCAGCCGGCCGCGGCGGCCTACTCGACGTCGGGCAGGAGATAGCTCGCAAAGAGCAGAACGGCGGCCGGAACGAACACGGCGGCGAGGTCGGTTGCGGAAAGGGCCAGCAAGCCGGGTTGCGCCCCGGCCGGCGCCCCGATCATTTCCGCAACGGCCAGGCCCACGAGCAGCGCTGCAGTACCCACTGCCACGCCCAGCGCCGCAAACAGGCGCGTCGGGCGCAGGCGCAGCACGGACACGGCGCCCGCCGCAAGCACCCAGCTTGCCGCCACAACCCATGTCTGCGGGTCGGCAAGCAGCGAAACCATCCGATCGACAGGCATCATCCCCAGCGTAGTACTGCTTGAGAAACCCCAGTTCACAAACACATCCCAGCCAAGCAGAGACCCGGTGGTGAACGACGCGAGCACAAGGGCCGCGAAGGCCTGGAAGCACGCGGTCGCCATGGCGGCGAGCGGTCGCAAGCTAAACCCGGCGACAAGCGGCCCAAGCGGGCTCAAGCCGACCGCAGCGGCGAAGGGCAACGCCAACGCCGCGTTCGCCGGCGCATCGATGACGACCCGCCCGCGGCTTTGCGCGTCGCCGGCTCTCCCTTCGCCGACCGCTCCCCCGCGCCCAACGAACCACCACCACACGCCCGTCGCCGCCAAAAGCAGGCAGCCGGCAGCGGGGACGCCCTGCGAAATGGTCATCACGGAAAGCGCAACGAAGGCAAGCAGCGCGCCTAAGTGCGGACGAAGCGCGCCCGCGAGCGAAACCAGCGCCAACAAGCCCCAGAACAGCGGGTTTTCGAACCCCGAGGTTTCGGGGATATTCGCCAGCGAGAAAAACGCGACGAGCGCCGACCCTGCGCAGCCGAATGCGTGCGACGCAACGCACACCACGCCGGGCGTAATGCGCTCGCGCAGCGGCACGGCAGGCGCAGGCGGCTCTTCGGCGGGCTCTTCCTCCACGGGGCCGTTCACGACGGCGGCCAGCGCCCGCGTCCCCTCCGAAACATTACCCAGATAAGGTGCCAGGTCATCCGCGAAATCCGCAACCGTTGCGTAACGCCGCTCGCGGTCGGGGTCCAACGCATCGAAAACGATGTCGTCGGCCCGCTCATCCAGGTCGTCCCAGCACAAAGACGGCAGCACCAGTTCGCCATCCTCTATGGCTTCCTGGGCTGCGAACAGGTCGTTCGCCAGAAACGGGTTCTCGCCGGCAAGCATCTCGTAGGTCACCGACGCGAGCGCCCATTCGTCGCAGCGCACGTCAAGGTCCTGCTGGCGCATCTGCTCGAGCGGCATGTAGCCAATGGTGCCGCCGCCGGCCTGCCCGAAGCCCGAAGCATCGGCAAGCGTCGCCAGACCGAAATCAGTAACCTTCACTTGACCTGCGGCGTTAATGAGAATGTTGTCGGGCTTGATGTCCAGATGCAGCACCTGGGCGGCGTGGGCGACCTCAAGCGCATGCGCCACGCCATCGAACACGGCCGCCACCACGTCGAGCGTCACCGCGTCGTCGTGGTCGTGCAGAAGCTCAGTCAACGTAAGCCCCTCGACATACTCCATGATGAGATACGCCGTTGAATCCTGGATTTCGAAATCGTAGACCGTCACGATGTTCGGATCCGACAGCATCGCCGCCGTGCGCGCCTCATCAAGGCCCGGGATGCGCGCAAGCGTATGCACAAGCTGTTCGTCGGACTGCGTCAGGCTGATGGAGACGCCCGGCTCAAGCGCACGGGACACAGGGGCAACCGAAGCATTTGCCGACGCGGCGACCGCGCCTTCGGAAGAGTCCGCCGCCTCCTCAATGGGCAAGCACTCTTCGGGAAGGTCTTCCCACGGGGGAATATCGTCGGGATTGACCGCTTTCGGCCTCGCGGTTTCAGGCTCAGCGGCCACCGGCGCCACGGCGTCGGCGCCGGGAAGCGACGCGCGGCGCACGTCCGACTCCGAAAGCGGGATGCACTTGATGGCAACCTTGCGCTGAATGCGCACGTCCCAGGCAACCTGCACGGTGCCGAAACCGCCCGCGCCGGCCTTCGCCAGCGGCTTGTAGCGATCGAGTATGAGCTTCTGTTTCGTCATGCGGCCCATTATACAAGCCAGGCGAAACTCGCCGCGCAAACCGCCGAACCGAACAAGAATCGACGCAAGGCGACACACGCGCTGCAGACGCAAGGCGGCGCGCGGGTAACAACCGCAAGGCAACCCGCGCAAGGCAGCCGCAAGCGCGCTGCGCGTCGATTACGTGAGAATTCCCCACGCGCCAACTCGGGATTCCGGAAATTCACTATGATTCCCGTCGAACCTATCCGCTCGACGTTTTCAAGGCGCCGAAAAACGTGTTTCGGAGAGAGGCAATGACCGAATACAACCAACTCACGCCCGAGCTGATCCTCGAGCTCAAAGCCATCGTCGGCAAGGATAACTGCTACGTCGGCGACGACATCAACGAGGACTATTTCCACGACGAGATGCCCATTTACGGCACGCACGCGCCCGAGGCCGTCGTGCTGCCGGCGGACACCGGGGAAGTGTCCGACATCATGAAGCTGTGTTTTGCGCACAGCATCCCCGTCACGGTTCGCGGCGCGGGAACGGGCCTGGTCGGAGGCAGCACCCCGCTATTCGGCGGCGTCGTTTTGTGCACCATGCGCATGGACCGCATCATCGCCTACGACATGAGCAACCTCAACGTACGCGTGCAACCCGGCGTGCGCCTGTGCGACCTGGCGGCCGACGCCATCGAGCACGGCTTCATGTACCCGCCCGATCCCGGCGAGAAAACCGGATCGCTCGGCGGCAACGTGTCCACCAACGCCGGCGGCATGCGCGCGGTGAAGTACGGAACCACGCGCGACTACGTGCTGGCCATGACCGTGGTGCTGCCGAGCGGCGAAGTGATGCAGCTCGGCCGCCCGGTCACGAAAACAAGCAGCGGCTACAGCCTGTTGCACCTGGTCATCGGTTCGGAAGGAACGCTGGGCGTCATCACCGAGCTCACGATGAAGCTGGTGCCCAACCCGCAGGAGGACATGAGCTTCATCCTGCCGTTCGAAAACGCCGAAAGCGCCATCACCACCGTGCCGCGCATCAAGCTCGCCGGTCTGAATCCCCAGTCCATCGAGTTCTTCGAGCGCGACATCGTCGATTCGGCCGCGGCGTTCAGCGGGTCGAATTGCATCCCCACCACGGTGGCCGGCCGCGAGGCGGGCGCTTACATCCTGGTCACGCTCGACGGCAACGACGAGGAGGAAATCTTCCAGCGCGCCGAGGTGCTGGCCGGCATCGCCGACGAGGCGGGCGCCTTCGACACGCTCGTGCTCAGCGAGCCTTCCGACAAGCGCAACGTTTGGGCCGTTCGCAGCGCGTTCTTAACCGCCATCGAGGCCGACACGCAGTTCCTCGACGAAATGGACGTCGTGGTACCGGTCGATAAGATCCCGTCGTTCTTGAGCTACGTGCTCGGCGTCGGCGAGGGACATGGCGTGCGCATCCGCTCATTCGGACATGCCGGCGACGGCAACCTGCACATCTACTGCTGCGGGCAGGACATGAACCAGGACGAATTCCTGGAGCAGTCGGCCAAGGTGATGGAAGCGGCCTACGCGAAGTGCGCCGAGCTGGGCGGACAGGTTTCCGGCGAGCACGGCATCGGTCACGCGAAGAAGGAATACCTGCGTGAGAACCTCGGTGACACCGCGGTTAGCCTGATGGCCGGCATCAAAGCGGTGTTCGACCCGAAGAATATCCTGAACCCGGGCAAAATTTGCCAGTAGCTCCAGGTCATTGAGCCTTTTGACGGGAACGGGATTTTAAACGGCCCGCTTGCACAATGAGCCGCAAGCGGGCCGTTTTGCATTGAGCAATTATCGCATCGCGGACATTTCCACGCGCAAACGGACATTTTGATCCCGATTACGGACATTGTCCGCCAATGTCCGCCTATGTCCACGCGTTCACTGGGACGGCATGCGGGCGCCTTCCGCGCACAAAGCGCGCGCGGGCCTCGAAGCTTGCGAAAGACCTTATTCCTTGCCGAACAGCGACGCGGCGAAGCCACCGATAGAGCCGACGATGTCGCCAAAGCCACCGAGGTTCGAGGTCACGGCTTCCACCTGCTCGACCGCCGACCCGGAAAGCGCGTCGCCGGCAATCGAAGCAACCGAGCCCAGGTCGAAGCCGCCGCCCGAAACCAGCGATCCAACCGAATCGGCCAGGCCGCTCACGTCGGCGCCCGCCAGATCGATGCCGCCGATTTCGGCTGCCTGCGTAATGGCGTCAACGGGACTCTCCGAAAAGCCCTGCAGCAAGTCGGAATTGCTGGAAACGACGTTGGCGAGAGATTGAACAAGGTCGGCGGGGTTTGCCATGGCGGCCTCCTCAAAACAAAGCGGATAATTCAAATGCACCCGCTCATGGTATCGGTTGCGCTCTCCCTAAAACGCCGGCGGCACCTTCGCCCATACTTTCACTATCTGGTTGAAACAATCTGAAAATGATGGCCGGCGCATGGAAACGCTCCGGCCATCCCCCTACACTAAGGCTTTCACTGCGCAAGGAGAGGCGAACGGGGCCTCAAGGCGGAAAGGGATCTCATGCGTAGACGGTTCTTCACTCTCGATAAGACGGGCCTGAACAGCGGGAACACGGAAAACGAACCGGGCAGCCGCGACAGCAACGTCGACGAAACGGATTCCCCGGAAATCACGACGGCAACCCGCGCAAAAGGCGCGAAGGGCGCGTTCGCCACTTCCTTTGTAGCGCTGCTGCTGGCCGCTTGCCTCGCATTCGGCGGCTGCTCTGCGAACGGGTCGGGCCCCTCCACCGGCTCCGACCAGGCGTCAGACGGCACCAGCATCCAAACAACGGAAACCGCCTCGCCGGAAACGAGCGCCGCCCGCGCAACCATCGCCGACATCCCGCAATACAGCGGGGCGTTATGCATCGACATCAACGACGGGCAGCCCGGATTCACCGAGGACGACGTGAATCGCGGCGCGTTCATGCAGTTCAGCGACCTGGATTTCGAAGGGCGCTGCGGCGAGGCGTTTGCGCGCATCGGAACTGACACGGTGTCCAGCGAAGCGCGCGGCGACATTTCGCGCGTGCATCCGTCGGGCTGGGTGCAGCACAAGTACGATTTCGTGGACGACGGGGTGCTCTACAACCGCTGCCACCTGATCGCGCATCAGCTGTGCGGCGAAAACGCCAACGAGAAGAACCTGATCACCGGCACGCGCACGTTCAATGTCGTGGGCATGCTGTATTACGAGGAGCTCATCGGCAACTACGTTCGCAGCACCGGCAACCACGTGCTCTACCGCGTAACGCCCCTCTTCGCCGCAAACGACCTGGTGGCGCGCGGCGTGCAGATGGAAGCCGAATCCATCGAGGACGGAGGGGAGGCCATCCGCTTCAACGTGTTCGTCTACAACGTGGAGCCGGGCGTGGAGATTGACTACGTGACCGGCGAAAGCTGGGAATCGGGCGCAACGCCGAAGGTGACGAGCAAGGGCGAGGCGACCAAAACCTCGGCGAAAGCAAGCGACGCAGCGCTGGCCAGCGCCGATGCCAGCGCTCCCAGCGAAAGCGCAGCCAAGTCGAGCTTGGAAAGCGCCGAAGCCAATGCCGCCTCCAGCGCATCATCGGCCCAGCAAGACTACGTGCTGAACGTCAAGAACAAGAAGTTCCACAAGCCCAGCTGCACAGCCGCAGGAGAAATTGCCAGCGCGAACAGGCAGGACTTCACCGGGACGCGCGAAGAACTCATCGAGCGCGGCTACTCCCCCTGCGGTCAATGCAAACCGTAAGGGCGGCGAGACGGCGGCCAAGTGCTATGCTTGCGAACTGAACACTACGGAGCCATCCCCCTAGCAGACAGGACCCCCATGAAAACCATCGACGTCGTTGCCGCCATCATCGTCAAAGATCGCCAAATCCTCGCCACGCAACGAGGCTACGGCGAATTCGAAGGCGGCTGGGAATTCCCGGGCGGCAAAGTCGAAGCAGGAGAGACGCCGGAGGAAGCCATCGTCCGGGAAATCCGCGAAGAACTGGACGCAACCATCGCCGTCGATGACTTCCTGGTGCAGGTCGAGCACGACTACCCCACCTTCCACCTGAGCATGAAGTGCTTCCTCTGCTCACTCGACGACTCGGGTTTCCAGCTGCTCGAGCATCATGCGGCAAAGTGGCTCGACATGGCCCACATCGACACCGTCGAGTGGCTTCCCGCCGACATCCAAGTAGTAAACGCCCTCAAAGCCCGCTTCCTGAAGTAGCATCATCCACGAAGGGCGCCGCCCCGCGCGGCCCGACTCCGCAACCAGCCCGTCAGCCCAACACGCGCGATCACTCGTCGAAGCGGCTTCGGAAGTAATCGTAGAGATCTGCGCGAACCGGCTGGTCGAGTTCGTACTCGATTTCGACGGCGGTCGTGTTCGTCCCCTCCATGACGATCTGCTCGAACCTACCCGTCGGGCGCATGCGCCCCAGGAAATAGAACTCGGTGCCGTCGTCCTTGTCGTGCGTGTTCTTGCGCACGAACAGGTAGCACCTCACGCCGTTTTCCTCAGCCTCGGCCAGTCGGACGATCTCGCGCGAGCGCAAGCTTCGGTTGCTCTTCGAGATGGCGATGATGCGGCGGTCGGACACGAAACGGTCCTCGTATTTCGTCGTGATGCTGATGTCCGGGTCCTTTTCGTAGTTGATGAACACCGGAAACGTGTTGGTCGCCTCGTCGAAGAAGTATCCGCCGACGTTCTGGTAATTCGGCTCCCGCTCCCAGCAAAGCAGCTTGGCAACATCTTCGCGCGAATACTTCCCATACAGGACGAAATCGGTGTCCTCGTATGGCTGCGCATATCTGCCACGCGCGCGCATGAGCCCGAATTCGACCGCATCTTCCACGCAGCGCCGGAAATCCTCGTCGGAAAGCGCAGCGGCGAAGGCGTCGGCCAACACCAGCTTGCCACCTTCGAGGCGCACCAATTCCTGGCCCTGCGTAGAGAACTCGCCCGTCAGCATCCGCACCACCGAACGTCCGCGGCTCTCTGCTGCTGCCGCCGCCCGGTTCTCACGCGGCCTCGCAGCCGCCGACCCATCCCGCAGCACCTGCTGCAACGCCAACAAATCAGCCGCGCGCTTCCCATTCGCAAATTTCGTCGAGATGAACTTCAGAAACGCCAGCTTCCTATCCCCGAAGGCAAACGGGCACTCCTTGTCGTAGCGCTGAAGAAACGCGGCGTACGACCCGTACTTCTTAATGATGATCAGCGGGTCCATCGCTTCATTCTCGTCGAAATCGACCAGTCGGGGGATCCTGCCGAGCAACTGCTTGAGATGCACGTATTCGTTGCGTATCAGCTTCGCGTCGCTGAATCGCCCCTCTTCAAGCGCTTTGAAGATGCGCTGCTCGGACACCTTGTCGAACGTGATGGTCGAGCACCCCGGAATCACCGAGCTGCCCTCCTTCACCACGCGGCGCAGTCCGTCCTTGTTGTAGGTGCGATCGCCCGAAAGCGCGATGGGAACCAGGTAGTTCTGCTGGTAGTTGCCGATGAAGTCGAGCACCAGCGTATACGCCTTGCCGGGAAACTTCCGCAAGCCGCGCCCAAGCTGCTGCACGAACACGATGGCGGACTCGGTCTTTCGCAGCATGATGATCTGGTTCAACGACGGGATATCGACGCCCTCGTTCATGATATCGACCGTGAAAATGTACTCCAGTTCGCCGCGCTCCAGCCGCTCGATGGTCGCGTCGCGAACCGCCTCGGGAGTGTCGCCGTCCACGGCCTGCGCCGCGTATCCGCGCTCGCAAAACGCCTGCGCCAGCCGCCGCGCCTCGTCTTTGCGGCTGCAGAACACCAGCCCGCGGCGATTGCTCTTCTCGACGGAATACTCCTCGATCTTTCGGATGACGTGGTCGACGCGTGCCTCGCTAGTCAGGCGGTTGAACAGCGTGAAGTCGTCGACCGACTCCTCGTCAATCGCCAAATCGGCAACGCCGAAGTAGTGAAACGGCGAGAGCATGTCGCAATCGAGCGCGTCCTGCAACGTGATGCGGAACGCGATCACATGGTTGAACAGGGCATACACATCGTATCCGTCGGTGCGGCTCGGGGTAGCCGTCATGCCGAGCAGAAACTTCGGCTTAAAGTAATCGATGATGGCGCGATACCCCGCCGCACCCGTGCGATGAGCCTCGTCGATCACGATGTAGTCGAATTCATCGGGACGAAACTCATCCAGGTGCCGCGCGAGCGTCCCCACCATCGCGAACAGGCAGGTCGAATGCGCGGGGCGACTCGATCCCGCGTAAATCGCATAGTCGTATGCCCCGCCGAGCACGCGGGCATAGCTTTTCGCCGATGCTTTCAAGATGCGTTGCCTATGGGCGATGAACAGGACTTTTGCCGGACGCGTGCGAGCGATATCGAACGCCGATAGATACGTTTTGCCCGAACCGGTCGCCGATACCAGAAGAGCCCGCCGCTCGTCGCGGCCATGCAGCACGTCAAGCGCCTCAAGCGCGCCAGCCTGCATCTTGTTGGGGCGAATGTCACTCGTCGAAGCGCCGCCGACACCCGACGCAACACCTGGCGCGGTGCCTGACGCGGATCCGCCAAGTTGCGCGCCATCGCAACCAGCCTCTTCACCCGCCGCAGACGGCTTGCGCATCTCGAAGCACGGCGCGCCGCCCGCCCCGTCGCCCTCAGCCGCCGCCGACGAGAACGCCTTCAGGGAAACACGCTTTCCACCAGCCCCTTCAACGTTATGAGTATCCAGGAAAGCCTCGTAGCCGGAAATCCACTCCTCGTCGATGCGCGCCGTCTGCTCATCTTCCCAAAGCTTGTCGTATTCTCGCCGCGCGTCGAGCAGCATGGCCCCGTCGGCATACGATCGGAACAGGATGTTCCATTCCTTATTGCAGGTCAATGCCTTCTGGGTCAAATTCGAACTGCCGATGATGACCGTCGAAAGCTGGTGCTTGTCGAAGAAGTAGCCTTTTGCGTGCAGATCGCCCTGATAAACGCGCGCCTCGATATTGGGGTATTCCAGCAATTTGCGCAGCGCATCGGGGCTGTTGAAGTTTTGATACGTGGACGTGAGGACGCGACCGGGAATGCCCCGGTCGCGCAAATCGGAAAGAACCGCCGCGAGCACTTGCATGCCGCTTGCGGTTACAAACGCCACGGAGAAGGCGAAGCTCGTGCAATCGACCAGCTCGCTTTTCAGCGTGGCGAGGACGTTGGCGCAGGCGCCGCCGTCGTTGGCGAGGATGTGGGGAGCATAGCGATCGTCCACCTCGGCACCGCCGATGAAGCTCGCCTTCAGCGTTTCGGCGAATTCGGTAACCTCGTAGTGAATCGTCCCGCTCACGCGCTCCCCTTTGCCTCGTTACTCGGCGTCTTCTTCCTTTTCCGCCTCAACCACGGCGCAGTTGGTGATCAGGATCAGCGACGCAACCGATGCCGCGGCCTGCAAAGCCGTCACGGTCACCTTCGCCGGGTCGGCCACGCCCATCTTGATCATGTCGCCGCGCTCGCCGGTTTCGCAGTTCAGGCCGTAACCGAACTCAGCTTCGCGGGCACGGGAAACCTCGACGTTGCCGTCGTAGCCGGCGTTGGCGCACAGCGCGCGCAGGGGCTCTTCCAAAGCGCGCCGCAGGATATCGACGCCGAAGCGCTCCTCCTCGCTTGCCACTTCAAGGTCGTCGAGCACCTTGGCCGCCTGCAGCAGGGCCACGCCGCCGCCGGCGAGCAAGCCCTGACTTGCCGCCGAACGCGTGGCGCGCAGGGCGTCCTGGATGCGGCTGCGAATCTCGTTCATCTCGGTTTCCGTGGCCGCGCCGACGCTCAGAACGGCGATGCCGCCCGACAGCTTCGCCAGGCGCTCACGCATCACGTCCAAGTCGTAGTCGGAATGCGGGCGCGTAAGCTCGTTGCGGATGGCCTCGCAGCGCGCCTCGATTGCCTCGGCCTTGCCCTTGCCGCCGATGATGAGCGTGCGGTCCTTCGTGATCTGCACGCTTGCCGCGCGGCCCAGCATGCTCTTGCGCGCGTCGGCCATGGTCAGGCCGCGATCGGGCGTGATGACCTCGCCGCCCGTCAGGATGGCCATGTCCTCAAGTTCGGCGCGGCGGCGATCCTCCGCGCCCGGCGCCACCACGGCCACGCTGTGCAGCGTGCCGCGCTGACGGTTCATGAGCAGGGAGTTCAGCGCCTCGCCGCGCACGTCGTCGGCCACGATGAGCAAAGGATGCCCCGACTGCATGACCTCTTCGAGCACCGGCACGATGTCCTTGAAGTTGTCAGCCAGGCGCTGGTCGGTCATAAGAATGTAGGGCTGTTCCAGCTCGCCGGTCATCTTGCCCATGTCGTCGGCCATGTACGGGGAAATGAAGCCTCGGTCGAACAGCATGCCCTTCTTCACGTCCAGGCTAATGCCGAACGTAGTGGATTTCTCGACGGAAATGACGCCGTCCTTGCCGATTTCCTCCAGCGCATCGGCAATCTTGCCACCAATTTCCTCGTCGCCGGACGACACGGTGGCGATTTCGGCCATCTGATCGCGCGTGGTCACCTGCACCGCGCCCGCCAGCAGCTCGTCGGACACCGCGTCGGCGGCCTTCTGGATGCCGCGGCGCAGCGCCAGCGGGTCGTTGCCGGCGGTCACGTGGCGAACGCCCTCACGCACGATGGCGTCGGCCAAGAGCGTGGCCGTCGAAGTGCCGTCGCCCGCCTCGTTGTTCGCGGCCATGGCGGCCTCGCGCACAATCTCCAGGCCCATCTTCTCGACATGGTCCTGCGATCCGACATGCGCCGCCACCGTGGCGCCGTCGTTGGAAACGTTCGGGTGACGCTCCTTCGGCTTGGTCATCGCCACGTAGCGGCCCTTCGGCCCGATAGTCACGCGCACCGCGTCCGCCAGCTTCGCCACGCCGGCTGCCAGCGACTGGCGCGTTTCGTTGTCGTAGGAGATTTCCTTGGCCATGCTGCAAACCCCTTCCTCGGGCGCGCGCGGGACGCGAGCCCTCCATCGGCGCCGGGCTTGCCTCCCGGCGCACGAGCATACTTTGCAAGCGTTATCGAAGATGCACCCTGCGCCACGTGGGCACTTAGTGCATCTGCACAACGAAATTCGCTCTTGGTGAAAGTTAGCACTCTTTAGCCGCGAGTGCTAGACGCGCAGGCAGGTTTGGCTGAATCGGTAGCTATCCGGTTACCTTTGCGTCTAGCCTTCCAGCCATGCGACGAGTTCTTCGGGCGTATCGAACACGCCGCAGCTCGCCCGCCAGTCGGTCGCGTTCAGGCCCGTAGCCGTCGCGCGATCGAGCATCTCGATCAGCGGGCCGAAATAGCCGCCGACGTTCAAAATCGCGCTCTTGCCCTCAAGCTCGCCCGCCTTCACCTGGGAAAGCACGACGAAGAATTCGTCGAAGGTGCCCAGGCCGCCGGGCATGGTGATAAACGCGTCGGAAAGCTCGATCATGCGCGTCTTGCGCTGCGCCAAATCGGGCATGCATATCACCTCGGTGCACGGGAAGATGTCGCGCCCGCGACCGTTGAGCCCCTCGGTGACCACGCCTATGACAACGCCGCCGGCATCCGCCGCACCCTTCGCCACGGCTCCCATCATGCCCATGTCGTAGCCGCCGAACACCAGCTCATGCCCGTGGCGCGCCAGCACGCGCCCCATCTCGTAGGCGGCATCGAGATACACGGCGTCCAAATTCAAGCTGGAAGACCCGAATACGCACAACCTCATGAAAGCTCCTCTCATGCGCAAATGAATGCTCTCAGGGTAGCGCATCGAACGGATCGCCGCGACCCCGCGCGGCCCTACACCGCACCGCCCTTGTCGTGACCCGGAGCGCCCTGTTCGGGCGTGCGCGCGTCGGTCTTGCCGCGGGAATTATCGGCCGCGGCGAACCAGGCCTCGCAAAGCCCGTCATAGGTCCCGTCCTCACGCAAGTCGTCGAGCGCACGGGAAAGGGCATCCGCAAGCGCCTCGTCGCTTTCGCGAATTACCAGTTCATAAGCAAAGTCCGTCCCGTCAAGCGCCTGCACCACCTCTTCGTCGCCGTACGCCACGCGCAAGTAATAGTCGGCCGCCTGGGTATCGGCCACCACCGCATCGACGTTGCGCGCCTGCAGGGCGGAGAACAGCTCGGTAAGCGTCGCGAACACGACGGCCTGCGCGCCGGGAAGATTCCCCTCGACCCATACCTGGCCGGGGGAACCGCCCAGCACGCCGACGCTCGCCTGTGCAAGGTCGTCCACGCTCGCAACAGACGACGACTTCTTCGCCACCAAACATTGGGAAACCGTCAAATAGGGAATCGTCGAGAACCCGCTCGAGCGCGCCCCAGCGGCATCCCCAGCGGAACCTTCGCCCGCCCCAGCGGCACTCGCATCGGCACCCGCCGCCTCGGCGGCGGCATCCTCGGCCGCCCGCAGCGCGTCAGCCGCCGCGAACGTCGCCGCGACATCCGAGCGCACCGCGGCGCCGCGCACCTGCTCGCCAGGACGCACGCGAAGCACCGCGCTTTCAAGCGAATCGACCTTCGACCAGGTGCAGCCAAGCTCCATGCGCGCCGCAGCCGCTTCCATGAGCTCACAGACGAACCCCGACCGCACGCCGTTGTCCTCCTGGTAATACGGCAGGCTGTTCACCACCGCCGCAACCGTCAAGGCGCCCGCCGAAACCAGCTCCGCATCCAAGGACGCTCCCGCGCCCGCGCCCGCGCCATCGCCCGCACCCGCGCCAGCGCTTCCCTGCCCCGAAACGGCGCTGGGCCCGGCGCACCCGCCGAGCCCAGCACATGCCGCGACGCCAAGCGCCACGGCGACGAATTCGCGGCGGGTTACGTTCCCGCCGGCCATTATGCAGCGTCCTCGACGCTATCCAGCAGCTCTTCCAGAAGGTCGGCATCCTCTTCGACATACCCCATGACCAGCTGGGCCAGGCCCTGATAGAACATGGTGCGGGCGAAGCGGCGCATATCCTCGGTCATCATGGGCAGCCAGTTCAGCAGGTGGTCCTGCGCGAACTTCTGCTGCGTGCGCAGCTGCTCGATGGCCTTGTCCTCATCGCCTGCGCGCAGGGCCTCGGCGGTACGCATGGCCATGCGCTGCATGAACTCCAGCTCCAGCGCGATATGGTCCTCGCCCTCGGTCCAGCGGCCGCGCTTGAGGTTGTTCTCGCGCAGGGTCTGCAGCACCTCGGAGCGGGCTTCCTGCATCATCAGCCGGCGCTCGGAGGTGTAGACGCTCTCGAACGGATACGCCGCCGAGAAGCCGTTGACGCCGTGGCCGATGAACGTGCGCACGAAGTCGATGGCCAGCTCGGTGATGCTGTCGTCCCAGGAAGTGCGCAGGTAGTCGTAGAGCATGTGATAGCCCTCGTCCACCTTGTCATTGCCAGTGGCGGCGGGGAAACGCATGCCCTGCAGCTCGGTCAGCACCGGCTTGTCGACTTCCTTCAGAAACAGGCGCGACAGCAGCCCGTAGGTGCGGGCACGGCCGTCCATCAGCGCCGCGAGGTCCAGTTCCTGCTCGGCAGAGGCGCCCTGCTCGGGCGCGACGGTTGCTTCGGACATCGGTTATTCCCCCTTCTTGGAAAGCACGGCCTCGACCTCGGGCATCATAGTGCGGCCCAGGTCGGTCAGCTGCCACGCGTGATTCTTCCACTCCAGAGCGTCGGTGCGCTCCAACATGTCGATGAAATGGGCACCGAACCTGCGCGGGCTCTGCACCACGTCGAAGGTGTCCACCAGCTCTTCAATCTCCACTTTGGTGCGCGGGCGCTCGTCAACGGCGTTCATGACCGCACGGTACACCTCCAGGTAGCGCGAATCGCGGTCGAGCACGATGTCCCTAAACGACGCGCCGGAAGTCATCTGCGCGTGCACGGCGCTGCCTGCCTCGGTGGTGCGCCACACGGGGTCGACGCGCTCTTTGATCTCCAGATACTCAACGCCTTCCTCGACGTCCTCGTGCGCATCGGACGTTTCGGGCATCTCCAGCTCAAGAGCGCCGGCGCGCTCGAGCATGCGGCACAGCGTCGTGGTGCCGTAGACGGAGCGGTTATCCTCCTGCAGCGCATCGACCTTCTCGGTCAGTTCGCTATTCAGGCATCCGCCCTCGCACCAACCCAGGATGGAAACCAGCACCGGACGGCGGGCCGGGTTGTGATCGAGCATGGAAAGCACCGCATCGACGGCGCTGCCCTGGCGCGCAGGCGTGTAGACGGCCTCGCGCTGCATGTTCTCGGGCATGTTGCGCATCGTCGGGTAGTCGGTCGTGTCGAGCGGGTTGTCGTCGTCCATGTCCTCCTGGTCGATCTCCTCGTCGTCGACCTCCAGCGGATCGAAGTCATCGTCGAGGTCCCAGGAAACGTCCAGCTCCTCGGCCTTCGCTATTTCAGCCATTGCATCCCCCTTCATTCAGTCGGCCCCGGTGCCAAGGCACCGAGGCACGCCGCCCGATCTTTCACCCCAGGCGGCGCTTGGCCCGCAAACCCCTGTTCGCAGGCCTGTCCTCTTCGTTGCAACTTAGTATATGCAGCGAAAGGGGCGCATTATCATCCCGCAAACCCTAAATGAACCCGTTTGGGGTGCCCCCGGGCGCCCTTGGGCCGCCTAGCGCATCATCCCCGCAGGTTGATTCATTGTTTACGCAGGTCAGAAGCGAGCTTTTCCGTTGCTGAAACAATTTTGCCCCCGTATACTGTGAATCACGTTGCCAGAAGCGGGGCATTTCCATTCTCCAATGAACTTGCAGAAGGGAGGCTCTTATGGCCAACGCATCTTGGGGCAAGAGGTTTCTTGCCATCGCGGTTGCGTGCTGCGTATGCGCGTTGATCGCCGTACCGGCCTATGCGTTCTACTATGTCCACAGCGATGAGGGCACTCAGGTGGAAAGCAAGGGCGTGTACGAGATCACGTGCGTGCTCGACGAAACCGCCCAGGGCGGTAGCGTTCGTAGCGAGCTGGTCATCGTTCCCGAGGGCAGCACGGTCAAAGACCTGCTGAACGAGGACGTCAGGTCCAGCAACAATCAGAACGGCCTCAGCGCCATTCACAACTACGACGCCACCAGCTTGGCGGACTACCTGTCCGGCAAGCAGTACACGTGCACGGTGTATGCGGCTGAGTCGCAGAAGCCGGGCACGCAGACCACGCATGACGGTCAGGGCGCCACGGGCGAAAGCACCGTGCTCAACCGTTACGACAACGTGGTCATCAAGGTGGCCTAGCGCCACCAGCGGCATGCGGGTCGGTCGACCAGCCGGCCCGAGCCGCGCCCCCCGGTTCGCAAAAACAAGGCGAATCGGTCATATTCCCGAAGCCGCAGCGCGCAAGCCCATAATTTGAACACATCATCCTTCGAGGATGATTTTTGTGTTTTCCCAGGTCAACAAAATAATCGAATCGGATCACCCACAAGATAACCCACGGCCTTGCCCACCCCTCGCGAAGAAGGCGGGTATTATAGGGTCCAGAGGATGCATTACAAGAGGGGTGAAAAACGTATGGGGGTACGTGTTCCTCGGATCACGCTCAACGCCGATTTCGGCGATGACAGCGCGTTCGGAGAATTGAGTCTGTTGTCGGTCGGCTACGGCCTGCACCAGGCATGGGTGTTCGCGACCATGTTCGGCACGTCTTCGGTCTTCGGGGCGACGAACCTGCTCGAGGGCCTCTATGGCAGCAGCGTGTCGCTGTCCTATCTCATTTCAATCTGCGTGTACGTGTTCTGCCTGCTGTTCATGGGGCTCACCAACCAGCGTTTCCTGCGCTACTACATATCGCGCGGGCTGCTCGTCGGCGGCGCGGCGCTGTCGTTTGTCGGCACGTCGCTTCTGCTGGCGCCCTTCCTGCCCGACTACCCCGCTCTGGAAATCATCTCCGGCGTCATGACGGGCATCGGGTCGTCGGTGTTCATCATCTACTGGGGCACCGCGTTCGCCCGCTGCGACAGCGCCTCCATCGTGTTCAACACCGCGGTGGCCGTGTTCGTCTCCTTCGGCCTGTTCGCCGTCACCTTGCACTACGCCCCGCAGCCGGCCTCTTCGGTCATCATCGCGGCCATCCCGCTGCTTGAGCTGGCCATTCTGTTGCGGAAAACGCCGGAGTCGTTCTACAGACGCAACGACGTCCCCCTGTTCAAACCGCTGCCCATCAACAAGGGCAAGTTCCTGCTGCGCTTCGCCGTGCCCGTGTTCGTGCTGGGCATCCCGCTCGGCATGCTGCGCAGCCAATCCCTGCAATCGGTCATGACCAGCCCGGAGGCTGGCTCGCAGCCCATGCTCATGCTCGCCGCCGGCGTGGCCAGCATACTTATCCTCATCACCATCATGGCCCTTGGCGGCGGCGACAAGTGGAGCCGCTTCTTCCAGCCGCTCATCCCCTTCATCGCCGTGACCATCTTCTTCATCCCCTCGGCGGGGGAAGCGGGAAGCCCGCTGGGCAGCACGTTTTTGATCGTCGGATTCCTGTGCTTCGAATCGCTCATGTGGATCTTCTTCAGCGACCTTTCGCAGCGCTTCCGCCTCTCGCCGGTGTTCGTGTTCGGCGTCGGGCGCGGAACCATGGCGGCGGCGGTCCTCATCGGCTCGCTCGCACCGGTGGCCGCGGCAAACGCCGTGCACCAGATGCCTTTCGGGGAGCAGACCGTCGTCGTCGCGATGCTGCTCATCATGGTCATCGCCTACGCCATGCTGCCGCGCGAGCACGAGGTGGAGGCCATCGTGGTTCCCTGCCCGCTGGTCAAAGCCGTTTCGGCCAGCTTCGAGCGTGAAGAGGCGGCGGCGAAGGCGGCGGGCGTGCGCAACTGCGGAGCGGCGCCGGAGCTGGAAACCCTGGCCGCGCGCGCCGAGGCATACCCGGCATCGACGCCCGACGCCGAGACGGCCAGCGGCGGCGAAGCGCCCGAAACGACCGTCGTCGCCGACACGACCGACAGCCAACCCGACACCGACCAGGCCCTCAAAAGCGAAAACGGGTGCGAGCCCGCGCAAGACCCTGCGGAAACGTCGACCCGGCAGCAAAGTTTCGCAGGGTCGAGCGAAAGCCCGACCATTGATCGGGAGGGCGAAGGCCGACCCGTA
Source organism: Butyrivibrio sp. CAG:318 (assembly GCA_963627055.1). Classification (GTDB taxonomy): domain Bacteria; phylum Actinomycetota; class Coriobacteriia; order Coriobacteriales; family Eggerthellaceae; genus Senegalimassilia. Next base: position 18,028 of record CAVGAF010000006.1, on the reverse strand, counting down.
AACGCCCAGCCCGAGGCGGCAAGCGCCGCCGAAAAGCCGCAGGAGGCGCAAGCGAGCGCCGCCCCGGCCCGTACGGGCGCGTCAACCCCTTCGGCGGCACGGCGGGCGATGGGGCGCACGGCGGGCGAGGCCGCCCAGGATGCCAACGAGCGCCTGCGCGGCGGCGGTCGCTTCCGCGGGAAATGCGAGACGGTCGCCAACACCTACCTGCTCTCGCGCCGCGAGACGGAAATCCTGTTCTTCCTGGCCAAAGGCCATAACGCCGCCTATATCCAGGAAAAGCTGTTCATTTCCGAAGGCACCGCCAAAACGCACATCCGCCACATTTACCGCAAGCTCGACGTCCACAACCAGCAAGACCTCATGCGCATGGTCGAGGACGCGCCCCAGTCGGAAAACTAGCCCGGGCAAGACGCCGCCAAGCCGAAAGCCTCCCGGAAAACGGCGGCGGCGTGCAAGCTCCTCGTCGGGCGATAAAGTGACGATTGCATCAATATCCCCACGTCGGGATGGTCGTGTGGCACAATGTCGATTTGATTATCAAGCTTGGTGGCGGCACGTCTCCAAGCGGCAACACGGCAACGCAAGGAGCGGCAATGGGCATCTTCTCGAGGTTCGAGGGCAAAATGGAGGATACGTTCGAAGGCGCGGCGGACAAGATGTTCGACGCCCCCATATCCCCTGTTCAAATTGCTAAAAAAGCCGAGAAGCAGATGCGGCGCGAAAAGATGGTGGGCGCGGGCAAGCAATACGCGCCCACGCTCTACACGGTGTTGGTGAACCCCGACGACGACCGCCGTCTGTTCGGCTACTACCCCACCTTGGCCGGAGAGACGGAGACCTATCTTGCGGCGAAGGCTTCCGAGCAGGGGCTGATGATGGACGGGCAGCCGCTCGTGCGCTTCATTGTCGACGACGGCCTCAGGCACGGCAAGTTCGACGTCATCGCCGAAGCGGTGGCCGCACCCATCATCAGCCAGCTGCGCAACGAGGAAATGCAGCGCTATGGGCTCTCCGACGGCGGCTACGGCCCGGAAACCGCCTACCCCGCTCAGCAGTTCGGCAACTCGCAGGCTGCCGTGCCCGCGCAGCCGCGCTACGACCAGCGCTTCGCGCAACAGCCGCCAGCGAATGATTGGAACCAGCCCCGCAACGCTCCTCAGCAGGGCGAATACGCCTACGAGGCGCCACAAGCCCCGGCCGGGGCGCCGGCAGCGGGCGCTGCTTGCGGCGCTGCCGCGGCATCCGCCGCCGCTCCCGCGCCGTCCGCCGCGAAGACGATGGTCTTCACCGGCAATCCCGACGACCTCATGCAGCAGCGCGGCGCCGCGGCCGTCGGCCATGCCCGCCTCATCGACACGGCCACCAACCGCCCCTACGAGCTTTCCAGCGCCCGCATCACCATTGGGCGCGAATCCCGCAACAACATCGCCATCCCCGACATCAACGTGTCGCGAACCCATGCCGAGCTGACGCTGACCAGCCAGGGCGTCTGGACCGTCACCGACTTGGGCTCCACCAACGGCACCTACGTCAACGGCCGCGCCATCGCAAGCCAGCCGCTCAGCGAGGGCGACCACATCTCCATCGGCACGACCGACCTCGTGTTCACGCTGGCGTAGGAAAACTCGGGAGGATTCGCCTTGATCGACTACGCGCTGCTTCTCATCCGCCTGCTGTTCGTCGCGCTGCTCTACCTGTTCCTCTTCGCCATCATGAAGACGGGCATCGGGGCCGTGCGCGGCCAGCGCAAACGCGAACGCACGTGGAACCTCTCCGTCGAGCGGGGCCCGAAGGAGCTGCGCGGCGTATCCATCGTGGTGCGCGGGCCGGTCATCGTCGGGCGCAACCCCGGCGCGGATATCGTCATCGGTGCCGGATACGTCTCCGGCAGGCACGCGCGTTTCACCCTCATGGGGCAGAACCTGTTCATCGAAGACCTTGGCTCAACGAACGGCACCGCCGTAAACGGCCAGCTCATCAGCGAGCCTACCGCCCTGCGTAACGGCGACACCGTCAACGTCGGCGACGTCGCGATCCGTGTGAGGTACGCATAATGGCACGTGGGAAACACTCTTCTTACCGGTCCACCCAGCGCACGCGCAAGGGTGCCGTCACGTCCTTCGGCAGCCGCACCGACGTCGGCTGCGTGCGCGACCACAACGAGGACAGCCTCGTGGTGCGCCCGCCGCTGTTCGCCGTCGCCGACGGCATGGGCGGTCACGCCGCGGGCGAGGTCGCCTCGGAAATCGCGGTGAACGTCCTGGCCGAGCTCGCGCCGGAACACCCCGACGGGGCAGCCCTGCAGAACGCCGTCGAGGAGGCGAACCGCGAAATCATCCGCGCCAGCCGCGACGGGCGCGGGCGCGAGGGCATGGGCACCACCATGACCGCCTGCATGCTCGAGGGGGAGCGCCTGCTCATCGCGCAGGTCGGCGACTCACGCGCCTACCTTCTGCACCAGGGCAAGCTCCAACAGCTCACGCGCGACCACAGCCTCATGGCCGACATGATCGAGGCCGGCCAGCTCACGCCGGAAGAAGCGCGCAACCATCCTCAGCGCTCGGTCATCACGCGCGCGCTCGGCTCCGACCCCAACACGCGCCCCGACATCTACGAAATCAACGTCGACGCCGGCGATAGGCTCCTCGTCTGCTCCGACGGGCTTTCCTCCATGGTGAGAAACGAAACCATCGAGGCGACGCTGCGCCGCGTGCGCGACCCGCAACGCTGTGCATCCCAGCTGGTCAACGAAGCCATCGCCGCCGGCGGACACGACAACGTCACCGTCATCGTCTCCAATGTGGAGGGCTTCGCCGAAAAACGCCGCCGCAAGATGGCACGCAAGACCAAACGCGCAGTCGCGCTGGTGATCCTGCTGTTCATCGCCATCATCGCGGGCACGGCCTTCGGGGTGAACAAGTGGCTCAACACCGTCGCCTACCTGGGCATCGACGACGATAAGGTCGCCATATACCAGGGTAAGCCCTGGGACATCGGCGGCATTTCGCTGTCGCAGCACCTGGAAACCACCGATGTTTCCACCAGCTCGCTGCAGCCGAACACCGTCGAGCACCTGAAAGAGGGCATCACCTGCGACAACGTCGACGCCGCGCGCGAACTCGTGGACAAATACCGCGAGGAGGGCTCCTCGAGCGGAAAAACGAGCGCAGGCGAATCCTCGAGCAGCTCTTCTAAGCAAAGCTCGTCTGCACAGCAAAACGACGCGAGCAAGTCCGCCTCCGGACAGGCCTCGCAGGGGTAGCGCTCCATGACACGTCGCAACATAGAACTCATCCTGCTGCTGCTCGCCGCTCCCGTAGTGGCGCTGCTGTTCGTGACCATCGCCATTCGCGAGGGACAGGCCGTCGGCTTCGATTCCCTGTCCGTGCCCATCGGCATCTTCGCCGCCTTCGTGGTGGCCCACCTCGCCGTGCGCAAGCTCGCCCCCGGTGCCGACCCGGCGCTGCTTCCCATAGCGTTTTCGCTCTCGGGCATCGGCATCGCCTTCATCACCCGCATAGCCCCTTTCTCCAGCGTCACTACTATGGCGCAGAACCAGGTCATGTGGCTATTCGTGGGCGTGGCCTTCATGATCATCGTGCTGGCGCTGTTTAGAAACCTGGACAAAGTCGCCAACTACAAGTACACGCTCATGCTCGTGGGCATATTCCTTTTGCTCTCGCCCATGATCCCCGGCCTCGGCCAGGAAATCTACGGCAGCCGCATCTGGCTGCACATCGGCGGATTCTCCTTCCAGCCCGGCGAGATCGCCAAGGTCCTCATCGTGCTGTTCATGGCAAGCTACCTGGCGGAAAACCGCGAGATGCTCTCCGTGTTCACCGTGCGCATCGGGCCCGTGCGCCTTCCCGACATCCGCTCGCTTCTGCCCCTTTTGCTCATGTGGGGCCTGGCCATGCTCGTCGTCGTGCTGGAGAAGGACCTCGGCAGCGCGCTCGTGTTCTTCTTCGTGTTCCTGCTCATGCTCTACGTTGCCACGGGCAAGAAGTTCTACCTGATCATCGGCCTGGCGCTCGTCGCCGTGGGCTGCGTGGCGCTCTTCAGCGCCTTCAGCCACGTGCAGGTGCGCGTGAGCACCTGGCTCAACCCCTTCGCCGACGCGCAGAATACCGGCTATCAGCTTTGCCAAGCCATCTACTCCATCGCCGACGGGGGCCTGTTCGGCGTGGGGCTGGGCAACGGCCTGGCCGGCGGCACGGAGAACTTCCAGCAAATCCCCGTCGTCGAATCGGACTTCATCTTCGCCGACATCGCCGAGGAGGCGGGCCTTCTCGGCGCGGCGGGCGTCCTGCTGCTGTTTTTATGCTTCGCCATCCGCGGCTTCCTCACGGCGGCCCGCGCGAAAAGCGACGTCTCCAGCTTCGTGGCCGTGGGCCTTACCGGCATGATCGTCCTGCAGGCGTTCATCATCGTCGGCGGCGTCACGCGCCTCATCCCGCTCACGGGCCTGACCTTGCCCTTCATCAGCCAAGGCGGTTCGTCGCTTCTGGGCAGCTTCATCATCGTCGGCTTCCTTTTGCGCGCCGGCGACGAGGCGACGGGCATCGAAACGGAAATGCTCAGCGGCACCACGTCTTCGCTGCATGCCAACAGCGTGCTCGGGCGCATCAGCCTCGGCAAGCGCCTGACGCACTCCATGCTGTTCTGCAGCGCGCTGTTCGCCCTGCTGGTGGCCAACCTCACGCTCATCATGGTGGTCGACGCCGAAAACTATCAATCCATGCCGGGCAACAACCACACCCTGGCCAAGGAGCAGAAGAGCGAACGCGGGACCATCTCCACCTACGACGGCATCGTGCTGGCGCGCAGCGTGCTCAACGACGACGGCAGCTACGACCGCATATATCCCGCGGGCGACCTGGCCACGCACGTCGTCGGCTACGTTTCGCAACAATACGGCGAGGCGGGCATCGAGGACGCCTACGACGACACGCTCACCGGCACGACTAACTTCGCCACCTGGACCGACGTGCTCAATTCCATGGCGGGCGTGGGCTCTGCCGGCAACGACGTGACGCTCACCATCAACTCGAAGATCCAGCAAGCCGCCCAGGACGCGCTTTCGGGCAGCAAGGGCGCCGCGGTGGTCATGAACCCGAAGACGGGAGCCATCCTCGCCATGGCGAGCGCGCCCACCTACGACGCGCAGGATTTCGAGACCGTCCTGGCCGGAGCCACGTCAAGCGACGATTCCTCGCTCATCAACCGCGCGACCGGCGCCCTGTACGCGCCCGGCTCCACCTTCAAGATAGTCACGCTCGCAACGGCCCTGCAAAACGACACGGCAAGCGAGTCCACCCGCTATTCGTCGCCGGGCACCATGGACATCGGCAACGCCAGCGTGTCCAACTTCGACAACACCTCCTACGGCACGCAAACCCTCGAGCAGGCTACCTGGTGGTCGGCGAATACCGTCTATGGCCAGCTCGGCGTGCAGATGGGCGCCGAGGCGCTGGTTGCGGGCGCGGAGAGCTTCGGCTTCAACCAAACCTTCGACTTCCCACTGACCATGTACACCTCGCTCATGGCCGAACCCTCGGAAATGACCGAATGGGAAACCGCATGGGCCGCCGCCGGCGAGCCCGTCAACCCGCTGAACCACCAAAGCCCCGCCGGCCCGCAGGCCACCGTCCTGCAGATGGCCATGGTGGGAAGCGCCATCGCCAACAACGGCGATGAGATGAAGCCCTACCTTGTCGACGGCATCTACAACGCCAACGGCGAGCGCTCGTTTACCGCAACGCCCGAAAAGCTGCGCACGTCCATCAGCTCCGACACCGCCAAACGCGTGCGCGAGGTGCTCAAGGGCGTCGTGAAGAGCGGCACCGGCACGGCGGCGCAGATCGACGGCGTGGAGGTTGCCGGCAAGACGGGCACCGCGGAGAAAGCCACCACCAACGACAGCTGGTTCGTGGGCATGGCCCCCGCAGACGATGCCGAGGTCGTGGTCGCTGTCGTCATCGAGGACGGCGACGAAGGCGTGGGCACGCAGAAGGCCCACGACATCCTGCAAACAGCTTTGGAAGTTCAAGGCCTTTTATAGATAAACGGTGTTGGGCGCGGTATTATGGTGAGAATCACTAACCAAGCCCGCATGTGACCAAAAGGAGTTTAGACGTGACCGGAAACATGATCGGCCGGGTGTTCAACAACCGATACCAAATTACCGAGCGCATCGGCATCGGCGGCATGGCCGAGGTGTACCGCGCGCAGGACAACGTCCTGGGACGCTTGGTGGCGGTCAAGGTGATGCTCCCGCAATACGCCGCGGATGAAAACTTCACGCAGCGCTTCAAGCAGGAAGCCGCAAGCGCCGCCAACCTGCAAAGCCCCTACATCGTCAACGTGTACGACTGGGGCCAGGATGACGGCACGTACTACATCGTCATGGAGTACGTCCGCGGTTCCGACCTGAAAACCGCCATCAAGCAGCGCGGCGCCATCAACCAGCGCAAGGTCGCCGAAATCGGCAGCCAGGTTTGCCAGGCGCTGTCCGTGGCCCACGGCCTGGACATCATCCACCGCGACATCAAGCCGCAAAACATCATGGTCCAACCCGACGGCAACGTCAAAGTGATGGACTTCGGCATCGCGCGCGCCAAGAACTCCACCAAGGAGCAAACCTCCAGCGTGCTCGGCACCGCGCACTACATCTCGCCCGAGCAGGCGCAGGGCAAGGAGCTCACCGCCGCCAGCGACATCTACTCGCTCGGCGTGGTGCTCTACGAATCCGCAACCGGCCGGCTGCCCTTCGACGGCCCCGACGCCGTGAGCGTGGCCATGAAGCAGGTGCAGGACGAGCCCGTCCCCGCGCGCGAGATCAACCCCGAAATCGACCCGTCGCTTGAGGCCATCATCATGAAGGCCATGGCGAAAAACCCCCTGGAGCGCTTCGCCACCGCCAAAGACATGCGCTCGGCGCTCAACGACTTCCTCGCCGGGCGCCCCGTCATGTTCTCCGAAGGCTTCACCAGCGCGCAAACCCAGGTCATGGGCGGTGTCGTGCCGCCAATGAACAACATGGCCGATGGCACGGCGGTCATGCCGGCCGTGGGAGCCAACATGGGTGTGCAGAACGGCCAGCAGTCGCAATCGTTCCGCTCGGACAACACCGCGCCGAAGAAGAATGGCAAGAAAATCGCCGGCGTCATCGTCGCAGTGGTGGCGGTCGTCGCGCTTATCGCCATCGCGGCGTTCGCGCTTGGCGGCAACTCCAGCGAAAGCGAGCAGATCGAGGTTCCCGGCGTCACGGGCCAAACGCTCGACGAAGCAAAGGCGCAAATCGCCTCCGCCGGCTTCACCGTGGGCACCGTCACGCAAACTTATTCCGACACCGTTGATACGGGCAAGGTCATCAGCCAGGACCCGACGGCCAAGACGAAGAAGGCCAAGGGCAGCACCATCAACCTGACCGTATCGCAGGGCAAGCAGGAAATCGAAGTGCCCGACCTCACCGGCAAAACCGCTGAAGAAGCCAAGAAGGCGCTGCAGGCGAACGGCCTGAAGTACCAGGCCGGCACCGCCGAATACTCCGACACGGTCGCCAAGGACAAGGTGGCGCGCCAGGACGTGGCCGCCGGTTCGAAAGTTGCCAAGGACACCGTGGTCACCTACTACCTGTCGCTGGGCAGCGAGGGCAGCAGCGTGCCCAACGTCGTCGGCCAGACGCGCAGCGCCGCCACCAGCACGCTCAACAACGCCGGCTTCTACGTCACGGTCGAGGAGCAGTACTCCAGCTCGGTTGAGTCCGGCAAGGTCATCAGCCAGTCGCCTTCCGCGGGCGAGAAGCTCAAAGAAGAGGGCACCGTCAACCTCGTGGTCAGCAAGGGACCTGAAACCTCCACCGTGCCCAACGTCGTCGGCAGCACCGAAGGAACCGCCATCACCACGTTGAACAACGAGGGCTTCCAAGTCACCACCGAGTATCAGTCCAGCAGCAGCGTAGCTTCCGGCAACGTCATCAGCCAGACGCCTACCGCCGGCAGCTCGCTTGCGCCGAGCAAGACCGTGCACCTCATCGTGAGCACCGGCCCGTCCCAGAGCAGCAGCTCCAACTCCGGCAGCGGAAGCTCCAGCTCGGGCAATTCGTCCAGCACGAACTCCGGCAGCGGCAGCGGTTCGAATAGCGGCACGTCCGGTAACTCCGGCAGCGGCGGCAGCGGCTCCAACTCCGGTAGCGGAAGCTCCAGCTCCAGCAGCGGCTCTTCCTACGGCTACTAAGCAGCTAAGCAGCCGGCAAGCCGCAACACAACGAACCAAAGCAAACGAGGCCCGCAACCGCGGGCCTCGTTTCGTTCGCCAAGCGCCCAGCGCATTTTGCCTACCCCAAGCCATCGAGCGCGGAATAGCGCAGAGCTGCGGGCACGGGCGGCTCGCCGGCGGCAGACGCCGGGCGCGAGGCGATCCGCGCCTCGTCCACCGCGTCGGGATGCTCATCCAGCAGCTCATCGAAATCAGCCGCGGGCATGGGCCGGTAGAAATAGAAACCCTGCGCATAGCGCGCGCCCAACTCCCGCAGCATCATCAGCTGCTCTTCCGTTTCGACGCCCTCCACAATGATGGGTAGCGACAGCGACTTGTCCATCTCAAGCACCGACTTGATGATGCCGACGCCGCGATCGTTGCCCTGCCCGCCTTTCGGCAGGAAGCGCCCGTCCAGCTTGATGATGTCCAGCTCGATATTGTGCAGCATCGAAAGCGAGGACAGGCCCGACCCGAAGTCGTCCATGTACACGCGGAATCCGATCCGGCGCAGCGCAGCGACCAGGCGCCCAATCAGGTCGGCATCCTTCACGTAGCTGGTTTCGGTCACCTCGATACCCACCATGCGCGGCGGAACCTCGAAGGTCTTAGACAGCCTCACCAGGTACGCGACGACGTCGAACGAGGCGACGTCCACCCGCGACACGTTGATGGAAACCGGCACGCAACGCAGTCCGCGCGCAAGCCGGCTGCCAAGCCATGTGAATACCCTCAGCCAGATGAACTTATCCAGTTCGGGAACAAGCCCCTCGTCCTCGAGCGCCGGCACGAAGATCGCCGGCGAAACATTAGTTCCGTCGGCCCGACGCCAGCGCGCCAAGGCCTCGGCGCCGACGATCTTTTCGGTGAACATGTCGCATTGCGGCTGCACGTTGAATGTTATCTCGCCTTCAATCAGGGCTTTCTCGAAATCATCAACCAGCGCGCGCTTGCATTCGGCCAACTGGTAATCGGTCGGGCTGAACAGCTTGATGCGATAATCATCGACACGCTTGGCTTCATTGCAGGCAAACCGGGCCTTTGAGAAACGCTCCATGTCGATAACCTCGTCGGTGCTGCTCAGGCGATACACACCCACGGCCGGGCGGAAACCCACCGCATCGTCGTAGCTCGACACCGTTTCCCATACGCGATCGAACACCTCGTGCGCGAAATCGTGCCCGCTCGGGCCTACCAGCCCGAAGTCGTCGCGTCCCCAATAGCCGGCGACGGCTCGCCCCTCGTCGGCGAACGCTCGCATCGTGCGCCCCACGTCGGCCAGAAGCTCGTCGCCGCGTTGCCTTCCGTACCATTCGTTGAAGGTGCGAAAGTTGCCCAAATCGATTTTGATCAGGGAGAAGCTCTCCTGCCTATGTGAGTCGCGGAAAGCGTTGGCCAGGCGCAGGAAGCCGCCGCCGTAAGGCAGCCCCGTCACCGCATCGAGGCGGGCGAGCTGCCCGGTGTCCTCCGCGTCGTCCGAGGGCTTGCTGGCCGTGCGCACCTGCAGAAGGCTGATTTTCCCGCGGCGCTCCAGCATGTCCAAAATGGCCGTCGGCTGTTCTTCGATGCACGCGTAGTGTGCCGACGAGACGCTCACGACCGGCTCCACGTCGCGCCCCTCGACCGCATAAGGCTCGGAGAGGCAATCGACCAGCAGCTCCTTGATATGGTAGGTGTCCTCCAAAGAAACGTTCTCGCGCACCAGCACGAACTGGGTTCCGTGCGCGCGGTACAAAAACGACAGCTTCGACGACACCGACCCGATGCGCGCAACTACCTCGCTGATCACCTGATTGCCGGCGCCATACCCAAAATCGCGGTTGATGTCGGCCAGGCCGCCAATGTTGACCATCACGAAGCCTACCGGGCGCCCGCTGTCGCGGAATCCGCCAATAGCGCTGATCAAAGCCTGGTAATTGCCAAGACCGGTTTCGGAATCAACCCCGTCGGCCAAGCCGCGATTCACAACATAGCCAACATAGAGGTTCGGTTCGCCTCCGATGGCATCCAGCCGATACCCGCGCGACTCGCACAGCACGTAAGCGCCTTGCGCATTGCGGGCGCGGTACTGCAGGTTCATGGAATGACTTGTTCCATCGGCGATGCCCTTGAAGGTCTCGACCATCAACTCCTTGTCGTCGGGATGCACCGTCTCAAGCCACAGCGGAACCGGGTCGCCGATATATTCGCTCGGAAGCCCGATATCGCGCGCAGCCGATTGAGACCAGCAGGCAACCCGGGCATCCAGGTTGTGAACCAGCAGATAACGGCCATCAAGGGACATGGACAGGGCGTCGAACACGCGCTTGTTCAGGCTGACTCCTATAGGAGAGAGCCTGGTCGTGCCATTGTCGAAGCCGTCGATCTTCGGCTTGTTGCGCACCTTATAGCCGTACATCTTCCGGTCGGCGTCCACCGTCGCCTGCTGCATCGCGTCGCCCGCGGAAGGCTCGACGCAGGAAACGCCGAAGCTGAACGAATAGGGCATCCGGGAGCCCTCGCCCTGCGTAGCCGCGAGCAACTGGGAGCGGCACGTCTCAAGGCGCAGCATCAGCTTCGATTCGCTCGATCCCGCCGACAGGATGACGAACTCGTCCCCGCTTAAGCGGAAAAGCTCGTCCTTCCCCTCGCAATACAGGTTCAGGTATTCGCTCACCTTGCAAATGTAGGCGTCGCCCTCGACGTGCCCGAAATGGTCATTGCAATACTTAAGGTTGTCGATATCGATGAACGCGACGACGAACGTCTCTCCACGCTCCCATAAAAGTTGCAGCGACCGGTTGTAGGCGGCTTTATTGCCCCTGTTGGTGAGGGCGTCCGTGAGGGCGTCGCGCTCAAGCTGCCGGCGCTGGTCGTTCATGTCGGTCGCGGCTTCGTTAAGCGCTTCGGAAAACTCGCTAGCAGAGCCGCCGCGGGCGCTAGGGCAAGTGGGGGCATCGGCGCCGGACGCGAACGTCTCCACCATCGTCAGCGCGTTCGTTAAATTCGAGCGGATGTCGTCAAGCGAGGATACGAGCGGGTTATCGTGATCGAGCAGGGCTTTTTGGGGAGCTTCGGCAAAGTGGCCCTGCGCCAGGTCCTTCGTCAAGATCTGCACATCGCGCACGAACGACCCGAGCGCGACTATCTTGCTTGCCAGCGGTTGCTGCATCGCGGGAAGGGAACCAATGTCGATCTGGGCCGACTCCGAGTCCTTCAGCACGCAATCGAGGTAGTTCAAAAGCGCTTGCGAACCCTCGATGTACGCGGCGGCGTCGGCAAGGGATGTTGCAGAGCCGGGCACATGAGAAGCCGCAGGGCCGGGCGCGTCCGGCAAAGAAGCGTCCGCGCAAGCCGGAGCCGTCCCGTTTTGATCGAAATCCGCCTTGCGTGAATCGTTGCCCATCATGTCGCCCTCGATTCTTTCCGGCCCCTTCATGAATATGTCGGAAGTCCCTTATAGTCAGTATAGAGGTTCCCTCGCCGATGCAACCATTGATTCCGACACTGGTCGGCAAGGGGTTCGAGCAGAATCGAGGCGGGCGCGGCGAGGGCGGCTGGGGGTGCCCGCCTTCGTAACTCTTGCCCGCCGCGCCACCCGCCCCGGCCGGCAACCTCAAGACCCGCCTAGGCCAACAAGCGCTTGGCTCCCATCCGGTCATTTATCGCAAACTGGCCAAAACCAACCGCCCGCTCCCGCCTTCCGTTTCGCGAATACCTTCCTTCGGCAGATTCCCGACAGGACATATCGCACGCATCGGTATACTGATGCCCAGCAAAACGGCCATGCGCGCCACGCGCACCTGGCAAGACGCGGAAGAAGGGAATCGGAATGGAAGAAGCCTACGAGCTTATCAGCACGGGCGCCTGGTCCATCGTGCCGCCGCTTTTGGCGCTGGCGCTTGCGCTCATCACCAAGGAAGTGTACTCGTCGCTGACCGTCGGCGTATTCGTCGGCATGGTTATCTACCAGTTCTCTCTCAACGGCGCCGGCGCCGATCAGCTGGTGGCGTCGTTCACCGACGTGCCGACCGTCATGGCGCTGCAGATATCAAGCAACGGCGCTTTGCTCTTGTTCCTGGCGCTGCTCGGCGCCCTCACCGTGGTGGTCGCGACCGCCGGCGGCAGCCGCGCCTATGCCGAATGGGTTTCCACGCACATCAAGAACGCGAAGATGGCGCAGATCCTCACGGCGATCCTCGGCATCATCATCTTCGTCGACGACTACTTCAACTGCCTGACGGTCGGCGCGGTCATGCGCCCCGTCACCGACCGCTTCCGCATCAGCCATGAAAAGCTCGCCTGGATCATCGACTCCACCGCGGCTCCGGTCTGCATCATCGCGCCGGTGTCGTCATGGGCCGTCGCCGTAGGCGGATATCTAGGCGACGACGGCTTCACCACGTTCGTGCAGTCCATCCCCTACAACTTCTACGCGCTGCTCACCATCTTCTTCGTGTTCTTTATGCTCATTGCCGGCAAAAACGATTTCGGCCCCATGCGCCAGGCCGAGGAATCGGCCCGCGGGAACATCCCCGGCGAGGGCAGCGCGCTTGAGAAGGTGGCGAGCATGGGCCTTTCCGAGGCCGCAAGCGCCGACCCGGACGACCACACCGCGCTGGAAAGCGTGGTCACCGAGCAGTCCGACGTGGAAATGAGCGCGGCGGACGCGATGGAGGAGTACAAGGGCCTCGACATCTCCGACAAGGGCAAGGTCTATGACCTGGTCGTTCCCATTCTCACACTCATCGTGTTCTCCATTCTGGGGATGATGTACACCGGCGGCTTCTTCGAGGGCGTCGAGTTCTCCGAGGCAGTCGGCGTGAACCCCGTCGGCGGGCTGTGCATCGGCGCGACTGTGGCCATCTGCGTCGCCGGCGCCATGTTCCTGCCACGCGGGCTCACCACGCTGTCCGGCTTCGTCGAGAGCCTCTCGGAAGGCGTGCGCTCCATGGTCGGCGCCATCATGATCTTGGTTCTGGCCTGGAGCCTGGGCGGCTGCTGCCGCTACATGCTGGGCACCGGCGAGTTCGTGAGCGGCTTTTTGACCGGCATCGGCGTGCCGCTCGCCATCTTGCCCTGCATCATCTTCGTCGTCGCCGCGTTCATCGGCTTCGCCATGGGCACGAGCTGGGGAACCATCGCACTCATCCTCCCCATCGTCATCGGCGTCTACCCCGCCGACGATCCGCTGTTCCTGGTTGCCATCGGATCCACCTTAGCCGGCGCGGTCTACGGCGACCACGTGTCGCCCATTTCCGACACGACCATCCTGTCCTCGGCCGGCGCGAAGTGCAACCACCTGCGTCACGTGGCAACCCAGCTGCCTTACGCCACGCTCGTGATGGTGTGCTGCTTCATCTGCTACATCATCGCGGGCTTCACCGCCAACCCGTGGCTGAGCCTGGGCGTGGGCGTGGTGCTCGTCATCATCGGCACCACGGTGCTGCACAAGTCGAATTTCGGGGTGAAGAAAAACTAACCGCACTGCACGCGGATGACGGCCGGGCGCGAGGGAAGACGCGCCCGGCCGTTTGTTTTCGCCGATTGGCCAAATAACTTGATGCAATGATTGTTGCGCCGGTGAACAGCGCAAACGTCATCAGAAGCAAGTTTCCAGGACTTACTCGCATAATCCTGTAGACTTTTGTGAAATACCCCACTCCACGAGTAGTATTTCGACCGTTCCGCATATAGTATGGCAAAACAATCCACGCGACCGTTCTAGGGAATGGCGCGGGGATGATGGGGTTATCGGCAAGCGTGTGGCTGGGAACTACAGCCACAGGGGGCTGCGGCAACCCTTGGGTTTGCGCTTATTCAATTGCACCGCACGTCGCGTATGGTGCTAAGGGGGAAGTGAGGGGGTAATGCGTTTGAAAGCCTCGACGGAATACGGGATGCGCACGGTTTTATACCTTGCCGAAAAGGGAACGGTCTGCTCGTCACGAGACGTGGCCGAGGACATGTCCATTCCCCGCGACTACCTGATTCAGCTGGCGCAGCTGCTGCGCAATGCGGGCATCATCGCCGCTCGACCGGGCAAGCACGGCGGCTACAGCCTGGCGAAAAGCCCTTCGCAAATCAGCGTGCTCGACGTCATCAACGCGCTGCAGGAAGACAAGAAGCGCACGAAGCGCAAAAGCGCCGGCACGGGCAAAAACAACCTCGCCAATGACATCATTGCGGCGTATCACCTGGTGGAACGCAGCGTAGAAGCCCATATGGAGGCGCTGACGATCGCCATGCTGCTCGACTACATGCACAGCGAGGAATCCGACAACGAATTCGTCGCCCGTCAAATGCTCGAAGAGGTCAAGCGCCTCGAGCAAGGTGAAGACACGCTGTAGACGGCAATTTCCATGCAAGCGAAATGAAGAAGCCCCGCACAAGGGGCTTCTTCATTGGTTGAGGAACAGCCAGGGCGACACACAAAGGATCGCCACCGCCGCCCAACGAAAAGTATGTGTCGCGCCTTCGGCGCTCTCAAATAAGGGTTGAGCTTTCGCTCAACCCTACGAAATTCAGTAGCAACCCTACGTATTTTCACGACAACATTACCTGTTGACGTGGGGTTTCGTAGGTACGAGCGAAAGCTCGCACAATATAAAAGCGCGAAGCGCATCACTGCCTTAACACGAAACAGCGGCTTCCGCGCGACGCACAACACCCCTATCCGATACCGAGCACCTGCATGACCAGCAAGATGACGGTCAAGACCGTGACGATGGCGACCGTCACCCAGATGAGGATGCGGGAGATGCGCCCGTTCTTGTACTTTCCCATGACGCGCTTGTCGGAGGAGATAAGCGCCATGAACACCAGCAGCACCGGCAACACCAAGCCGTTGATGAACTGCGCCATAAGCATGACGGCCATCAGGTTGATGTTCGGGATGAGCACGATAACGGCCGACAGCACGATGACGAACGTGAAGATGCTCTTGAACAGCGGCGCTTCCTTCCACTTGAAGGACACGCCGGCCTCCCAGCCAAACGCCTCGCAAATGACGAACGCCGTGGTCAGCGGCAACACACACGCCGCCAAGAACGACGCCGCGATAAGCCCGATGGCGAAAAGCGCCTCGGCGTACTGCCCGGCGAACGGCGCCAAGGCGCGGGCGGCATCGGCGGCGTCTTCGATGGTGATGCCCTGCGGAAACAGAACGGTTCCCGTGGTCACGATGATGAACCAGGCGACCAAGCAAGCGGCCACGGTGCCCGATACCACATCGACCTTCTGCGTGAACAAATCGTCGGGCGTCACGCCCTTCTCCACCACGTTGCTCTGATTGAAGAACATCATCCAGGGCGCGATGGTGGTGCCAATCATGGATATGACGAGGGAGACGAAGGACTGGTCGCTGACCACATGCGGCACGATGGTGTTGATGGCGGCGTCTTCCCAGTCAGGCTGCGCCAAAAACGCGGCGATGACGTACGTGAGGAACACGAGCGACAGAATAAGAAACACCTTCTCGACGCGCTTGTAGCTGCCGCCGACGATGAGCAGCCACACCGCCGCGGCCGCCACCGGCACGGCGATGTATTTGGTCACGCCGAACATCTCCATGCCCGACGCAATGCCCGCAAACTCCGAGAACGTGGTGCAAACGTTGCCGATGAGCAAGGCAAACATAGCCAGTGCAGTCAAGCGGATGCCGAAGCTTTCGCGGATGAGCGCGGCGAAGCCCTTGCCGGTGACCGCGCCCATCTTCGCGGCGGTCATCTCCACCACGATAAGCAGGATGCACATGACCGGGATGACCCACAAGGTGGCGAAACCGAAGCTTGCGCCGACGGTGGAGTACGTGGAAATGCCGCCGGCATCGTTGCCCGCCATGGCCGTGACAATGCCGGGGCCGAGCGCTGCCAGGATGAGTAGCAGACGGCTTTTCTGCTTCACGCCCGTCGTCGCCTCCGAAGCGCTAGAGGCCGTCGGAGCCGAAGCTGAGGCGGACTGCCTATTCGCAAGCGCGGTTTGCTGCTCGGGGGTGCGCGCGGCCTCGCCCGTCTTGAAGCTCGCCCGTTCTCGCGGGTTGTTCGCGTCGATGTTCACGCCGGTCTTCGCCGTGGTTTTCCCGAGTTGCTTCAAACCCATGCCTTACCTCCACTGGAACCCGACGATTTGCAGCAGCACCAAGGTGTACAGGGCCAAGAACAGCACCGCTCCGATGCCGATGCCAACCCACTTGAGAACCGACGCCGTGGCCTTGTCGCCGCTCACGTCGTCTTCGATGGCGTCCCATGCATCGTCAATCGTGACGATGCCGAGCAGCACTCCGTGCTCGTCAACGACCGGCATGGCCGTCAGTTCGTACTTGAAGATGTCCGCCGACACGTCCTCTTCGGTTTCGTCGGGCGTGCAGGAGATGACGTCGTCGTACATGACCTTGCCCAAAGGCACGCTGTCGTCGGTGAGAACCAGCGTGCGCAGCGAGCTGACGCCGACGAGCTTGTCGTATTCGTCCAGGATATAGATGTAGTGGACGGTGGGGTGCTCTTCTTCAAGGCCGCGCAGCACCTCGATGGCGTGCCCGACGGTGTCGGTGTCGTGCACGGCGACGAACTGCGTGGTCATCATGCCGCCGGCGGTGCCGTCCTTGTATCCGAGCAGGCGGCGGATTTCGGTGGCATCCTCGACGCCCATGAGGCGCAGAAGCGTTTCGGCCTTCTCGTAAGACAGGTCGCGCACAATGTCGGCGGCGTCGTCCGGATCCATGTTGCCCAACAGGCCTGCCGCCTGCTTGTTGTCGAGGCTTTCGATGAAGTCGGACTGGTATTCGTCTTCCATCTCCGAAATGGCCTCGGTGGCCTGCGCGTCATCGAGATGCTGGAACACGTTGGCGCGCTGCTGCGGGTCGAGCTGCTCCAAGATGTCGGCGACGTCGGCCGGATGCAGCTCGTCGAGACGCTTATGCGTGACGGAAAGCTGCACTTCCGACAGGTCTCGGTCGAGCAGGTCCATATAGTTCCAGGCGATGATTTGCTCGTCGATTTTCTTCCCGAATACCTTGGCGACGGCCACCACGCCGCGCTCAAGCCAGGTGGAAAGGCCGCGCAGGATGCCTCGGATGCCCACCTCGGCGCCAAGAAGGCGCAGCTGGGAGCCGGAAACGGAAAGCTTCAGGTCGTTTACGCGCACGACCTTCATTCCCTGCGTGTCGACGATCTGCCTATCCATGAGGTCGCGCGCGAGCAGCACCTCGTCGGGCTGCAGGTAGCTGAAGCGGATGTCGTGGGCCTCGACCTGCAACGTGATGCCGTCTTCATCGAATTCGTCGACGTACTTGCGCCACGAAATCATAAAGGGGATCTTGCCCGGTCCCTGAAACGCCAGGCTGGTGATGCGGGGGAACACCTCGCCGGTGGAGATGGCCAGATCTGAAATGGTGCCGATTTTCTCGCCGGTGTTGTCGACGACCGGCTTACCAAGCATTTGAGATAGATAGAGCATGCGTTTCCCTTACTGTCCATGCTCGTTTCGGCAGGAACGTCTTGCGTGCGGACGCTATCCTACTGCGCAGCCATCATTTGACCGTCAGCATCACGTAAAGAGTCTGTCAAAACGAACGAGCAGCCATATCCTTCGGCCGCCAACGTAAGGGAGGTAGTCGAAGGAAGGCTACATACTGTGAGGTTTCGAACTTCGAACCTTCAACAGGGTTCCTTTCCTTGGCCTACAAAAACAAAAACCGCATGTGCCCAAAGGGTCATTGCGGGTTTTTACTTGAAGTGGTGCGCCAAGAGGGATTCGAACCCCCGACGTACTGATTCGTAGTCAGTCC
>CAVGAF010000005.1:0-57127 GCA_963627055.1 Butyrivibrio sp. CAG:318 | reverse complement strand
CGGTCTACAGCCTTCTCCAAATTGGATTGCTGCGACGGAGTCAGTTCGTCGTCGAATATCACCAGGTCAGCTGAATATGTTCTGCAAAGAGATGCAATTTCCTGCACCTTGCCGCTTCCAACGAACGTTTTAGGATTAGGGGCCTCGAGCTTTTGCGTCGTTATCGCCACGGTATCCGCCCCAGCCGTATCTGCCAGACGCTCCAATTCCGCCAGCGAAGTGGACACAGGCCATGATTGCCCCGGACGGTCGACCCCAACGAGGACCGCTCGCTCACGCCTTTCCTCCAGCGACGTTTTCGCACCTTTCGTGACAACCGATGACGAGTACTCCGACATGCAGCTAACCTCTCGTGTGAACGGACTGGTAAAACAACCTATAGAAAAGGGGCATGACCAAATAAGATCATGCCCCTCATAGTATACGCGAAGCGCTCGCGCTTGCTACACTTCCACGGTGCCCTGGAACGACTCGACTGCAGGGCCGGTCATCATCACATGGTCGTTTTCATCCCATGCAATATGAAGCACGCCGCCGCGCAGATGAAGTTCGTTCTCGCGACCGCTGCGCCCGGTAAGGGCTGCCGCCACATTCGTCGCGCAGGCGCCGGTTCCACAGGCAAGGGTTTCGCCGCAGCCGCGTTCGAAAACACGCATTTCGATAACGCCGGGGGCAACCACATGAGCAAACTCAACATTCGTCTTCTCGGGGAAGGACTCATGCGACTCGTAGTGTGCGCCGATTTTGGTAAGGTCAAGCGTGGCGAGTTTCTTAGCGGACGCGTCAACAAACAGCTCATCGGGCAGAGCCTCGAAATCCTCGATGAAGCAAATGGCATGCGGGTTGCCCATTGAAACGCAGGTGAAGGAAAAGGCTCCCCAGGGAGAGTCGATGGCGACGTCTTGCGCGAAAGGACGTCCGTCTTCGGTTGCGCCATTGGCAGACGCCGTAACAGGAACCTCTGCAGGCTCCAAGATGGGATGCCCCATATCGACGGTGGCAGAAGTCATCTTCTCATCTTCGTCAACGGTAAAGCGTATAGGCTTCGGACCAGCGAGGGTATCGGCCGTAAACTGCCCATCACTCGCCTGCACAAAGCCGCGATCAACCAGATACTTTGCAAAGCAGCGAACGCCGTTACCGCACATTTGCGCCAGCGTGCCATCCGAATTGATGTAATGCATGTATGCGGCGCACTCCGAGCGTTCGGAAGGACGAACGAGGATCACGCCATCGGCGCCAATGCCGAAGTGGCGATCGCACAAAAGCGAGACCTGTTCGGCCGAAAGCTCGATATCGCGCGAAAAATCGTCAACGAACACGAAATCATTGCCGAGACCATGCAACTTAACGAAATCTAACTCCATTAGGATAGACACGCTCCTTTAGACGTTTACTTTGGCGCTGATTCTATCAAGCAGTGCCAAGGACGATTTAAGCAGGGCCGAGGTATCCCCCGAATCTGCGCAAAGCCAGTGTATACGCGAATCTTTTCGAAACCATGTCCGCTGACGTTTTGCATACCGACACGTAGCAATTTTGATCGAAGCAACGGCTTCTTCCATGGTGCAGGCTCCCTCGAGGGCGGCAACGATTTCTTTATAGCCGATAGCCTGAGGAGCAGTGATGCCTTCGCGAAACCCGCTCGCAAGCAGCATACGCACCTCGTCGACAAGCCCATTGGATACCATGGCATCCACGCGCCGGAAAATCCGCTTGCGCAACACCTCCGGGTCGACCGCGAGCCCGATAAACACCGCGGGGACGCATTGACGGATTTCGGCAAGCTTGCGTTTCTGCTCGGCATACGAGGTGCCATCCTCAAGAAGCTCGAACGCACGGACAAGACGCTTTATGTCGTTAACGGGAATGACGGCCGCGCTTTCGGCGTCGACCTCGCGCAATTGCTCCCAAAGCTCTTGTGCTCCGTATTCTTTCGCGAAACGGTTCCATCGTTCGCGAACAGGATTGTCCACCTGCTCGCCTTGCGGGAACTGATAGTCATCGATGGCCGCGCGTACGTAAAAACCAGTTCCTCCAGCCAATACGCATCGATGATGCGCCTCATCGATGCGAGCGAACGCCTCTCTTGCATAGGTTTGGAACAAGGCAGCAGAAAAGGGCTCGCCGGGATTCACCAAATCGAAGCCGTGATGAGCAACCTTGCGTTCGTCAACGGGCAGTTTCCCGGTGCCGATATCCATCCCCCGATACACCTGCATGGAGTCGGCGCTTACAACTTCGCCTTGCAGGTGAAGCGCGATTTCCTGAGCCAGGTCGGTCTTTCCGGAAGCGGTCGGGCCAACAACGCAGATGACCGGGTGATTTAATTCCAACGTGTCTTCTGTGGATGGACTTAAAGAGGCATCAGGCAACGACGTCACCGGCCAGATACCAGGTTTTCGCCTCGTTCACCTGCACATTCACGATCGAGCCAACCAGCGCGTCGATGTCCTTGCCGGCGGGAATGGGCGCATGCACCGTTTGGTTTTTCGGGCTCTTCCCCGAAAGCAACGAGGAATCGCGTTTCGAGGCCCCCTCGACCAAGACCGGGACAATGGAATTCAAGTCAGTTTGATTACAGGCGAAAGCGTTGTCCTGAACGATTTGAACGAGCGAATCGAAACGCTGCTGGATGACTTCCCGCGGCGTGTCGTCAACCATACGTGCAGCTGGCGTCCCCTCGCGCTTCGAGTAAATGAACGTGAAGACCTGGTGGTAGCCAATTTCGTCAACCAGGCGCGCAGTGTCCTCGAAATCGCTTTGCGTCTCGCCGGGAAAACCGACGATGATGTCAGTGGAAAGCGCGATATCCGGTCGGACGGCACGCAGCTTGGAAACGAGCTCGCGATAATGGTCGGCCGTATAGCGCCTGTTCATCGCTTTAAGAACGGCATCGGAGCCGGACTGCACCGGCAAATGAAGCGCCGGCATCAAAGAGCGCAGGGATCCAAACTTCTCGATAACCTCATCCGAAAGGTCCTTCGGATGGCTCGTCGCAAACCGAAGGCGCTCGATACCCGTAGCGTCGATTGCCTCAAGAATATCGGCAAAACGAGGTGACCCGTATAAATCACGACCGTAGGAGTTTACGTTTTGTCCTAGTAAGGTGATTTCCTTGACGCCCGCAGCCACGTAACGCTGGGCCTCTTCGACAATGTCCTCCAACGGACGCGACTTTTCCCGCCCGCGAACATACGGCACAATGCAGTACGAGCAGAAGTTATTGCAGCCGATGGTAATGGGCAACCAGGCGGCCCAGGAATGCTCGCGCGAAGTCGGGAGTTCGGTAGCGAACGACGACGATGCGTCGAGTACCTCGACATGGTGCTTGCCGTCAGACAGCACGCCTTCGAGCAGACGTGGCAAACTAGCGAGATTGTGCGTTCCGAACACGATATCGAGATGCGGGAGCTTGCGCGTCAGCTCTTCCCCGTCGCGCTGTCCGATGCACCCGCCGACGGCAATGATGCGCTTTTTAAGCGGCGAAGCGGCACGCAAGGGGATATTCTTCATCGAGGCAACCTGCCCATACAGGCGCGTGTCGGCAGCCTCGCGAACGCAGCAGGTCATGAACACGACGACGTCGGCTTCCTCAACGGTTTCAACCATAAGGCCGCCAAGCCCTTCGAGCATACCGGCGATACGCTCGGAGTCGTGCTTGTTCATTTGGCAACCGAAGGTGTGGATGCAAAAGGTGATATCGGTAAAGGGAGTTTGCATAACGGACGCAGCTACTTCCTACTAGGAGATCTTCGTATTGTGAGCAACCGATGTGCGGCTTGTTACAGGGAATGATTTTCGCCGGGAACCTGAACGACGGCACCCGTGATAACCTCGGGCTTGATAGCGAAACGAATTGCAGTACGATATTCGCCGTCAATAACGATGTCCGCAAACGAGGGAATGCAGGAAACCTCGATGCCGATGGGCGATAGGAATCCGCGAGAGATTGCAACGGCCTTGACGGCCTGATTCACGGCACCGGCGCCAACTGCCTGAATCTCAACCTTCACGCCATCCTTGACCATTCCGGCAATGGCACCGGCAACGGATGCGGGAGATGACTTGCTGGAAACCTTCAAGCATCCAGCTTCGCTAGATTGAACCTGTGCGCTCATGAACTGCCCTTTTCGTGATTCGTTTCGAGTGCGATTTAATGTTTGTATTGTAGTGCCAGACTTACGGACGCTTCGTGGCAACGAGGGGAAACATCGGGAATTCCATAGGCTTAGCGCAGCTTGACGACGGGTATTTCGATTCGAATCCTATCCCTCGACACGCTGATGGTCGGATTGACGCCCTCGTCAAGGAAGTGAGCTTGCGCTATAGGGCTAAAAGCTCCTCTGACGGCTCGCTCAAGCTCGCTAAGCGAACTATCATCGATTCGCAGCCCCCGGGCATCGGCGACCGAGCGTGCAGACGACCTATTAGCATGAGAGCCGCCCACAGGCTCGGATGCCTGCATGCCGTCAATGCTGATCAGGGAAAGAAGGGGGTCTACAGGCTTTATCTGCCTGTCCATGATTCGTCGCGCGGAGCGCTCGGACATTTCCAGCCCCAAAGTTGCGGAAATCTCCGCGAAAGCGGCCGGCGTTTTCGCTGTTGCGAGGCGCTTGCACACAGGTAGGGTGCTCGGGTCGCCAGCACCAGCCCCAACTAAGGCCGAAGCACTCGATAGCGCGTATTGATACAGAGTTGCCGCGACGTCGGTCGCCGACCCCATGAACACCGAGCAAGACCGACGCGCCTCAATTGCAAACTCGCACGTGATGCGCAAAATATTCTTCGGGCCCCTGACGTTAACCGTTCCCCCCTCTGAAAGGGTAAAAGTCGGGAATGTGGATTGGTCCGTTTTCTCGGGTAGCTTTCGCGTATCCGTCTCGATGACGAACGACGACCCGAGCTGAGGTCCGGAAACAATAACGTAAGCGCTTTCGGCGTTTTCCGCGATGGAATAGAGCGCCATGCCTCGCCCGTGAACGCCCCACTTGTCCATATGGAACGTATCCAGCTTGGAAGTGACGCGCGGCTCGAAGATGGTCTGCTGCAGATGGCCGGGGACTCCGTCACCATCGTCGAGCATGACAATGCGACGCGTGTTTGCGCACTTATTTGTTGCGAGGAAGATATTGCGCGCATGCGCATCGCGAGCGTTGCGCAGCATCTCTATCACAATGTCTTCACTACAGCGAATATCCTGCGCTGCCTGACGACGCTGCGCCTCTGAGCTCCGAAGACGGACGAAGCCATCTCCGAGATCGGTTTCGACTCGAAGATGGCTATCTCCGCATACGGTTTCAACAAACGATTCCAAATCAGAATCAGGCATGTAAAACCTTACTGTACGTTACTTAGCAATTCCAACGGCACGCGACTCGCGGATTACCACGACCTTGACCTGGCCGGGATACTGCAGCTCGTTCTCGATGCGCTGGGCGATATCGTGCGCAAGCACCGTTGTCTGGGCTTCATCGACAACGTCGGGCTCGACCATAACGCGAACCTCGCGGCCAGCCTGAATGGCATAGGTTCGCTCGACGCCCTTGTAGGAGTTCGCGATTTCCTCGAGCTTCTCGAGACGCTTCACATATGCATCGAGCGTTTCCTTGCGCGCACCCGGTCGGGCCGCGGAAACCGCATCGGCAGCTTGGATAAGAACGTCAAGAACCGTGTTCGGCTCCACGTCGTTATGGTGGGCTTCGATGGCATGCACGATATCGGCGCGCTCGCCGAAACGACGCGCAAGATCCGCGCCGATAACCGCATGGCTGCCTTCGACTTCATGGTCAACGGCCTTGCCGAGGTCGTGCAGCAAGCCTGCGCGCTTGGCTTGAACGGGATCGAGACCGAGCTCGGAAGCCATCACGCCCGCAAGATAAGCCACCTCGAGGGAATGGTTGAGCACGTTCTGGCCATACGAGGTGCGATAGCGAAGGCGACCGAGCGTGCGGACAAGCTCGGGATGAAGGTCATGGATGCCGGTGTCGAACGTGGCCTGCTCGCCAGCTTCCTGAACGCGTTGATTCACGAGCTTTTCGGCCTTGCCGAACATTTCCTCGATGCGAGCCGGATGAATGCGGCCATCGGCGATGAGATTCTCCATGGTCACGCGGCCGATTTCGCGGCGCACCGGGTCGAAGCACGAAATGGTGACGCATTCGGGCGTATCGTCGATGATTAGATTGGTACCAGTCAATTGCTCGAAGGAGCGGATATTGCGGCCTTCGCGGCCGATGATGCGGCCCTTGAGGTCGTCGGAGGGGATATGGATTGCCGAGACGGTGGTTTCGGCAGTGTGATCCGCGGCAACGCGCTGGATGGCGAGGCTTAAAATGGAGCGGGCCTTCTTGTCGGCCTCGGCCTTGGTGCGCGCCTCCGAATCCCTGATGATAGCGGCGGACTCGTGAGCGACTTCGTCCTTCAAGGTATCAAGAAGCTCCGACTTAGCCTCTTCGGCGGACATGCCGGCGACTTGCTGCAGGCGACGGCCAACTTCGTGCTCGGCCTCGTCGAGGTCGTGCTTGCGGCGATCAAGCTGGCCCTGCATGGAGGAAATTTGATGCTCGCGGGCATCGAGCGACTGCTCACGAGAATCAAGAGAGTCGATACGGCGATCAACCGATTCCTCGCGCTGGGACACGCGTTGCTCCGCGGCGCGCACCTCCTTCATACGCTCCTTGTTCTCAGCTTGCGCTTCCTGACGCAGGCGCAATGCCTCGTCCTTGGCCTCGACCGAGGCCTCCCTCCGAAGCGTCTCGGCTTGGCGCTTGGCGTCGTCAACCATAGTTTTCGCCTCTTCGGCGGCTCGCTTCGTCGAAGCGTTTGCAAGGTACTTGGTGACGACGAAACCAAGAGCAATGCCGACGACGGCACCGATGATGAGCCAGATAATGCCGCTCATGTGCTCTCCTTTCAATCGTACAGGCAGGTCATACGTTTCTCATGTTCAAAGGCAAAAAGAAACCCGGCAAAACCGGGCAAGAGCATACGTGGGCAGTATGGCGTCATTCATATACGTTTGTGGCATATAAACAGTGCGCAACTGCGCACGTGCACTCAAGCATACTTATAATAATGGTTCGAATAGATTTCGAAAAGCCCAAGGGGACAAAAAAGCCGGTTTCATCCGAAACCGGCTTAAATGGCTTAAATGGCCCAACCGTTACGGCAACAAACGCACGCCCACCTGGCATGAATCCAAGAATATTCGGAAGGGCAATCGGAGAACTACTGCGTCAGCAATGACCTCATCCAACCTGTGCCGAGCATTGTCGCTCCCACCACATGTGCGAGGCATCAGCAGCAACGCTGTTGCCAAAACCCTTCGCCAGAAGGCGGCGGTAGGCCGATGCACGAGGGTTCTTCGACCTTGGGGGTTTCCGCTCAAGAAGCTCCACCGCTCGCGACACCTCCCTATCGTGCAGGTTGCCGCTTACAACGGATGCATAGGATTCCACCGCACAGGGATCAAACCCTATAGCACGAAGCTCCCGCCCTATGCCATCGACTCCCCTGCCCTGAGAAAGCCTTGAGCGCACCAATGTTTCAGCAAAACGCGCGTCATCCACCAGGCCGCACCGGCAAGCCCGCTCAACAGCTTCCCAGGCAACAGCCTCGTCGAACCCATCCCTTACAAGTCTTTCAATCAGTTCCTTGCTACAACGCTCGCGGGCGTTCAGAAGGCGGCATATCTTTGCGAAGCACGCATCGGAAGCGGTCTGCACCGTTGCGCTACCCTCCAAAGGTGCCCGCACTGGCGATTTGCTAGAAGCCATGTTCGTCTTATCAGTTCCGGAAGCCACCGAGGCAACTTCCCGCGCCTGCTTCTTGCCGCAGCTCTCGGCGCTAGGACTCAAGCAGAAGTCCGTCAGGCTATCATTCGACTCCACCGCCTCAATCCGCTCACGAAAATTCGCAATGACGTCGCTTTTACGCATGCCCATGCTCTAGCGCTTGCTCTTGGGTTTTGCGACGGGCGAAACTGCATCGAAGTCTTCCTGTTCACGTGTAATGATGGGAATCTCGTAGGCTTCACGCACTTTCGTTTCAAGCTCGTCGCGCAAATCGGGGTTCTCGCGCAATCTCTTCTTAGCGGCTTCGCGGCCCTGTCCAAGCCTTTCTTCGCCGTAGGTGTACCAAGCTCCGCTCTTCTTCGCGACACCGGCCTCGACTGCCATGTCCACGATGCAGCCCTCGCGCGAAATGCCCTCTCCATACATCAAGTCAAACTCCGCCTGGCGGAACGGCGGGGCAACCTTGTTCTTGACGACCTTGGCACGTACGCGATTGCCTACTACCTCGCCATCGTGCTTAATGGAGTCGATACGGCGAATGTCAATACGGACGCTGGCGAAGAACTTCAAAGCACGACCGCCCGTCGTGGTTTCGGGATTGCCGAACATGACGCCGATCTTCTCGCGAAGCTGGTTGATGAAGATGCAGGTGGTGTTTGATTTGGAGAGCGAACCGGCAAGTTTGCGAAGCGCCTGCGACATCAGGCGAGCCTGCAGACCGACGGTGGTATCGCCTATTTCCCCCTCGATTTCAGCACGTGGAACCAGAGCTGCAACCGAGTCAATGACGACGCAATCGATTGCGCCGGAGCGCACAAGCATGTCGCAGATTTCCAAGGCCTGCTCGCCGTAATCAGGCTGCGAAATCAAGACATCGTCAACGTCCACCCCCAACCGTGCGGCATATACGGGGTCGAGTGCGTGCTCGGCGTCAATGAAGGCAACGACGCCGCCAAGAGCTTGAGCCTCGGCGATAATCTGCAGCGCAAGCGTTGTTTTGCCGCTCGACTCAGGGCCGTAAATCTCGATAATACGGCCACGCGGAACACCCCCGATGCCAAGAGCCGCATCCAATGGCAAAGACCCGGTAGGGATAGCCCCTACGCTTAAGTCATGACCGCCTTCTCCGTACTTCATAATGGAGCCCTTGCCAAACTTGGACTCGATCTGGTCGGTGGCAACCTTGAGCATCTTGGATTTTTCTTCGTTCATGCGCTGCCTTTCTTCCTGCCTTTTCATTCTGTTTTCGTTTATTATACGAACGTCTGTTTGCCTGTCAAGCAAAACATTCTATGAATGAGGTTAGGTGGAAGACCCTGCAGGCATATTGGCCAGAGCTTGCTGGAATATCGCGAGAGATTGCAAGTGAAACCTATTCCTAAAACTGCGCGTTCCTTGCAAATTGGAGCGCAAACACTTGCCAAGGACGCTAGCAGCTCATCGAATCCCGTATCAACAGCAGGGCAGCACGAACCGTCTGCTCGCGTACGCTTTCGCGGTCTCCGTCGAAATGCCACGTCGCGGTTTTATTGCCGAAGGGCCCGGCGCAGGCGGCGCAAACGCTACCCACGGGCCTACCCGGCTTTGCTCCCCCCGGTCCCGCAATGCCGGTAACCGCCACCGCGATATCGCACGAAAGGACGCGCAAGGCACCCTGAGCCATTTCGAGAGCCACCGCCTCGCTCACCACGCCATCTTTGGCAATGACATCGGAATCAACCCCGAGCGCGGCTTCCTTAACTTCAACCATATACGAGGCAACACCGCCGCGAACGACGTCGGAGGAACCGGGCACGGAAGTCAAGCAGGCGGAGATCAGACCGCCGGTGAGGCTTTCCGCAGTGCCGAGGGTTAAACCGCGAGTGCGGGCACAATCAAGCACTTCGGCGGCCAACTCGGAAACTTCGACGCACCGTCGAGGCTCGCCCGACGCCGGCAGCGACGCCGCTTCGGACTTCGCATAGTCTTTGAAAGCTTGCGCCGCCTGGAAGTCCTTGCCCTTGCGGCCCAGCGACCCAAGACCAATCAGATCACGCGCCTTAGAGATGTAGTCAAGCATGGAAACGATGGTAAGCACCAAGGCAATGACCATGACGATCCAGCTCAGCACCCACATTACATCGGTGAAGGCCTCCACAAGCGAGCCCATGGCATAGCTGTCCTTGATGGTGAACATGACGATGGCGATCATCTGGAAAACAGTCTTGAATTTCCCGTACCAGCTTGCGGCGATCACGACGCCCTTGCTTGCGGCGACCATCCTCACGCCGGACACGATGAACTCGCGCGCGACGATGATCAGCGCCACCCAACTCGGAAGCGCCCCGAGCTCGATTAGGGCAAGCAGAGCCGCCACCACAAGAATCTTATCGGCCAAAGGATCCATGAACTTGCCAAAATCGGTGACTTCGCCACGGCTGCGCGCGAGATAGCCGTCAAGCCAGTCCGTACAGGATATCAGGACGAAAATGCCGGCCGCGATCAGGCTTTTCGATTCGTATGCAATTTTGGGGAACGAAAACCACTCGGGCCAGGGGCTCAAAAGCGCCGCAACGAAAACCGGCACGAGGCAGATGCGCACGAGCGTAACGACATTGGCGGGCGTAAGCAAACGCGTGCTTGCTTCCGGAGCCGACTTGACCTCAAGCCCTGACACGTTATTCGCCTTCCATTTCATACAAAAGCGTATCGACAATGCGGACCTTGACGACATCGCCCGGCTCGCCTGCCGAGATGTAGGTAACGCCGTCGACTTCGGGGGCCTGGCACATGGCACGCCCGAACAGCTGGCCGTCTTCCTCCCGACCCTCGACGAGCACGTCAACCTCCGCCCCTATGCGCGCGGCCACGAGCGGCGTGCATACCGCGTCGGCAAGGTCGCGAAGGCGCTGAGCGCGGTCGGCCTTTTCGTCCTCGTCTAGCTGATCAGGCAGATCGAAAGCACGCGTCCCTTCCTCGCGGGAATACGCGAAAACGCCGACATAGTCGAAATAGCCTTCTTCGACAAACGCGCATAGCTCTTCGAAGTCATCGTCGTCCTCGCCGGGAAACCCAGCAATGAGCGTCGTGCGAAGCGTAACGCCCGGAACTTTTTCGCGAACGCGCTTCGCAAGGGCAATGTAGTCCTCGACGGAGCCTTTGCGGTGCATGGCCTTCAGAAGGTGCGGCTGCACATGCTGCAAAGGAATGTCAAAGTAGTTGCAGATATTGTCGTGCGCAGCAACCGTCTCGAGCAATTCATCGGTGACGCCCTCGGGCTGGATATACATGACGCGGAACCACGCATCCGTAAATTCATCGGCGAGCTGCCCCATGAGCCACGCGAGTGACGAAGGTTCTTCGAAATCCTGGCCCCAACGACCGGTATCCTGCGCAATCAGCACAATTTCGCGCACGCCCGATTCCAACTGATGCGCAACGTCTTCACGAATCTGCTCAAAGGGGAAACTGTGATAGCGGCCGCGAATATAGGGAATGGTGCAATACGAGCAGAACCGGTCGCACCCATCCGAGATTTTGACGTAGGCGGAAACGGCACGCGAGCCCGTTAGCGACACCGCCCCCTCGCGGACCGCGCCGAGGGCCGAGGACGCCAAGGCGGAAAGGTCACCCTTATCTAAGGAAAGCGCCGCAGCGACAACCTTGACGATATCGTCCTCCTTGCTGCAGGGAACGAACGCAGCCGCTTCCGGAAGCTCGCCGGATAACTCTTCGCCATAGCGCGCCGGCATACAGCCGGCCACGATAAGCGCAGCCCCTGCCGCCACGTTAGGCATCCCCGCTACTTCGAAAATGGCTTCGAGGCTCTCTTCGGTGGCGCTTTGAATGAACGAACAGGTGTTGACGACGACGGCATCGGCCTGTTCGGGGTCGTCCGTGACCGCAAAGCCGGCGCGACGGAGTTCGGCCTGCATGCGCTGCGTGTCGACCTCGTTTTTTGCGCAGCCGAGCGTGACGAAGGCGACGCCGGGAATCTGCGCCGCATCAACGATGGGAAAATTACTCACGATAGCGCCTAGCGATAGTTGACGTACTGGAGAGGCTGGCCGTAGTCCTGCCCTTTCAAAAAGGCGATGACTTCCTGCAGGGTATCGCGCGAGGCGGACGACACGCGCAGCTTGTCGCCCTCGATGGTCACCTTCACCTTGAGCTTTTGCGCCTTGATATCCTTGTTGATCTTGCCGGCCGTTTCCTTGTCGATGCCATCGACGATAGTTGCGCTCTGGCGCACGCTCTGCCCCGTGGCGGCAACGGCGTCGCCCCAGGTAAGCGCGGAAAGCTCGATACCACGCTTGATCAACTTGGATCCGATGATGTCGATCACCTGCTTCGCGACGAACTCCGCCGGAGCGGAAACCGTCAACGTGCGCTTCTGCTTGTCCAAGGCAATCTCGGCCCCGGAGCCTTTCAGGTCGTAGCGCTGAGACAGTTCTTTCTTTGCCTGCTGAAAGGCATTATCGACTTCCTGCATGTCGACGCTGGAAACTACGTCGAAGCTCGATTCCTTCGCCATGGGACGTCCTTTCTCTTAACCGCAGCCTAAAAACTGCACATCTGTCTGGACTTTATGTAATGAATAAAGAATAGCAAATGGGGACGCGGCTACGTCGCGTCCCCATGGTATCTGCAGCGATTCACGCGCGGCGAAATGAGGGCTCCATCAAGCGCGCACCACGCAACAAAATTACGCGGAAGTCGAGGAGGTCGACCCCACACCTGTCGTGGTCGATCCCGAAGAAGACGAGGCGCCTGATGACGTTAAGCCCGCAGTCGAGCTTGTGGAAGACCCCGTAGTCGAAGCTGAAGACGAACCCGACGAGCTCGTAGTCGAGCTGCCCGAGGTCGTGCTCGATTGCGCCAGATCCACCTTGACGTTGGGATGCTCGCTCGCCCATGTCTGCAAATAGTCGGAAAAGCTGACGGTGGCCGTCGGCATGCCCGTGGTGGAATCGACTTCGAAGGAGACTTCCTTGCCATCCATTGTAACGGTAAACGCGTCGCTGACATACGTTGCCAAGCTCCACGTACCGCTTACCTCGACCGTTTCACTTACTGGACCCGTCAACATAGACTCGGTGGATTCATCGTCGTTGGTAATGACCACATAAGCCTGCTGCCCTGAGGCTAACTTGTATTCGACTTTGACGCTCGTGGGCACTGCCACCGTGGAAGCCGCCGTTTCAGCCGCGCTTTCAGTCGAAGAGGTACCCGACCCATCAGCCGACGTGTCGGTAACGCCGGTCACAGGAACTTTCGGGACGTCTTGAGACGCGGAGGAACCGTGGTTGCCAAACGCCATAGCTATGATGATGACGAGCAGTACCAAGATAACGGCCGCAACAATAAGATAGGGAACCCGCGTCGTCTGCCCCGCAGAGTTTCCCATCGATGCGGACCCTGAATAAAAGTTAGTGAACTGGGTGGTCAGCGTCGACCCGATCTTGCCCTTGCGCGCCGAGTCGTCGGCACGCGCGGCGCGCGAGGCAAGCGACTCGCGATAGGTGTCGGGACGTTGCTGGCGGGAACGTCCCGACGAGGTGCGGGACGGGCGTCCCTGCTCCGAACGGCGACGCTGCGACCCGTCGCGCGCATCTTCTCGCGAGGAGCGTTGCTGAGAACGGGACGAACGCGACGAGGACACCGACTTGCGCCCCGAAACATGCGTGGGCGAATCGGCCTCGCTGCGGCTGCGCCCCACCTGATAGGCGTACTGCTCATCCAAAAACATCCGCGTTATCTCCGATGGATTGAGGCCCACCAGGCGCGCGTACGCGTTCACCATGTTGCGCGTATAGCCACGCGGGGGCATACGCGAGAAATCGTTGTTCTCGATAGCACGCAGGATATCGGGGCGGATGCGAAGCTTGCGCGCGGCGGACTGCACGTCCATACCCTTACGTTCACGAGCTTCGCGAAGAATAGAACCGAATGCCATATGCGACATATGAACTCCTAGTCGTCGCCGTCATTTTGCTCGAATGCCTTGAGCGTTTCGAGCTCCATGACGTCGACGAGCACCTCTCGAGGCTTGCTGCCGTTGGGCGGACCCACGACGCCCTTCTCTTCCAACATGTCCATTATACGCCCAGCGCGCGAATAACCCACCTTCAAGCGCCGTTGTATGTTCGACGTGGATCCCAGACCGCTCGACACCACGATGTCGGCCGCCTCCCAAATAAGCGGGTCGTCGTCGGTGCATGTGCCGCCGGAAGCGTCGGGGGGGCACGAACCCAAGGTGATGAGATTCGTGGAGAGGATCTCGGAATGGTATTCCGGCTCGCCCTGGCTGCGCAGCTGCTCAACTACCGCGTTGATTTCGTCCTCGGAAACGTAGCAGCCCTGGATACGCACCGGTTTGGCGTATTCGGGTTTGCTAAATAGAAGGTCGCCCAAGCCGATGAGGTTCTCGGCGCCGGGCGTGTCGAGGACGACGCGGCTATCGATGCTGCTCGCCACGTTGAACGCAATGCGATTCGTGATGTTTGCCTTGATAAGGCCGGTGACGACGTTCGCCGAAGGGCGCTGCGTGGCCACGATGAGGTGAATGCCCGCCGCACGCGCAAGCTGCGCGATGCGACTGATGGAGAATTCAACCTCCTTACCGACGTTCATCATGAGGTCGGCAAGCTCGTCGATGATGATGACGATATAGGGAAGCTCCTCGCCGAGTTCGTTTTCCGGCGGCTCCTCCCCTGCCTCCTCGGCTTTCGCGGCCTCGGCCATGGCCGCCTGCAC
Source organism: Butyrivibrio sp. CAG:318 (assembly GCA_963627055.1). Classification (GTDB taxonomy): domain Bacteria; phylum Actinomycetota; class Coriobacteriia; order Coriobacteriales; family Eggerthellaceae; genus Senegalimassilia. Next base: position 42,596 of record CAVGAF010000005.1, on the reverse strand, counting down.
CTTGGCGTTGTATTGCCCGATATTGCGCGCGCCGACCTTGGAGAACACCTTCAAGCGCCGCTCCATTTCGGCAACGCCCCACGACAGCGCGCTGGCCGCCTCCTTGGCTTCCGTCACCACGGGCACGTACAGATGCGGGATGCCGTTGTAGGGCGTGAATTCGACGCGCTTCGGGTCAACCATGATGAAGCGAACCTCGGCGGGCGTTGCGCGCATAAGGATGGACATGATCATGGCGTTGATTGAGACCGATTTGCCCGAGCCGGTGGTGCCGCCGATAAGCAGATGCGGCATTTTGGCGAGGTCGGAGACAATGCAGTTGCCCTCGACGTCTTTGCCGATGGCAATCTGGAGGGGCCCCTCGGATGCTTCTTTAATGACGTCTCCGAGCAAAACCGTCTGCCTGGTTCGATTCGGCACCTCGATACCCACGTAGTTCGTGCCGGGAATGGGCGCGAAGATGCGCACGCCGGGCGCGGCGAGCGCCAGCGCGATATCGTCCTCAAGCGCGGTCACGCGACTGACGCGCACGCCAGCGGGGAGATCGACCTTGAACAGCGTGACCGTCGGGCCGGCCACCCAGCCGACGACCTTCGCCATGATATTGAAGTCCTCGAGCGTCTCCTGCAGGCAAGCGCCGGTTTCCTGCAGCTCGGCATCGGTCGCTAGCTCGGCTTCAGGATTGGAGGAAGTCGCGAGCAAATCCATGGAAGGAAGCTCGAAGCCCTGCTCGGGGCGCGGCGTCGCCGTGGGAGAGAGCGCTTTGGAGGTGCGTTTCGAAACCTCAGGGGCGGCCGGGGCGGCAGCGCGGGGGCGGCGCCCAAGCTTTCGAGTCATCTGGGCCGGGCGCTCGGACGCCGCCTCGGCAGCCTCATCGGCGGTAAGGGAGCGCGAATCCGCATGGCGAGCAGAAAGCTTGCACGTTGGAGCAGACTTATCGGCCGCAGCTGCGAGAACCTCAGTTTTAGCTGAAGACAGTTCTTCGTCGGCAGCAGAGGCTTCCCCGCGCCCAGCGCGCATGGACGCGAGCGAAATGCGCGGCGCGCGCGTGCGCCCTTCCTCGGAGTCGAGGCCTTCCTGATCGAAATCGCCCCGACCACGACGGGCGCGCAGCATTTCCAGGAGGTTCGAAAGGGAGAGTCCAATAATCGAAATGCCTATGATGATGACGCCGACCAGGACAATAGCCGTAATCGCCTGGCCGAGCAGCTTCAGCCCAACCCAGGCGATGCCCGCTCCCACATAACCGCCGCGTGCCGCCAACTGATCAGGCAGGAAAAGGTTGTCACATGCTTCCGGGGCAACCTCAGGCGTGAATAGCGACAGCAGGGAAAGCAAGGCAACGAACACCATGGCAAGACCGACGCAGACGCGCAGCGGAACGCGCTCGCGATCAAAGCGGACGAGGCAGCTTGCGCCCACCGCAACTAAAAAGAACGGGAGGATGTATGCGCCGATGCCGAAGCTCAAGTGCAGGGCCTGAGATGCAACCGAGGTCAGCAGGGCGTCGGTGGGCACGACGGCGGCAACGAACAGCACGATGCCGAGAACCGAGACGCACACGCCGGTGACGTCGCGTTTGGTGCGTTCGTCAAAGATTTTCGGCTGACGCTGAGTTTGTGCAGCACCCTTAGGAGATGCGGCAGAGCGCTTCTTTGCCGCAGGGGCAGACGACGCCTTGGCTCGAGAGGTCCCCGAGCGCTTTGTGGGCGCCGAGCCTTTACCCGTTTGCTTCTTATTTTGCGCGGATCGAGCCACGCGACCTCCTTTTCACCTGCTCATCGCGAGCATCGTAGATTCTGCGTACCGAAAAGCCAGGCGCCCGCAAGCGAATTCCGCGAGCGGGCGCGATAAGTAGCCGAAAATGCAGCGGACTTAAACGTCGAGAAGATGCAGAACCGTCATCGGTCGCGTCTTCGTCCGCTCCCACAAAAGCGACAGCAAGGCGTCACGGCAGGCTTTCTTGAGCTCCTTGGCGCTTGCGCCCTTACCCAACTGCTTGGTAAGGCAGTTCTTCACGCACTTCTCGCATTCACGCACGAGATACGGGTCGTCGCCGCCGGTGATGCCGCGCATTTCGACAGCCACGTTGCCGGCAACCGCCTTTTTGCGACCCGAAACGGCGGCGGAAACCGCCACGAAACCCTGGCTGCCAAGCGCGGTGCGCTCCTCAAGCACTTCCTCGGAGGTGTCGCCGACGGAAAGGCCGTCCACGAACACGATGCCGGATTGGACGACCTCGCCCGGGACGACGCCCTTGGTGGAAAGCTCCAAGCTTTCGCCGTTTTCGCAGATGAAGATGTTGTCGGCGGGCACGCCGACCGCTTCAGCCAAGCGGGCATGGGCGCGCAGGTGGGTCGCCTCGCCATGGACCGGCATGAAAGCCTTGGGCTGCACGATGCTGAGGGCGATTTTGAGCTCCTCGGCAGAAGCGTGGCCCGAAACATGGACGCGGGCACGCGACTTGTCGTACACGTCGGCACCGATCTTCGCAAGCGAATTGATGACCTTGGTAACGGCCTTTTCATTGCCGGGAACGGGCGTGGCGGAAATAATGACCGTATCGCCCGCATCCATCTCAATGGTCTTATGCTCGCCGTTGGCAATGCGCGCCAATGCGGAAAGCGGCTCGCCCTGGCTGCCGGTGCACATGATGACGACCTGCTCGGGGGGAATGCCCTTCAAGTCGTACGCGTCGATGATGTCCGCGTCGGAAACGTTGAGATAGCCTAGCTTACGCGCGATATCGGTGTTCTGCACCATGGAGCGGCCTGTCACGACCACCTTGCGCCCGTTGGCAACCGCCGCATCGCAAATCTGCTGCAGACGATGGATATGGCTTGCAAACGATGCGATGATGACGCGACCGCGTGCCTGCGCGATAATGCGCTGCAACACTTTGCCGACCTCGGCCTCGGAAGGCGTGAAGTTGGGATTGGTCGCATTCGTCGAGTCGGACATCATCAAATCGACGCCCTCATGCGAGAAACGCGCAAGCGCCCCGAAGTCGGTATGCACGCCGTCGATCGGCGTCTGGTCGAGCTTGAAGTCGCCCGTGTGCAGAACGTTGCCGGCGGGGCTGCGGAAGAAGACACCCACCGCACCGGGAATGGAGTGGTTGACGGCGAAGAATTCCGCGGTCATGCAGCCAAGTTTGACGGTATCGCCCGGTTTGATCTCGCACAGCTTCGCGTTCTTGATGCGATGTTCCTTGAATTTGCCCTCGATGAGCCCGAGCGTCATCTTCGTGCCGTAGATGGGAATTTGACGATCTAGATCCTTGATGAGATACGGCAAGGATCCCGTGTGGTCCTCATGGCCGTGCGTGATGACGATGCCGCGCAGCTTGTCGGCGTGCTGCAGCACATAGGTGTAATCAGGCAGAATCAAATCGACGCCGGGATGATTGTCGTCCGGGAACATCAAGCCCGCATCATCGAGGATCATGTCTCCCTTGCACTCGAACACGGTCATGTTCTTGCCGATGGCATCCAGACCGCCGAGCGGAATGATCTTCAGCGTGGCGTTCTTGTCCTTTTGAGCAGAATCGAAGGAACGGCGGCGCGACTTCTCGCGACCTTTCGGTGCCCCAGCTTTTCCTTCCTTGGTAAGCTGCGGGCGCTTCAAGTCAAGCTTCACATGCTTGACCGATTGCGTCGGCTTCCCCTCACGAGCGCGCACCTTATCGTCGCGCTTGCCGCGCTTTTCGTTTTGATCCATATTCTATTTCCTAACTGCTGAGGACAAACCAGCACGCTGATCAGGCGTGCTGGTTTGCTCCCGGCTAAAGGACGCCGACTTCGCGCATCGTCTGCGCGAGCTCAGCCGATTGCTCCTCGGTAGCGTTGACGAGCGGCAAGCGCACGCCTCCGACCGAAAAACCACTCAACTTCAAAGCCTCTTTAACCAGGATGGGGTTCGCTGTCTTGAACAGCCCTTCCATAAGGGGCATAAGGCGCTCGTTCGCCTGCGCAGCCTGCTCCCATTCGCCGGCTGCGCACAGATCGACGATTTCCTTCATACGCGAAGGAGCAACATTGCCGATCGTGGAGATGACGCCTACGCCACCCAATTTCATAATGTCGTACGTTGCCGAGTCGTCGCCCGAATACACGCTGAAGCCCTCGGGGGCATCGGCGGTGATGGCGGCAACCTGGTCCATTTTGCCGGAAGCTTCCTTCACGGCGACGATGTTGTCGAATTCGTGCGCAAGACGCAGCGTTGTCTGCGCCTCCATGTTCACAACGCAGCGTCCCGGGATGTTGTACAAGATAATGGGAAGCTCTACCGCGCTTGCAATAGTGCGGAAGTGCTGGTAAATACCCTCTTGCGGAGGCTTGTTGTAGTACGGAACGACACACATGAAGCCATCAACACCGAGCTTGGAGACGTCGTTGGCGAAATCAACCGTATCGGCCGTGCAGTTGTCACCGACGTTGGCGATGACCGGAACACGCCCGTCTACCGCGGAGACCACCGCGCGGAACAGCTCGATCTTGTCGGGATAGAACACGGTCGGGCTTTCGCCGGTGGTGCCGTTGATAATGAGAGCGTCGGAGCCGCCCTCGACGAGGCGGTTCGCAAGCTGCTGAGCGCGATCGAGATCGAGCTCGAGGTTTTCCTTCATGGGCGTGACCATGGCCGGAATCATGCGGCCGAAACGAGGCTCAGACATCTTGGCACCTTTCCGCGTAGGCACGAATCGATTGTCCGTGCGCGTCAATACAGGAATTCAACGTGTAGGTATTATGACAGAAGCGCTTTACGCCATTGTCGAAGTCCATTACTTTGCCATGCGAGTGGGGCGGACTAGCCCATGAACGTCTCCAAGCCGACGACAAGCCCCTCGCATTCGCGAACGCTTCTGATGCCGAGCAGCACTCCAGGCATGTACGACGTGCGGTCCCACGAGTCGTGGCGAATGGTGAGCGTCTGTCCCATCGAGCCGAAAATAACTTCCTGGCTGGCAACATAGCCCATCGAACGCACGGAGTGCACGGGCACGCCCTCGACGAGCGCACCGCGCGCCCCTTCGCAGCCGGCCAGCTCAGTTTCGCGACTGGGAGCCGCACTTGGACGCCCGCCGCGGGCCTGGGAGATGATTTGAGCGGTGCGCACCGCCGTGCCCGAAGGGGCATCCTTTTTGTTGCAATGATGGAACTCGAGCACCTCGGCTTCCGGGAAATACGGGGCGGCCGCCTTGGCGAACTGCATCATCAAAACCGCGCCGGTGGTGAAGTTCGGCGCATAGAACAGGCAGGTGCCCGAAGAGGCGATTGAAGCCAAGTCGGCAAGCACCTCATTGGAAAGGCCCGTCGTTCCCACCACGCAATCGATACCGGCGGGAAGAGCGGCGCGCAAATTGCCTTCAACGACCTTCGGTTGGGTGAAGTCGACGAGCACGGTAAAGCCGCCGGCCTGCACAGCCTCTTCAACCGTCGCATAAACCGGGAACTCGGAACTTTCACCATGCGGGTCGATGCCGCACGCCATGCGCATGTCCTCGGCGGCATTGACGGCGTCAACGACGGCGGAACCCATGCGTCCCGCAAAACCTGCAACCGCTACATCTATCATGTGATCTCCTCAAATAGACGGAACATCCAAATCAAACCATATTGGCAACCAATGATAGCCCATGGCGGCCTGGTGGGGCCGGGGCTTCAAGCAACTACAAAGAATGGCCCGCAACCTCGGGCGCGAAGCTGCGCCGAAGATTGCGGGCCTTTAGGTTACTTTGCCGGCGAGGAGCCGAATGCCTCACCGCAAAACAAGCAAATGCTAGGCGTCGTGACGGCGACGCGGCGTGCGGTTCGCACGCCCGGGACGCACGTCGCGCTCACCATGGCCCTTGCCGCCCTCGCGGCGCTCACCGCCGTGACGTCCGCCATGGTCGCCTCGGGGCGCCGGGGCGCTGCCCTCGGGGGCGTCGGGCTTGTCAAGGCGGTCGAGCGAGATCTTGCCGGTCTTGGCATCGACCTCGAGCACCTGAACCTTGACGGTATCGCCGAGCTTGAGAACGTCCTCGACCTTGCCGACGCGGCCGTTAGCGACACGCGAGATATGCAGCAGGCCGTCCTTGGCCGGCGTGAGCTTCACGAACGCGCCGAAATCCTTAATGCCGACGACTTCGCCCTCGAAGGTCTCCCCCACCTCGGGTTCCTTGACGATACCCAGAATCATGGCCTTCGCGGCTTCCCCAGCCGGGCCCTCGACGGCAGCGATATGGATGGTGCCGTCTTCCTGGATGTCGATCTGGGCGCCGGTCTCGTCCTGGATGCCGCGGACCACCTTGCCGCCGGAACCGATGACGTCGCGGATCTTGTCAACCGGAATATGGATGGTCTCGATACGGGGCGCCGTGTCGCGCAGCTGCTCGCGCGGCTCGGGGAGCTCGCCGAGCATGGCGCTCAAGATATAAGCGCGACCCTCGTGAGCCTGAGCCAGAGCGCGGCCGAGGATTTCAGTGGACAGGCCGCGGGCCTTGTTGTCCATCTGCAGGGCAGTGATGCCCTTTTCGGTGCCGCATACCTTGAAGTCCATGTCGCCGAGGAAGTCCTCGAGGCCCTGGATATCGGAGAGGATGACGACGTCGTCGCCTTCCTTGATAAGACCCATGGCGATACCGGAAACGGGAGCCTTGATCGGCACGCCGGCGTCCATAAGGGCAAGCGTGGAACCGCAGGTGGAAGCCATGGAAGACGAGCCGTTGGATTCAAGCACCTCGGAGACCACGCGAATGGCGTAGGGGAACTCCTCCTCGGAGGGGATCACGGGAAGAAGCGCGCGCTCGGCGAGGGCGCCATGGCCCACTTCGCGACGCTTCGGGGCGCCCATGCGACCAACTTCACCGGTGCAGTACGGCGGGAAGTTGTACTGATGCATGTAGCGTTTGCCCTCGGCCGGGTCGATGGTGTCGAGACGCTGCCACTCGTTGAGCATGCCGAGCGTGCAGATGGACAGTGCCTGGGTCTGACCGCGCTGGAACAGGCCGGAACCATGCACGCGCGGCAGGTAGCCGGGAACGATATGCAGCGGGCGGATCTCGTCGGGACGACGGCCGTCGGCACGCTCGCCCGTGGCGATGACCATGGCGCGCATGGCCTTCTTCTCAAGCTTCTTGAGCGCTGCAGCGATATCGGAGCCCCAAGCGGAAAGCTCCTCCTCGCTGAACTGCTCGGACTTGATGCGGGCCTTCAGCTCCTCGACCTTGCCCATGCGGGCGAGCTTGTCGGCATCTTTAAGGGCGGCGGACATCTCGTCGAAGAAGGGGTCGATGCGCTCGGCGATGCTCGGGTCGGCGACGTGAATGGGCCACTCGACCGGCGTGATGTTGCAGCGGTCGAGGAAGCGCTGCTGCGCCTCGCAGAACTTCGCGATGGCCTCCTGGCCGAAGTTCATGGCGTTGAGCATAAGCTCCTCGGAAACCTGGTCGGCGCCCGCCTCCACCATGGAGATGTAGTCGGCAGTGCCGGCGATGGTCAGCTCCAGGTCGGACGTTTCCTGCTCGGCATAGGTGGGGTTGACGATGAACTCGTCGGTTTCGGGATTATGCGCGATGCGCACGCAAGCCGCAGGTCCGTCAAAGGGGGCGCTGCCGAGCATGAGGGCGCCGGAGGCGCCGCCGACGCAGATGCAGTCGGGGGGATTCTGCCCGTCGCACACCAGCGTGGTGGCCACAACGTGGACCTCGCGCTTGAAGCCGTCGGCAAAGCCGGGGCGAATCGGGCGGTCGATCATGCGGGCGGTCAGCGTGCCCTTTTCGGAAGGACGGGCCTCACGCTTGAGGTAGCCGCCGGGGATGCGCCCGACGGAGTACATCTTCTCGATGAAGTCGACGGTCAGCGGGAAGAAGTCGTAGTTCTTCTCCTCTTTCGAGATGACGGCCGTGACGAGCACCGTGGTCTCGCCTTGGGTGACGAGCACCGCGCCCGTGGCCTGCTTGGCCAGCTCACCGGTTTCGAAGCGGTACTGCTTGCCGTACAGCTCGAAGGACTCGACGATCTTTTCCATGTGTTTCATTCTTTCTCTTACCTTGGCGCCGTAGTGCGACCAAGCTTCTTCGGGCCTTTTCGAGGGTACTTACGCTTCCCCTTTTGCCCACGGAGAGGTTGCGCCTCATGCGCAACCTGACCGCTATGCAAAAGCCCGCATGACGCGGGCTTTCGTTGCGCTAGATGTTGTCGCGGATGCCGAGCTTCTTGATGAGGGCACGGTAACGCTCGATGTCGCGTTCCTTGATGTAGCTGAGCAGGCCGCGACGCTTACCGATGAGCATCATGAGGCCACGACGGGAATGATTATCCTTCTTGTGGACCTTCAGGTGCTCGGTGAGGTTGCGGATACGCTCGGAGAGGATGGCGACCTGAACATCGGGATTGCCGGTGTCCTGCTCGTTGGCACCGAACTCCTTGACCAGCTCGGCCGTGCGCTCCTTCGAGATGCTGAGTTTGCTAGGCATAGCTTAACTCCACCTTTCCTGCGGGATTGCCCCGCCTTCCGTGCAGCTTGATTGCTGCGCTCCTCTCGCTTTCCGCTGGGTTGCATGCGCGCATGCCTACCAAGCAGAAAGTGACGCCCTCTTTGGGCAACTTTTGCAGAATAGACCACAACGACCTTAAATGCCAGCGCCAAGGCACGATGCCACAGCATCCGCACATACCTAGCGCCGGCGAGAGCGTATATCAGACGCGATGGCAACAGGGGAAACGACCGGCGACCCCTCCCCGCCGCATGCCCGCCAGGCGGCAAGCCAAAGCTAGACGCGCGTCACGATGAAGCACGAGTGAATGCGCTTGTTGCGCCCGAAATCGTGCGGGATGGTCTGGGCGCTGATATCGCGCAGCTCCACGCCGTATTTGGAGAGCTGCTCGTAGTCGGGTTTGAACGAACGCAGGTTGCAGCTGAAAATCGCCTGTCCGCCTCGCGTGAGCAAACGTGAAACGCCGACCAAAAGCTCGACGTGGTCGCGCTGCACGTCCCAGGTTCGCCGCCCCATCGCCTTTGAGTTGCTGAACGTCGGCGGGTCGACGAAGATGAGGTCGAAGCGGCGTGGGCTGCGCCTGCACTCGGTGATCCACTGCATGCAGTCGCCGCGCTCGAACATATGCTTGTCGCCGCAAAACCCGTTCGCCTCCATGTTGCGTCGCGCCCAATCGAGATAGGTTTGCGAAAGGTCGACCGTAACGGTTTCGGTCGCTCCTCCTGCTGCGGCAAGCACGGACGCAGTGCCCGTGTACGCGAAGAGATTCAAAAAGCGCTTCCCCGCCGCCATGTCGCGCACCATGGACCGCGTGTCGCGATGGTCGAGGAAAATGCCCGTGTCGAGATAACCGGAAAGATCGACCTCGAAGGTGCAGCCCGACTCCTCGACGGTGGTGACGTAGCTGCGGCTTCCGGCATCGCGATACTGCCCGCCACCGGCAGCGCGGACGCGCATCTTGGAAAACACATGGTCGGGACGCACGTCGAGCGCAACTGGCGCGAGGGCCAAGATGTCGTCGAATCTCCTGCGCGCCTTATCCGCGTCGATGCTTTTGGGAGCGGCGTATTCGGCGATATGAAGGTAGGTGTTGCCTGCCGCCTGGCCAGCACCGGTGTAAACGTCGATGGCACACGAATAATCGGGCAGATCGGCATCGTAGACGCGGTAACAGCTCACGCCTTCGCGTTTGGCCCACTTGCGGCGTTCCTTGGCAACCTTTCGCAGGCGGTCGACAAACTGCTGGGAAGTTTCCTCGTAAGCCTCGACATGCCGCTCCGCCCCGCCGGCATTGTCGGGAACGGTGATGACCGTCATGCGCGCAGGCGGCTGCAGATACAGCTGCGCCTCTACGGAAACGCGGCCGCGGCCGAATCGCAGCGTATCGGCCGCGGCTACGCCGAAGCGACCTTGAATTCCCTCGCCGCCACTGACGGCGAAAACGCTATTTTCAGGGGCGGATTGCGACGCCTTGACGAACGCCGAGGCGTCGGCCTGCGCAATCGCGTCGGAACGGATGCGATCGGAAAACGGAAGGGCACTCGCGACAAGGCACGGGCAAACGGCGTCTTGCGCCGGGCCCCGCCCGCCGGTAGACCGCGCGGAAGCGGCACATGCGCGACTGACGGCCTCGGCTGCGTTTTGCGCATCACCGGCCTCGATGCTCACCGCCAGACGCACGCCGGCGCGACGGGCCCGCTCGCGAGCGCGCGCGATGGCGGGCGAGGACGAAGTCAGGCCGACGATGCGCACTCGCTCCAAATCAGGGCGCTCAGACGACCTCGCCTGCGCAGCGCCCTCGCCTGCAACCAGCTCAAGTCCGCGCTCGAAGCGCTCGTCCGCCTCATCGAGCAAGCTATTCCATTCATCCTCATCAAATGCCGCCCAGCCGGTAAAGCCCCAAGCGCTGCGGGCAAGGCCGGGCGCCATGTCGCAGGCGACGCAGGCCGCCTCGACAACGAGCGCGCCAGCCCCGCACGCGGGATCGACAAGCGCGGCCCCGGCCGCCATGCCAGACCAATCGGCCATGGCCAAAACGCCCGCCGCCACGGCGCAATCAAGGGGTGCGTCCTGACCGGCCCCGGCTTCGAGATAGGAGCGCTGATACAACGAGCTGCCCGAAAGATCGAGCGACAGCGTCGACCTCCCGTCGCGGATACGCACGTCTAGGGAGCAGTCGGGATTGTCGTTGTCCACATCGGGGCGCGATCCCGTACGCTCGCGCAAGGCGTCGCATACGCCGTCTTTGACCTTAAGCTCGGTGAAGTGGCTGTTGCGCAGCTCGTCGTTGGTGCCATGTGCATGCACGGCGATGGTAGAGCCGGGCGCGATGACGTCGTGCCAGGCCACACGACGGACGCCCTCGTACAGCAAAGCCGCGTCGCCGGCGTTCACACGGGCAACGACGACCGTCACGCGAGAGGCCAATCGAGACCAAAGGCAAACGCGCAGACCGGCTTTCGCAGTGCCGAAAAACGCAACGCCGCCGCCGAGCGGGCGGACGCGGCGCACGCCGAGGCCTTTAAGCTCGTCGGCAAGAAAACGTTCCAGACCAGCAAGGCAGCTGGCAAAGAATTCGTATTCAGCATGTTCGGTGGTAGACATGAATGCCCTTTCCGCAAATTTCAAGCCAGCAAGAAAACGCGGGCCGAATGACCCGCGTTGCATGCGTTGCTTTAATCTTCCAGGTAATCCTTCAGCTTCGAACTACGGCTGGGATGGCGAAGCTTGGCCAGCGTCTTGCTCTCGATCTGGCGGATGCGCTCGCGGGTGACGCCGAATTCGCGGCCGACCTCCTCAAGCGTGCGCGGATGACCGTCTTCCAAGCCAAATCGCAGGCTGATGACCTTGCGCTCACGCTCGGCAAGGCCGTCGAGCACCTTGGCGAGCTGCTCCTGCAGCATGCTGAAGGAAGCCGCATCGGGAGGAACCACGGCCGCGTCGTCCTCGATGAAGTCGCCGAGCTGCGAATCCTCTTCTTCGCCGATGGGCGTTTCGAGCGAAACCGGCTCCTGGCTGATTTTCTGAATCTCGCGGACGCGTTCGGCCGTGAGGTCCATCTTCTCGCCAATCTCCTCCGGCGTTGGCTCGCGCCCGAGTTCCTGCAGAAGCTGGCGCTGGATGCGCACGAGCTTGTTGATGGTCTCGACCATATGCACCGGGATGCGGATGGTGCGGGCCTGGTCGGCAATGGCGCGCGTGATGGCCTGGCGGATCCACCAGGTTGCGTACGTGGAAAACTTGAAGCCCTTGGTGTAGTCGAACTTCTCAACGGCGCGGATAAGACCGAGGTTGCCTTCCTGGATGAGGTCGAGGAACAGCATGCCGCGTCCGACATAGCGTTTGGCGATGGAGACCACCAAACGTAAATTCGCCTCGATAAGCTGCTGCTTGGCATCGAGGCCGACCTGCTCGATACGGCCGAGGCGGCGCTTCTCGCGACGATCGAGCTCGCGGCCCTCCTCTTCGGCCTTGTCAAGTTCGGCCGTGGCGGCGACACCGGCCTCGATCTTCATGGCCAAATCGATTTCTTCGGCGGCGGTAAGCAGGGAAACCTTGCCGATTTCCTTGAGGTACATGCGAACCGGGTCGCCGGTAAGCATGGTCACATTGGCGGCTTCGTTGCGCTTGCGGGCAGACGAGCGCGTCTTCTTCGCGCGAACTTTCGGCAACGAGACGTCGGAGGCCGCTTTGAGCTCCTCCTCGGGAATGCCCTCGAGCAGGTCTTCCTCCTCGCCGTCTTCGTTGATGGCGGATTCCTGCTTTTCCTCGGTGGCCGTCTCGGCCACGGTCATATCAGGCTCGACGTCCTCGTCGGCATCGGCCATAAGCTCCTCGTCGGCCAGCATCTCTTCCTGTGCGGCATCCGCGGTGGAAGCCTTGTTCGCCCCCACGGAGGCCTTTGCGGAGGAAGCGGTTGCTTGGTTCTTCGAAGATTGAGCCACGTGTCATCCTTTCGCTACGGCGAACGCGCCCGGTTTCGACAACAAGAAATGGGCGCAAACATGCATCAAATTAAATTACCATAAAATTCGCTTCTTGACAAGAGAAAACGCATCGATTAAGGATCAGCTGGCACCGCCGGCACGCAAATGGGGACGAAGCCTGCACCAGCAATACACCAGGGCCGTGAGCGCGATCACTGCGCCGACGAAGCCCACCGAGCCGACGCCCACATAGGTGCATACGCCGCCGCCGATAAAGCTGCCGGTTCCGATGCCGAGATTGAAGATGCCGGAGAACAGCGCCATGGCAACCGTTTGCTCGCCGTCGGAAGCAAAGTTGATGATCTCCGCCTGGTAGACGATGCTGTAGCATGCGCCGGCGAGACCCCACACGAAGCAGACGGCGGCAACGCCGATAAGCGATGTCGCCGCAACGCGCAACAGCGCGAGTGAAAGCACCACTCCCGCTACGACCGCCACCGCGAATGCGCTGCGATGACGGGAGTAGAGCTTCGTGCACACCACGCTCGCCACGATGCCGGCGAGGCCGAAAAACACGAGTGCAGCCGTTACTGCGCCTTCGTCAAGACCGCCGACCTGCAAGAGGAAGGGCTCGATATAGCTGTAGCCCGCGTAGTAGCCCATTGCATACAGGGCAGTCACGACGAATATGCCGGCAAGGACCTTGTTTTGAAAAATGCCCGGCAGCTGCTTGAGGCCAAACGGCTTCGCCCCGGGCACGGGGGGAAACACCGCAAGCAGATATAGAAGACACGCCAGGGAAACCACGCCGACGCAGGCAAATGTCAGCCTCCAGCCAAGGGCGAGGCCCACCACGCGCCCAAGCGGCAGGCCGACCGTCATCGCCAGGGCCGACCCCACTTCCACGAGCGAGACCGCAAGGGGCGCATGGACTGGCTTGACTACGCGCACCGCCACCGGCGCGGCTATCGCCCAGAACACCGAATGGGCGCAGGCGACCACGAGGCGCGCGGCCATGAGCATGCCGTAACTTCCCGAGATTGCCGAAAGCGCCTGACCAGCGCAGAAGACCGCGAGCACGCCGAGAATAAGCGGGCGAAACGCCACGCGCGAGGCGGCAACCATCAAGGGAAGCGACAGGATCATCACCACCCACGCATACACCGAAACAATAAGGCCCGTCTGCCCCTCCGAAGTGCCGAAGGTGGCGCCGATGTCGGTGAGCAGGCCGACGGGCATGAACTCCGACGTGTTGAAGATAAAGGCGGAAACCGTCACGCCGAGCAGCGGCAGCCACTCGGAGACGGACATCTTGGTATCGACGAAGCGGGACACGGCACGCCTTTCAGCTCGGATTCGAAACCTTAGCATTGTAGTCCGGAAGCGGCTACGCGCCCATGCTCGCGCCCACTCGACACCGGGAATGCACACGCCTCAACGAACATGCGGCTAACTGGCTCTCGCACGTACCCGGCACTACCTTCATCTAGCGAGCACAAGCAAGAGCAGCCACCCTGCAATCCATATGTCGTGGCGCTTTGTTTCGCCTTTGTTAACTGCCTGTTTCTTTGGTATTGCCACCCCTATAATGCAGCTCGGAGTGTCAAGGGAACCATAAGGAGGTTCGTCACATGAGTTATGCAGAGCGTATCCTGGAAGAGGTCAAGGCCAAAAACGCCGACCAACCGGAATTCATCCAGGCTGCAACGGAAATCCTCAGCACGCTCGGGCCCGCGCTCGACGCGCACCCCGAATACGAGGAGAACGCGATTCTCGAGCGCCTGGTCGAACCCGAGCGCGTCATCATGTTCCGCGTCCCCTGGATTGACGACAATGGCAAAGCCCAGGTCAATCGTGGTTTCCGCGTAGAATTCAACTCCGCTATCGGCCCCTACAAGGGCGGCCTGCGCTTCAACCCGACGGTGACGCTGGGCATGCTGAAGTTCCTGGGCCTTGAGCAGATCCTGAAGAATTCCCTGACCACGCTGCCCATGGGAGGCGGCAAGGGAGGGTCGGATTTCGACCCGAAGGGCAAGTCGAACAACGAGATCATGCGCTTCTGCCAGTCCTTCATGACCGAGCTGTGCCGCCATATCGGCCCGAACACCGACGTTCCGGCCGGCGATTTGGGCGTGGGCGGCCGCGAGGTTGCCTATATGTTCGGCCAGTACAAGCGCATCCGCAACGAATGGACCGGCGTGCTCACGGGCAAGGGCCTGGAATTCGGCGGTTCGCTCGCCCGCACCGAGGCGACCGGTTACGGGCTCGTCTACTTCGTAGACGAGTACCTGAAGAGCACGGGAGATACTTTCGAGGGCAAGACCGTGGTCGTGCACGGCTCGGGCAACGTGGCCATCTATGCAATCCAGAAGGTCGCGCAGCTTGGCGGCAAGACCATTGCATGCTCCGACACCAAGGGCTGGATAGAGGATCCCGAGGGCATCGACTACCAGATCCTCGAGCATGTGTACAACAAGAAGCGCTCCGGCAACGACAAGGGCGTTTCCCTGGCAATGTATGTTGACGAGCGTCCGAATGCCGTCTGGCATGAAGGCGACGGCCGCGGCGTGTGGCAGCTGCCCTGCGACGTCGCACTTCCCTGCGCGCGCGAGAACACGCTGTTGCTTGAAGACGCGAAGGCGCTCGTGGCGGGCGGCTGCAAGGCAGTCGGCGAGGGCGCGAACATGCCCACCACCATCGAGGCGACCGAGTACTTCCTGGAAAACGGCGTGGCATTCATGCCCGGCAAGGCGGCCAACGCCGGCGGCGTGCTGGTGTCCGGCCTGGAAATGAGCCAGAACGCAGAGCATCTGAGCTGGACGTTTGAGGAGGTCGACGGCAAGCTCGAGGAGCTCATGCGTGGCATGTTCCACAACGTCGACGACACTGCGAAGAAGTACGGCCACGAAGGCAACTTCGTCATGGGCGCCAATATCGCGGGCTTCGAGAAGGTTGCCAACGCGATGATCGCCCAGGGCATCGTGTAAAGGACCCTCAATCGATTTGATTGTCGGCGCCGGTTTGC
The DNA here is from genome assembly GCA_963627055.1 of Butyrivibrio sp. CAG:318. Lineage (GTDB taxonomy): Bacteria > Actinomycetota > Coriobacteriia > Coriobacteriales > Eggerthellaceae > Senegalimassilia. The sequence goes on along the minus strand of CAVGAF010000005.1, from coordinate 27,163 downwards.
TCCGGAACAGCAAAAAGGCGGGGATCCCTAATACGGGATCCCCGCCTTTCATTTGGGCGACATTTCGCCGGCTTGCTAGCTAGGCGGCGAGAACCGACGAGCATTCCTTACAGCACGAGGTTCTCACGCACCCATTCGATATTGCCTTTAACGGTGGCAATGAGCTCGGAAACGTCATCGAACTTGCGCATGGGCCGCAGAAAATGCTCGAAAGACACCTTCATGTACTGCCCGTAGATGTCACCATCAAAATCGAGTAGGTGCACCTCGCACGTCGCCGTGGCGCGATCGGCAAACGTGGCCGCGACGCCGACGTTGACGGCAGCCTTGTAGCGCTTGCCATCGACCGTTGCGAAGGCAGCGTAGACGCCGTCACCCAGCGGGCGCATTTGGTCGGAAACCTCCAGATTAGCCGTGCGAATCCCCATATCGGCACCCTCTCCGCGCCCCGGCGTGACCACGCCGGTCATGAAGTAGGAACGGCCAAGAAGCTCGTTGGCATCGGCAATGTTGCCTTCCGCCAAAAGCAGGCGAATGCGAGTAGCGGTGATAGGGGCCCCGTCGGCACTCTTCAAGTCATGCGCGTCAACCGTCATCCCGCAAGACGCAGCCCATTGGCGCAGTTCGGGAACGGCACCTGCCGCCTTCGCGCCGAAACGGAAATCCGACCCGACATGCAAATGCGCGGGAACACCCGAGCCGAACGTGCGCGCGAGAAATTCCTCTGGCGTACTGGCGGCGAATTCACGCGTGAACGGCAGCGCGACCACCGCATCGACGCCGGTATCCGCCAACATGGAAAGACGTTCGTCGTTCGACATGAGCTTTTTCAGACGTTGCGCATGAAACATTTCATCGGGATCGATGTCGAAAGTAAGCGCAATCGAGCGCCCGCCCGTGGCGCACGCCGTTTGGCGAGCGCAGTCGATAAGGAAGCGATGGCCGCGATGCACGCCGTCGAAGACGCCGAAAGCACACGACGCGCCTTCGAACACCTCACGATGAAACGATTCGTCCGCCCTATATATCTGAGCCACGAAGCACCCCCGTCTGAAACACGCAGCACGGCTTGAAATGCGCACGATGCTGATCGAATGAATACAAAGCAACTAACGTATTGTCTGCGATGACGGCGACCACTTCCCCGTCATCCGCCGCATGGGCACTTTCGCTCACCCCCGACGTGCAGGCACAAATTTGCGCCTCGGCCGACGTTTTCGAATATTCGAACAACGTTACAGCGCCTCCTTTGAGGATGCCGCCATTGCCAACCAATGATGCAAGCGCACCGTCGGCATACAAAAAACGGCAACCGAGTAGACGCACGGGATCGAGCGCGGCGCGCTTCCCTAATTCGGACAAGGTTTCAAGCGACACGCAATCTTGCACCGACAGCCTGCCCGACACCAAGCGCCTCAGGACGCTCAAGTGCGCGCACGTACCCAATTCGCGACCGATATCGCGTGCCAGAGCCCGGATATAGGTGCCCTTAGAAACGCAGAAATCCACCACCCACACGGGATTGCCGTCATCAGGTGAGGTTTCGATCGCGCGCAAATCAGCTTGCATGACCTCAATTGGGCGCGGCTTCAGCTTGATGATGCGGCCGGCACGTGCCTCGTCGCATGCCTTTTTCCCACCCACCTTGATGGCGCTGTAGGCAGGCGGCATCTGCATATGCTCTCCCACTAGCTCGGATAGAAAATTCCGTGCAAAGGCCTCGTCAAACAGGCGATCGGGCACACCGGCGCTACGAATAGCGGACCCGCACGCGTCATCGGTGTCGGTCTCAAACCCGAATTTGATCGAGGCACGGTAAGATTTGTCATGAGCCGTGAGGTAGGAAGCCAGGCGCGTCGCCGGTCCCACGCAAATGGGAAGGACGCCGCTGGCCATCGGGTCTAGCGTTCCCGTATGGCCGACGCGCTTCTCGCCGAAAATGCGCCTTGCGCGGTTCACCACGTCATGCGAGGTCATTCCTGCAGGCTTGTCCACACCGACAATGAGCGAGAGCCCCGATTCCCCCCGCTTCACGATGCGCACACCGCCTTGGCGATGGCGGCCCGCACAACGGCGAGCGCCTCATCCATCGGGCAATGCAGCGTAAAGCCCGCAGCAGCCACATGACCGCCCCCGCCAAGCTCCTCGGCAATAGCGGCGACGTTGGTGTCGTCCTTGGCGCGGATAGAGCCGCGAATACAGTCCTCCTGCTCGCGCAGCATGCAGGCGATGCGAACGCCCTCGACGCCGCGAATGACGTTGACCAGCGGCTCGGCATCCGATTTCACCGCATCGAATCGCTCGAAATCGGCACGCGTGAGGTAGCTGACGACCGCGAGGCCCTCCTCGTCGAAGGTCATGCGCTCAAGCGCAACGCCCTCCAGGCGCAGCGATGCAACGGTGCGGTTCTGGAAGATTTCGCGTGAAATGGCGGCAGGATTAGCGCCCGCCTCAACCATCTGCGCCGCACATGCCATACAGCGCGCATCGGTGTTCTGGAATTGGAAACGGCCGGTATCGGTAACTAAGCCCGTGAAGCAGCAGTGGGCGATGTCGCCGGATCGATCGACTCCCAAATATCCGCAAAGCTCCCAGATGAGCATGGTGGTAGAAGCGGCCTGCGGGTCGGTATAGCACGTCTCGCACATGCGCTCGGCTACCGCATGATGGTCGATGGTGAACGACGACTTCGCAGCGTCGAGCAGACGGCAGGCGTCATCGCCGATGCGTTCGCGCGTGGGCACGTCGACACCGACGAAGACATCGGCAGGGCCGTCGTAAGCACCCGCGAAGACCACCTCGTCAACACCCGGCAGCACGCGCGCGAGGTTCGACTCCACCGGTTCGTCTTTCACGAGAATGCAGGCAGCCTGTTTACCTATCTGGCGCAGGGCAAGGGCAAGCGCCAACTGAGACGATAGGCAATCGCCGTCGGGGCTGACATGCCCGCAGATGACGAAGTTATCCAATGCAGCCAGCTCATCCGCGAGGGTTTGCAGCGTGCAGTTCGTTTGCGGCGTTACCGTCATGAAAGCCACCTAGCCCTGCACAGACGCGCTCGCGTCCTCGGAGAATTCAGCATCGGCCTGCGCAGCTTCCAGCGCGGCGGAAATTTCCGCCGATTGCTTGTTGCGCTCGGCGTCGCGCTCCAAGGCCGTCGCGATACGCTGCGCCTCGTCGACGGAACGGTCGAGAATGAAGCGCAAAGACGGCGTAACGCGCCAGGAAAGCTGACGAGCCATAAGGGAACGGATGCGCCCGGAGGCCTTTTCGAAAGCCGCAGCGGCGGCTTCGTAATCCTTTGGCTCGGCGGTGTAGAACACGTTGCAGGCGCTGCGATCATAGCTGACTTCGCACCCCGTGACCGTAACGAGCGACAGGCGCGGGTCGGAAATCTCAAACAACAGGATATTGGCGATGACTTCGCGGGCCTGCTGGTTTACCTTACGGTTCTGGGAACCTTGTTTCATAAGCTTATCCCCCTTGTTGCATAACGGACAAGATGAAAAAAGCCGAGGTCTGCTACAAGCAGGCCCCGGCTCAATAAGCGCTTCGCCCTACTCGGTGCGCTCGACTTCCTTGATGACGTAGCCCTCGATGGCGTCTCCCACCTTGAGGTCCTGATAGCCGGCAACGCCGATGCCGCACTCGTAGCCCTGCTTGACGGCCTTGACGTCGTCCTTGAAGCGACGCAGGGATGCGAGCTCGCCCTCGAAGATGACCGTGCCGTCGCGCACGATACGGATCTTGTCGTCGCGATGCAGCTCGCCCTCGGTGATGTAGCAACCGGCAACCGTGCCGACCTTGGGCACCTTGAAGGTCTCGCGAACCTCTGCGCTGCCCGTGTCCTCTTCGACGATCTCGGGCTTGAGTAGGCCGACGCGGGCCGCATTGATGTCCTCGATTGCCTGATAGATGACGCGATACAGGCGGATGTCGACCTTTTCCTTCTCGGCCTGCTGCTTGGACTTGCCGGTCGGGCGCACGTTGAAGCCGATGATGATGGCATCGGAGGCCGCGGCAAGCGTGACGTCGGTCTCGGTGATGCCGCCGACGGCCGAGTGCACGATGTTGATCTTGACCTCGGACTGGTCCATCTTGCTGAACGCATCGCGCAGCGCCTCGATGGAGCCCTGCACGTCGGCCTTGACGATGAGGTTCAGATCGGTCTGCTTGCCCTCCTCGATGCGGTTGAACAGGTCATCGAGGTTCATATGCGACTTCGACTCCTGCTCGGCGAGGCGTGCACGAAGCGCGCGCTCCTCGGCAAGCTTGCGGGCGTCGCGCTCGTCGGCGAACACGCGGAACTCGTCGCCGGCCACCGGCACGCTGTTCAGGCCGAGGATCTCGGCCGGAGCCGCCGGCAGAGCCGACTCGACATGGTTGCCATGCGGGTCGATAAGCGCGCGGACGCGGCCGTAGGACGTGCCGGCCACTACCGTGTCGCCGGGATGCAGCGTGCCGCGCTCGACGAGCACCGTCGCAACCGGGCCGCGGCCCTTGTCGAGGTTTGCCTCGATGACGAAGCCGGAAGCCTCGGCGTCGGGGTTTGCCTTGAGCTCGAGCACGTCCGCCTGCAGAAGGATGGTCTCGAGCAAATCGTCGATATGCAGCTTCTTCTTCGCGGACACCTCGACGAACATGTTCTGACCGCCCCAATCCTCGGGGATGACGCCGTACTCGGTGAGTTCCTGACGTACGCGGTCGGGGTTTGCGCCCGGCTTGTCAATCTTGTTGACCGCCACGACGATCGGGACTTCGGCAGCCTTGGCATGGTTGATGGCCTCGATGGTCTGCGGCATGACGCCGTCGTCGGCAGCCACCACGAGCACGATGACGTCGGTCACCTGCGCGCCGCGGGCACGCATGGCGGTAAACGCCTCATGGCCCGGGGTGTCGATAAACGTGATGAGGCGTTCGCCGATCTTAACGACCGAAGCGCCGATGTGCTGCGTGATGCCGCCGGCCTCGCCTTCGGCCACGCCGGTATGGCGAATGGCGTCGAGCAGCGAGGTTTTGCCGTGGTCGACGTGACCCATGACGGTGACGACGGGCGGGCGGGGCTTGAGGTCCTCCTCGCTGTCGTGGTAGACGACCGCGAACTCCTCTTCGGGAGAGACAACGCGCACCTTGCGGCCCATATCGTCGGCGATAAGCTCGACGAGCTCATCGGGCATGGACTGCGTGACGGTGAGCACCTGGCCGAGCATGAACAGGCGCTTGATGACGTCGTTGGACGCCACGCCGAGCAGCTCGGCGAACTTGCCGACGGTGGAGCCCTGTGGAATCTCGACGACGGAATCGTCGAGCACAAGCTCGGGATCCAAGCCGCGCTCGATGGCTTGGATCTCCATGCGCTCGCGGGCCTCGGCCTCGCGCTTCTGCTTGCGCTTCTTGCGGCGGCCCTCGCCCTCATGGGAGTTGGCTGCGGCGACGGCGGCACGCGCCTCGGCGAGCACCTTGTCGCGCTGCAGCTCCTCGGCCTTCACGGCCATCTGGGCATAACGGTCCTCGGGCGCGTTCTGCATCTCGAGCTCGGGAACGTGCTGCTCGATATGCATGCCCTTCTTGCCGCGCTTGTGGTTATTGCGCTGGTTGCGCGCGCCGGCGCCGGCGCCCTGCCCGCGTCCACCGGCGGAACGCTGCTCGGCCTTCTGCTTCTCGATGCGCTGCTTCTCGGACTCGATCTGCGACAAGAGGCTGGAGAAACCGCTTGTCTTGCGCCCACCGAGCACGGGAGCGGGACGCTTGGGCGCCGAAGCCGGGGCAGCCTGCGAGCGAGAGGCGGCATTCTTGTTGCCGCGGTTGCGCAGCGCTTCCTCGACGGCCTGCTTCTTGGCCACTTCCTTGCGCATGGCGGCCGCGCGGGCGCGGGCTTTGCGCTCCGCCGCTTCGCGCGCGACGCGCTCCTTCTCGGACTCAATCTGGTGCTGCAAGCTCTCGAAGGGGCTGTTCGAAACCTTTTTCACGGATGCAGGGGCACCGGCCGGCGCTCCCGCCGCCTGCTTCTCGCCGGCTCGACGGGCACGCTCGGCCTCGCGGGCTGCGCGCTCCTTCTCGACCGCTTCGCGGCGGGCGTGCTCGGCTTCTTCCTTTTTGCGCTGCTGCTCGGCGCGCTCTTCGGCAAGCTGCTTCGCCTCTTCGGCGGGCAGCTCGCCTGCGCGCTCCTTGATTTCGGGCGCAAGGTCCTTGCGGATCTTGTCCACATACGGCTCAGCCAGCATGCTGGCATGGCTCTTCGCCGGAATCTTCATCTCATGGAGCTTGTCGAGCATCTCCTTGCTCGACATGTTGAACTCCTTCGCCAATTCATGTACACGCATGCTGGCCATATACCACTCCTCTACAGTTCCCTCGCAACGCGCGCGTGCGCGGCGATATCGGCGGCGATCCGTTCATAATCTTCGCTGGTGAGCGTCGCCTTCAACGCGCGGTCGAGCTTCTTTCTCCTGCACGCTGCTGCGAAGCAATTCTCGGAGCACACGTACGCGCCCCTTCCCGGCGCGCGGCCGGTGCCATCGAAGGCAACGAAACCCTCCGGCGCGCGCACGATGCGCAGCAGCTCGACCTTGTCGGCCTGAGCGCCGCAGGCGATGCAGCTGCGCTGACGTTTCACGGTGGAGGTGTTCGTTGCCATGGCTTTTATCCTTTATTCCTCTTCAAGTCCCTCGTGGATGCCGCAGAAACGGCTGTCCGGACGCGCATGGTTGCGACAGCGCACACCCGCCTCGTCGACGTAGGAGCACAGCTCGTCGTCTTCCTCGACATCCTCTTCGTCGATGAACATGTTGCCCTCGGGCATGAGAGGCTGTCCGGTGAAGCTGGCGGACTTGATATCGATATGCCAACCGGTCAGGCGCGCGGCAAGACGCGCATTCTGGCCTTCCTTGCCAATGGCCAGCGAAAGCTGATCGTCGGGCACGATGACCGTCGCATAGTTGTTTTCCTCGTCGACGAGCACGTGGTCGACCTTTGCCGGAGACAGCGCGTTTGCCACATAGACCGCCGGGTCTTCCGCCCACTGAATGACGTCGACGCGCTCGTTGCGCAGCTCTTCGACGACCATACGCACGCGGCTGCCCTTGGGGCCTACGCAGGCGCCCACCGGGTCGAGGTTATGCTCGCGCGAAGAGACGGCGACCTTCGAACGGGCGCCGGGCTCGCGGGCGATGGACTTGATCTCGACCAGGCCGTCGTAGATTTCGGGAACTTCGATTTCGAACAGGCGACGGATAAGGTCGGGGTGCGTTCGCGAAACGACGATGGCCGGACGAGCCTGCTCGCCGCGTGCACGCGGGGCGTCGGAGGTGGTGCCGGGGTCGCGCACGTCGATGATGAGAACCTTGAGGCGCTGGTTGTGACGGTAGTGCTCGCCGGCGGGGCGCTCGTTGCGCTCGCCCGGATAGCGCTTCACGTCGTAGTGCGGCAGTTCCGCCTCCACGCCGTCGCGGATTTTCACGATGGTGAAATCGGGCGTGCCCTGCAGCACGGTGCAGGTCACCAAGTCGCCCACACGGCCCGAAAACTCCTCGTAGATGGACTGACGGCCGGCCTCGCGCACAATGGAGGAAATGACGCTCTTGGCGTTTTGCGCCGCAATGCGGCTCACGTCGGAAGGCGTGACGTCGCGCTCGGTGAACTCGGCATATTCGCCGGTCTCCTCATCGGGCTCTCCCACGGGAACAAGCTCGTACACGTAGATTTTGCCGCTTTGACGGTCGATGGTGACGCGAGCGTCCCATTCAAGGTCGAGAATATGCTGGTAGCTTTTCGCCAGCGAGGCCTCGAGCCGCTCAATCAGGTAGAACTCATCGATCTTGCGCTCATGAGCCAAGGCCTGAAGCGCCTCGATCAACTCGGAACTTGCCACGGTTGTTGTCCTTTCTATCAAAAGCCCTTACGAGCTGAAATCCACCATGCCCTTGAGATGCGCGCGCTTCATGTCGGACAAGGGAAGCGAAACCTCTTCCCCATCGACATCGAGCACCACCGTATCGCCTGCGGCGGCCACGATGGTACCGGTGAAGTTGCTGCGCCCCTCTAGGGGGTGGCCCATCTTCACCACGCATACCTGACCGATAAAACGACTGAAGTGCTCCAGCGTGCGCAACGGGCGATCGATGCCCGGAGACGAAACCTCCAGCGTGTAGGCGCCGGGGAACGGATCGAGCGCATCCATGATGTCGTTGATCCAGGCCTGCGCGCTGGCGAGTTCGTCGAAGCTCACGCCACCTTCGGTATCGATGAACACGCGAATAGTAGGCGCCTTTTTCGCACCCACCACCGAGACGGTGACGATTTCGACGCCTTCCGCATCGGCGCGCGGGGCAAGCGCCTCAAGCAGCTCGGTTTCTTTTTTGCTGAGCACGCGCTGCTCCTTTCCGGGGTACTACAACAAAAAAAGCGGGTAAGAACCCACTTTCCTCATGTACGAAAGTATGGTGCGCATCAACCGATGCACTTGCTTGCATGCAAAACATATATACCACAAACCACGCCCAATACCCAGGGTCGAAATGCCGATAAGCGCAGATAATCACAAGAATCGCTCAACCTGCCCTAGGCAGTGGCGCAAACCGAGCAGCGAATGAACTCGACCAAGGATGATGAAGCGCACCTGACTGCATTATCAGGTGACACCGAGACGGCTGGCTCAAAGGAAACCGAGGTAAAGCCGGCTGCATGGCATGCGTCCTTAAAGGCATCGCAGGACGGGGCAGCTAAGAACACGTCGTCCGCATCGGCTTCTGCAGTCGGTTCAGGCGACACTCCCCTGCCGGCAGAGAATATACCCTCGGCAACCCACAAGCGTCCTCCGGACGCCAATACGCGACGGAATTCCGCCAAGGCAAGCCGCAAATCCCAGCACAGATTAAGGGCAGAATTGATATAGACGACGTCAAAGGAGTGGTCCAATACGCCGGCACAGGAAAGATCCTCGGGCCATGCCTGGCGAAAGCGCAGATAGGAAGGCCACCTATCTCCCGCCCAGTGGTTTTCGGCGGCATGCGCGCGGGCGCTAGCTATATTGGCCGCGTTGGGGTCAACCCCGAGGACGAAGCCCTCTTCGCCGGTATAGTCGGAAAGCTCGAACGCGCCCTTTCCTTTGCGGCAACAAACATCCAAAACGCGCTTGCCTGCAATAGAGGACGGAATATCCATCGCACAACGCCCCGCATGACTGCGCTGGGTGCCGATGCGCAGATAATGCGACTGCATAGCTTCATGCCGCAGCTCGTCCATACACACCCCTCGCATTCAAACGTCGTTTCGCCTCTGGATATGATAGCGCACGCAATCAACGTAGGCCTGGAACATCGAGCACCATTCGCGACGCCCGCGGGCTCGCTTAAGGGGCAAGATGCGAAATCTGTCCCTGCCCCGGCCCCTTCAAAAGCGCTACAGTGGCGCCATCGCAAACGAAAGGATAAAACATATGGCTGAATTAACTCCAGAATACGTGGCGTGCTTGATGAGCAACATCCCCGCAGGGCAAACTGAATTTCGCGACGCCGTAACCATCAAACAGTCCGACCCCGGTAGCGTCATCTACGAAATCGAGGTTCCGGAAAGCCAGGCGAACCTGCACGGCACTATCTTCGGGGGCTTCATCAGCTGCATGCTCGAGGCCGCAGCCGGCATGGCCACCTACGCCTATGGACTATCCAATGTGGCCATCACCAATGCCACCAACTTCATTCGCGCGGTCAAACCCCAGCTTCTAACCGTCAGCGCCCACACGACGCATAAGGGGCGGACCACGACGGTATGCCACATCGACATTAAAACCCAAGAAGGCAAAACGGTAGCGGAAAGCACGTTCACCATGTTCATCTTGGGGCCTTTGGAAAAGTAAGGTCTAAACGAAACAACGCCCTCGATAAATCGAGGGCGTTGTTCATTATGCAGCGATATCAAACGCCGTCGGCCTAGCCGAAGCGGTACTCGATACCCATCGTCGGGCCGGGATTGACCCACTTCTTGATGATGGTGCCCTCGCAGGCGATACGGCAGGTGCCGCACTCGAGGCAGCCGGCGTAATCGAAGGACTTGTGGCCGTCCTCATCGATCTTGTACAGCGCAGCCGGGCACACGCGAACGAGCTTGAGGAACTCCTCGTGGTCGACCTTGTCGATGTCTTCCTCGCACAGCTCGATATGCGGGGTTTCCTCGTCGACCTCGTACTTGTTGACGGACAGCGCCTCATCGACGTTGACCGTGATCTCGCAAACCTTGCTCACAGCGCCTTCACCGCCTTACGAACCTCGCCGCCAAGCTTGAACAGCCCACGCTTCTTGATGATGGGCATCATGCGCTTCATGAGCGGCTTCTGGGGCTGACCGTCAACGCTGAACATAGCGTTGAAGATTTCCTTCACCATCACCGGGTAATCGGTGAACATGGAGTCCCATTCCTCCATGACGTGCGGCCACTTGGAGAACGTGCGCAGGTCCTGGATGACGAACGAACCCTCCATGGCGTCCTTGTAGGAAGCAAGGCCCGCGGCCGAGGTGTCGCCGGCGTCGATAGCCTTAACGGCGGCCTCGGCGGCCATGCGGCCGGAGGCGACGGCGAAGTCCATGCCGCGCACCTGGTAGCCCATGTTCATGCACAGACCCGCGGTCTCGCCGGCAATGAGGCAGCCGTCGAAGATGTAGGTCGGGATCATGTTGTAGCCGCCCTCGGGAACCATATGACCCGAATGCTCGGTCATCTTAGCGCCCTTGATGATGGGGGCAACGGCCGGATGGTTCTTGAAGTCCTCGAGCATCTGGTAGACCGGCACCTCGTTGCGGCTGCCATCGGCTGCCAGCGAGATGGTGGCCACAAGACCCAGGCTGATGGATTCCTTGTTGGTGTACAGGAAACCGCCGCCAACGCTGCCCTTGGTGCAGTCGCCCACGAACAGCATGGCCGCGCCCTCGCCCTCGGGGAGCAGGAAGCGATCCTCGATGGTCTGCGCAGGAAGCTCGAAAACCTCCTTGATGCCGACGGCCATCTGATTGGCCTTCGGACGGGGGTTGCCCAGGCAACGCTCGGAGAGCATGGAGTTCGTGCCCTCGGCCAGGATGACCACCTGAGCGGTGATCTCGTCCTCGCCGGCGCGAACGCCCACGACACGGCCGGAGTCGTCCTTGATGAGCTCTTCCACGGCGATGCCGCAGATGTACTCGGCACCGGCATCCTCGGCCTGCTCGGCGATCCACTGATCAAAGGGGCCGCGCAGCACGGAGTAGGAGTCCTTGCCCTCTTCGCCAAGCTCGGCGGAGGTGAAGTCGATGGTCATGTTGGATGCGGGATCCATCATGGCGATGCGCTCATGCGTGATCTTGCGCTCGACGGGAGCCTCGGTCTCGAAGTTCGGGAAGACCTGCTTGAGCGAGTGGGAATAGATGCGGCCGCCGGTCATGTTCTTGGCGCCGGCGAAATTGCCGCGCTCCACGACCAGGACGGACTTACCCGCGGATGCGGCGACATAAGCCGCCACGCCGCCGGCGCAACCGGAGCCCACGACGATGACGTCGAAATCAGCTTCTTCAGCCACGTTGCGTCCTTTCGTAAGTTTGAGTTTCTCGTCTTAGGGAAGCTGCCCGTTTCGCGCAGGTTCAGCAAGTTCATGGAACGATGACTCGACAGAACACGCGCGAAGCGGGCAGCGTGGACGCAAAGGTGCCTTACCGACACCTTTGCGCCTTCGCAATCGGCAACAGTTACGCTACCGAAATTCGCCGATTCGGCGAGTAAAGCTTAGAGAGCGGCGTTGAGAGCCGGCAGGACGGCGTCGATATCGCCGACGATGCCGAAGTCGCACTGCTTGAACACCGGAGCGTTCTTGTCCTTGTTGATGGCAACGACGCAGCCGGAGCGGTTGCAGCCGACCATGTGCTGCATCTGACCGGAGATGCCGGCGGCAACGTAGACCTTCGGGGAAACAGTGATGCCGGAAACGCCAACGTAGAGCTCGGTCGGCAGCCAGTTGACACCCTCGGTGAGGGGACGGGAGCAGGCGATGGCGCCGCCCAGCTTGTCAGCAAGCTCGCGAGCCATATCCAGCTTGCCCTCTTCGGAGAAGCCACGGCCGCAGGCTACGACAACGTCGGACTTGGTCGGGTCGGCAGCGGTCTTCTCGCGCTCGACGGTGGCGGTCACGGCAGCGGCGCGCTCGGGAGCAACCCAAGCGACATCCTCGGCAGCGCCGGCACCGGCAGCCTTCTCGGCGTCGCAGACGCCGGCGGCCACGATGTAAACCTGCTTGTCGCCAGCAGCCTTCTGCACGCGCTCGGCAACGCCGCCGAAGTACGTGCCACGACCGCCCTCGGCCGTCAGAGCGACGGTGGCGGCAGCAGCGGCCGTGCCCAGCTTGGCAGCCAGACGACCGGCGATGACCTTGCCGCGGCGGGTAGCCTCGACCAGCACGACGTCAGCAGCCTCGGCAGCGCCAGCGAGCGCGTAGGCGGCGTCGTCGACCAGCGCACCGGCCGGAACGGCAACATTGAGAACCTTGTCGGAAGCGCCATCCACAGCGCCGCCGAAGCAGACCAGGGAGACCTCGTCGGCGCCCAGCTCGCGCGCGCCGCCGGCCAGCTCGCGGGCAACGTCCACGTGCTCAGCGATAACCAATGCCTTCATGTATCAGCACCTATCCTTTCGGGTTTACAGAGCAGCCTTGATGGCGGCGGCCAGCTTCTCGATGGCGCCGTCGTCGGCAGCGTCGACGATTTCCTGCTTGCGGGCGACCTGCTCGGGGGCCAGGCACTCGACCGTGGTCAGAGCAGCGGCCGGAGCGGCGTCGGCGCCGGAGACGTCCATCGGCTTCTTGCCGGCAGCCAGGATGTCCTTCATGCCCGGGATGCGCGGCTCGGCGACATCGGGGGTGACGGAGATGACGGCGGGCAGGGAAACCTCGACGGTCTCGGTGCAATCCTCGAGAGCGCGGACGACCGTAGCCTTGTCGCCGGCAACCTCGACCTTGGCGGCAGCGGTCACGACGGGCCAGCCGAGCTTCTCAGCCAGCTGCACGTCAACCTGCTGCACGTAGTTGTCGGCAGAACCGTCGCCGCACAGGACCAGGTCCACGTCGCCAGCCTTGCCGAGCACGTCGGCCAGAGCGGCAGCCGTAGCGGCGGCATCGAGGTCGGCCAGGGCGTCGTCGGCAGCCATGTAGAGATGCTCCATGCCGCGGGCCATGACGTCCTTCTTCAGCTTGGAGTTGTCGATGTCCTTGCCGCCGACGGTGATGGCAACAGCCTCGTCAGCGAGCTGGGCACCAAGCTCCAGCGCGTTCTTGTCGTACTCGGAAATGGTCAGCTTCGCCTTGGAGAAGTCCAGCGTGCGGTCACCCGCGACCTGGACGTCCTGGGCGTCGGGAACGGCCTTGAAAGCCACAGCGATCCTCATGGAATCCGTCCTTTCGTAAAGACTAACTTACGCTACATTCAACCAGCCGCGATGCAGCCGATCAGATGTTAAGGGTAATGATAGGGCCCCTCGCATGTTTGCAAGGTGCCCTGAAACACATATCGACGCTCTATTCGGCGTACTTCTTGGCGACCTGGCGACCGGCGATGTAAGCCATGATCTCGTGCGTACCGCCACCGAACATGTTGCCGCGCATGTCAGCCCACAGGCGACCGACGCGAACCTCGGTGGTGTAGCCAAGACCGGCGTAGATCTGCAGGGCGGCGTCGGCGACCTCGAAGCAGGCGGAGCAGCCATAGCGCTTGAGCATGGCGCTCTCGAGCTGCACGGACTGGCCGTTGTCCATCATCCACAGCGTCTTGTACAGCATGTTGCGGGTGTTCTGGACCTTGATCTCCATGTCGGTGAGCAGCTCCTGAATCATCTGCAGCTTGGAGATCGGCTTGCCGAAGGCGATGCGCTGGTTAGCGTACTTGGCGGCGTCCTCCAGGGCAGCCTGAGCCAGGCCAACCTGCTCGGCGACGATGTAGGCGCGCTCGACCTCGAAGTTCTTCATGAGCATCATGAAGCCCTTGCCCGGCTCGCCCATGCGCTGATCCTCGGTCAGCACGACGTCGTCCAGGTACACCTCGCAGAACGGGATGCACTGCTGGCCGATCTTGTGCAGCGGGGCGGTGGTCACGCCGGGGGTGTCCATCTTGACCATCCACAGCGACATGTTGTTGTTGTCGTGAGAGGGATCCTCGTCCTTGGCGATGACGATGGTGTAAGGCAGAACGGCGCCCATGGTCACCCACGTCTTCTGACCGGACAGCTTGTAGGTGCCGTCAGCCTGCTTCTTGGCGACGCAGGTCATGGAGCGGTTGTCGGAACCGGCGCCCGGCTCGGAAATGGACAGAGAGGCGATCGGCCAGCCGGTCTCCATGTAGTGCTCCATGGCTTCCTGCTTCTGGGCCTCGGTGCCGAACTCCATGATGTCGAACATGGACAGGGAGTTCTGATACAGGATGTGCATGCAGCCGCTCTTGTGGTACAGGCGCTCGAGCATAAGGCCGATGGTCACGCGATCCATCGGGATTCCGCCGTACTCCTCGGGGATGCCCATCAGACCGAAGCCGGCATCGCGATACGCCTCGGCGATCTCCTGCGGCATGCCGTGATCCTCGTACATCTTCTTGACAACGTCCTCGGTGAAGTAACGCTCGCAGAACTCGTCCACGCTTTCGAGCAGCATCTGCTGCTCATCGGTCAAATTGAAGTCCATCTTCTCTCCTTGTGCTCGAACTTGCTTACAGCTCTTGCTTCACGACAGCACACAGCTGCCGCCTTCGGTCTGTATCATACGCGCCGAAAAATGAGGAATAACCGGTCAGAGTTAGGGATTTGTGTAACAATTTACCCAAAACGGCTTATATAGGTAAACGCAATAATGAACGGCCTATTTCTATAGGTTACGCAAATAATTACATTGACCAGGTCTTTTACAACAGTGTGACGAAGATTTCCCCGCGAGGGCACCTAAAACGAGTCAAACGAATTATTCGGTCACTTGTTCAGAACTGTCCATCTATTTTATACTAGTGTCACCTTGATACGGGATGCGGACCATCTTTATCAGGCATTTCCTCCCCATCGTCGAAGCGCAAAGGAGCGTGCAATCATGGGCTCGACCGACACCATGGCGCTTTTGGGTAATTCTTTCATAGAGCTTGCGGAGCACTCGCCGATTGAAAAGATATCGGTTTCGGACATAGTGAGCGCATCGGGTAAAAACCGCAAGACGTTCTATTACCACTTCGAAGGCAAGGAAAGCCTCATTCGCTGGATCTTCCGCAAAGACCTTGCCGATACCCTCATCGAGCACATCGACGTCGAAGAACTCGTCTATGAACGACAGGGCGGCGGAACCTATCCCGACTTACCTTATTATGTATGTAGGAAAGTGGGCGTGCGCAGTCTGGACGGATCGGCGTTTTGCGAAATGCTCGCAACGTGTTTGCAGAACCGGCGCTCCTTCTACAGCAAGGTGCTGAAGTTTTCCGGGCCAGACAGCCTGCAAGCGTACCTGCGCCGCCTGTACATCCCCGCACTGACGGCCGACATCCGCTTCATCCTATCTAACCGCTACCTCTCGGATGCCAACGTCCGCTTTCTCGCGGAGTTCTACACCGGCGCCATCCTGACCTACATTTTCGACAAGGTATGCGATCCAACCTGCTCCGACATACTCGCCGACGTAAAGCCCTTCCAGAACATCGTGCATTCGTCGCTCGAAAGCGAGATTAAAAAACAGCAGCTTCAGCGGGTACTCTAATCGCCAAACGCCTCCCGGTGACCAATATCCCTCGATATGCCGATATATAAAATCTGCCTATAGTTCGCGAAGTTCGCAGCATGTGGCGATTATTGGACTGCTTGGGGCACCTCGAACGAAAATAGTTTTAGATACCTTACGTAAGCCGAGGGGTTGCGGCTGGCAAAAAGGAGAATCGGATGATCACCGACCTGAAGATCAACGAGGAGCAGAAAAAGCTTTATTACGAACGCGGCTGGTGGAGAAACGAAACCATCGCCGACGTTTGGAACAAACAAGCTGCCTCCCACAAGGACAAGATATTCGTCACCGACGACCAAGGCACTTCCCTGACTTATAAACGCATCGACGAGGTTTCAAACGCAGTGGCCGCATGGCTCGTGTCCGTAGGCATACGCCCCGGAGACGTCGTGACGTTCCAGCTTCCCACCTGGGCGGAGTTCTGCCCCGTGTTCATCGGCGTTGCGAAAGTCGGCGCCGTGATGCATCCGGTTGCGCGCAACTACAGCGAATGCGACTTGGCCTACATCATGAACAAGGTGGGCACACGCGCCTTCATTTGCCCCACCTATCACCACACGACCGACCACGAGCGTCAAGCGCTCGCGTGCGTCTCCGACGTGGAAACTCTTGCGGAAGATCGCATCCTGTTCGTGCGCAAAGCGGGTCCGGAGCCTACGTGCGGAGCACCGACGCTCGAGAGCCTCGCCGGCGGCGACATCCCCGCTTTTAAAGCCTTGCCCGCTAACGCCGACGATGTGGCCGTCATCCTCTCCACGTCCGGAACCACCGGAAAGCCCAAGCAGGCGCTGCTGACGCACAACAACATACTGTTCAGCGAGCGCGCCTTCGTCGGCGGGCTTCCCGTTGACGCCGACGACATCATGTTCATGCCGAGCCCGCTCAACCATGCAACGGGATTCTTCCATGGCATCATCTCCCCGCTTTTACTCGGCGCTTCGACGGTGCTGCAGCAAGACTTCAAGGCGGACGCGGCCATCGAGCTTATCAACAAGCATCGTTGTACCTGGTCGATGGGCGCAACGCCGTTCATCTACGACATGCTCGGGTCGATGGAGTCCAATGCAACGTCCACACCCACGCTTTCGCTCTACCTTTCCGGCGGCGCTCCCCTGCCGGGCTCGCTCGTCAGCTGCGCCCGCGCACACGGGATTACGCTCTGCGAATGCTATGGATCCACGGAAAGCTGCCCGCACATCTACGTTCCGCCGACAAAATGCGCCGAATGGAACGGCGCCTGGTCGGGAACCACGCTTGAAGGGATAGAGATCCGCATCGTCGATGACAAGCGCCAACCGGTGGCACCGGGCGTCCAAGGCGAGGAAGCCAGCCGCGGACCGAACGTTTTCGTCGGCTATTTAAACGACCCCGAGCAGACTGACGCCGTTCTCGACGACGAGGGTTGGTTCTACAGCGGGGATTTGGCGAAGATCGACGAGGACGGCCGCGTGCGCATCGTCGGGCGCAAGAAGGAGATCGTCGTACGCGGAGGCGAGAATATCTCCACCCGCGAAGTCGACGAGGCCGTAAGCGCCTGGAACGGAATCGTCGACCAAGCTACCATCGGAGCGCCAGACGATAGAATGGGGGAACGCATCTGCCTGTTCGCCGTCGCCAACAAGGAGCAAAATGAAACTCCCGCACTCAGCGATTTGCTAGACTTCCTGAAAGCGCAAGGGGTTTCGAAGCGCCTGTGGCCGGAGCGGCTGGAGCTCGTAGACGAAATACCGCGCACGGCGACGGGAAAAGTACAGCGGTTCAAACTTGCCGAAGAGCTGAAGCGCCGCATGGCGCAAGAATAACCGGTATGCAAAACGGGCTGCAAAGGGGTATTGCGGCCCGTTTTCCAACGAGACGAGGAGGATGAAATGGCCAAGGGAGCCAAGGAATTCAGCATCACGAGAACGCGCTCGTCGTTCAAACCGCGCGTCAATGAAGAGGATATCCCGTTTTTCGACGACGGGTTCGGCAACGTGCTCGTCGGCTTGCAGGGGTGTCGCGGGGTCGAGCTGACCGACAATCCGCCAATCGAGGTGCGTCACATGCCCTACGCACATCTCAATGAGCAGACGGGCGAGGCGACCTGCGCCCCCATCGCGCTGGCATGCGAGGCCGATCTCCCGCAAGGCTGCGAGCTCGACTATCAGATCAACGGCGGCTTCAACAACAATTGCATCATCGTCACCTGGGACGACACTGCAGAGCATAGGCTTGAATGGGTGATGATGAAAACCTTCACGGGTGCTCAGATGAAATACGCGCTCCCGAAGAAACGCAATCGCATGGTTTTCGCTCTGGCCGACGAGGACGCGTTCGTGTATTGCAACAAGGAGCCATGCGTCGAGTGCGGATTCCGCTGCAAAAACGGTTTCGTGCTTTACGCGGGATTTAAGGATTTCGGCGTGGTGCGCAAGCCGGTTGAGCGCATCAGCATGCTCGGCATCATCGGCGATGGAGGCCTTGAGGCAGGCACCACCGACCACCGCTCATAGGACGAAATAAACCGTTTGGCAATCCGGTGTTAACCAAAGCGTTACCGCCGAAAACAGTTTCATCGACCCCGAAATGCAGCGTGCATTCGGGGTCGATTTACTTCCAAGATCCAACTTAAACATTACGTTTCCCCAGGTTAGGCAGCATGTATTCACGTCAACCACGCATCCATAGAAATCAGCAATGGATAGTTCGAAAAACACGGGGCGGCATCTATTGGCACTCGTGCGCGTATGTGAATAGTATGTGAAGCGGTTGAGCATGCATCGGCTTTGGAAAGGGTCAAAGTCAATGCATGGTTAATCGGACCTAAGGGTTGAGGGCTCGAAACTGTTTCATCGTAAGGAGGAGGAAAGAGTGAGTGCAGCAGCTCAAGTAGCGAAGAAGTACATGTTCGCAATCGCGACCGTTTACATGTGCTATCTGACGCACGGTGTTCAGGCAATCATCCTGAGCCAGAACAAGGTTAATTTCTATACGCAGTGGGGTTACACGGATGCAGCAGCCGGCGCGGCTGCCGTTTCCATGGCAATCACGCTGACCGGCGTTGGCAAATTCGTCAGCGTGTGGATCGGCGGCGAGGTTTCCGACCGCATCGGCCGTAAGCTCCCCACCGTCCTCGGTTCCATCCTGTACGCGATCTGCTTCATCCTGTTGCTGGTCACGGACAACTTCTATGTGGCTTGCTTCGCCGGCTTCCTGTCCGGTGTCGCGACCTCCGGCTTCTGGGATGGCGCCCTGTACCCGGCAATCGCCGAAGCCAACCCGAAGTACGCGGGTTCCACGACGATCGGCATCAAGGCCGTCATCTCCATTTCCGGCATCATCTACCCGCTGTTCGCCGCTATGAACTCCGGCGACAGCTGGCACATCAACATCTGGATCCCGATCGTCCTGTCGCTCATCTGCGTCGTGCTGTCCGCCATCACGCCGTTCGTGTATGACGACAAGCGCAAGGCTTCCACGGGTTCGGACGACAAGTCCGGCGCCAAGAACGAGGCTGAGGCCGAAATCCAGGCCGCCAAGGACGCCATGCTGCAGAAGCCTTCCGGCATGACCAACTTCGTGACGCTGTTCTTCGGCTTCGTCATCATGTTCATCATGTACGGCGCTCAGCAGTACACCAAGGCTTTCGGTCAGAACAACCTCGGCCTCGACTCCGTCGCCGCCGCCGGCCTGACCTCCATCTACACCGCCGGCTCCATCATCGCCGTTCTGTTCTGGGCTGTCATGATGGGCAAGCTGCGCTGGACGCCCATCAAGGTTATCCTGATCGACGGTATCCTGGCCTCCCTGGCCCTGGCCGTGGTCATCATCGCCCTGCCGCTGAACCTCGGCGCCGGCGCCGTGTACTTCGGCATCGCAGTTCTCGGCTTCTCCGCCGCTGGCGGCATGCTGCAGACCGGCGTCACCCTGCGTCAGCAGATGTGCCCCGGCCCGCGCGGTCGTAACGTCGGTATGTACTACACGTTCATGGGCTTCGCTTCCGTGTTCCTGCCCGGCATCGTCGGCGCCATGACCGGTGCCGTCGGCGAAACCCAGGCTGTGTGGATCATGATGATCCTGCTGCTCGCGGCCTCCCTGCTCTCCGTTGTCATGAGCGCTTACGTCTGCGCCCAGTACAAGAAGCAGTTCGGCTACAGCGCAATGGAGCCCCAGAAGGACTAAAGCACAAGCACGTGCTCACGTAGCCCAATTCATAACCCTTTGCTCAACGAAGGCCCCCGACACTCGGGGGCCTTCCTCGTGTTTAATCGGAATCACGTATGACCGCCAAGGGCATCAACCCCTCCTCCCAACCTTTCCGCTTCCGGTAGCAAAAGACTAAATCACCGACACGCATGTAGTGCTAAGCTGAAGTGCGTTAAACTTAAGGCAATTGGCACCCACCTGGGCGCATCTTGACTTTCAGCAGAAATCGACCATGGAGAAACTTCGCCATGTCCCTCACCGAAAACGATCAAACCCAAGACGAGCACCTTGCTGAAAAAGCGCGGATGCTCGAAAGGATTCTCGACGACTCCGATCAGCTGGTGCAGATGTCATATCTCGAGGATATGACGATGATCTACGTCAACGGAGCAGCCAAGGCGTTTCGAGGCGGCGACGAGGAATGCACCGGGCAGCACTGCTACGAGTACATGATGGGACTTGACGAGCAATGCCCCTTCTGCCCCCTTCGCACGCAAAACGAGCAAGCGTGCGGGCACACCGAGGTAGACAACGGGAAGCAGGTCTTCTCGGTCAAAACCATGCTGAGCGAATGGCGCGGCAAGCCGGCTTTCATCGAATACGCCTCGGACATCACGCTCAACCGGCGCGCCGAACAGGCATTCGAGGCACAAATGAGAACCCTGTTGCGGTCCATTCCAGAAGCGCAGGGAATCATGCACTTCGACCTTACCGAAGACACGTGCATCACCGTTGATGGAGCCGCCACCAACAACTTGAAGTCGGTTGAGTCAAACGTGGCAGTCGATGTGACCGTCAAGCAGACCTTTGCCTACATACCCGAAGAAGCAAAGCGGCTGGAAATGTTTAACATATTCAACCGCAAGGCCCTCATTGAAGCCTACGACAGCGGAACCGTCGAAATCAGCCGCGAAGTGGAGTCTTACTTCGACGACGGCAGCGTTCGCTGGGCACGCGTCACGGCGCGTATCATGCGAAACCCCGGGAACGACCATTTGGAATGCCTGCTCTACGGCATGGATATTTCCGAAGAAGTGGAGCAACGCAAGGCGCTCGAAAGCCGTGCGCACAAACATCTTGCGCTCTTCAACGCATTGGCACGCGATTACTTGAACGTGTTTCTCATCTCCCCCAACCTCGATGAAGTGCACATTCTCAAACTGGATGGCTATGTAACATCAGGCTTCAACGCCGGCGACTCGAAAGCCCATTGCTACTCGAGATCCTGCGCGCGCTACATCGACGAACGCGTTCACCCGCAAGACAAGGATGCCATGCGCAAGGCGATGGACATCGAGGTTGTTGTTCAGGAATTGGCGCAGAGCCCGGAATACGTCGGCTCATATCGAGTCTTAGATAAGGGGGAGCTTCATTTTTATCAGTTCAAGTACGTCCTCGCCGAAAACGACGAGGGAATACTCGCGGGCTTCCAAAACATCGACGCAACCATAGCCGTCGAACGCGAGCAGCAAGAGTTATTGAAAACGGCATTGGACGCTGCGGAAGAGGCGAATAGGGCAAAGTCGTCCTTCCTCTCGAGCATGTCGCACGACATACGCACGCCCTTAAACGCCATCCTCGGCTTCAACGACCTTGCGAGAAAACACCTCGACGACCCGGACGCCGTGAAGCGCTATCTGGACAAGATGAGCATTTCCGGCAGCCATCTGCTCGACCTGGTCAACGACGTACTCGACATGAGCCACATCGAAAGCGGCCAGGTGTATCTGACCGAAGACCGCATCGACCTTCCGGCAGTATTCGAAGACCTGCACACCATGGTCGCAGGTAGCGCCCACGAGGCGGGAATCGAGCTCGTATTCGACACCGCAAGCATTCAGCACGCCCGCGTCATCGGTGACGAGCTGAAACTCAAGAAGATACTGATGAACATCCTCGGTAACGCCGTGAAATTTACCGGCGAGGGCGGCACCGTGGTCTTCTCGGCCGAGGAACGTTCGCTGCGCACTTCCGAATACGCCCATTTCCTGCTGCGCATCTGCGACAACGGCTGCGGAATGAGCAGGGAATTCCAGCAGCATGCCTTCGAGGCCTTCGCACGGGAGAACGATTCGGCCGATGGATCGATCTCGGGCACGGGGCTGGGACTGAGCATCGTGAAAAGCCTGGTAAATGCGATGGGCGGATCCATACACCTCAAAAGCACCCAAGGCGTGGGCACCGAGTTCACCATTTCACTGCATTTGAAAGTGGCCGAGGGGGACGCGGCGCCCGAGCCGATAGCCGCTCGCGATGAGCGCGGTGACGAGACGCTTACCGGCAAGCATATCCTGCTTGTGGAGGACAACGAGTTCAATCGCGAAATTGCGTGCGAAATACTCTCGGAGGCGGGCTTTACCGTGAGCACGGCCGAGGACGGGCAGGCCGCTCTCGAGAAAGTCGCGAACAGTGCCAAAGGCACCTTCGACCTCGTCCTCATGGATATCCAAATGCCGCGCATGAACGGCTACGAAGCCACGCGGGCCATTCGCGAGCTTCCCGATCCCACACGCGCATCCCTCCCCATCATCGCCTTGACGGCCAACGCGTTCTCCAGCGACCGCGACGAAGCGCTGGCTGCGGGGATGGACGGGCATATTTCCAAGCCGATTGACGTTAACACGCTTCTCGCCAAGATCCGCGAACTATTGAACTAGCTCGCCATCAAAAGCGAGTTGGACGGCAAACAAAAGGCGCGGCCTTAGATAGGACCGCGCCTTGACGCTCGGGCACAATAGAGCTCTTCCCTATCCCCTGGCTTGATACTTCTCCAAAACCATGGGGGCTGCAATATGCACCATAATCTGGTCGGTTCCCTCGGCAATTTGGAAACCGCGGCAATCCTCCCAGATGGAGGCGACGCGCTGGCTGCAGGTATAGCCGCGGCCGCCCATAATCTGCATGGCGTCGGAGGCAACCTCGGTCGCCGTCTTGGGAACATAGCGTTTCGCAAGCGCCACGGCCAGGCGCACCTCATGCTCAGGCAGCCCCTCGTCGAGCATCCAGGCCGCACGGTAAACCGATGCGCGCATGTTCTGCAGCTTCAGCTCCATGTCCACGATCATTTCCTGCACCAGCTGGAAATCGGTGATGGGCTTGCCGAACGACTCGCGCGTGCCCGCGAACGCGATGGCGTCCTCGAGTGCCCCCTGGGCGAGCCCGAGCGACGTCGCGCACGCAAAAAGACGCCCAATTTGGAAAAATTTGAATAGCTGGGGCCAGCCGGAGCATTTGCCGTGAAGACGCCAGCTTTCATCGAGCTTCACGTCGTTGAACACCACGGTCGAAAACGGCAGCATCGACTGCCCAACCTTCTGAATGGGATATACCTCGACGCCGGGGGTGTCGTGCGGGACGAACCAAAACGACAACTCCGGATGCTTGCCGTTCTGCGGCTTGTCAGTGTCGATGGCCACGACTAGCAAATAAGGCGCATACTCACCATTGTTGACGAACACCTTCGTTCCATTGAGATACAAAGAACCGCCACGCGTTCGCACCGCCGATTCCATGCTCATCAGGTCCGAACCCGACTGCGGCTCGGAAATGGCCAGCGCAAACGCAAGACGCCCCTCGGTCTGATAGCCCGAACGCATCTGGCTCGACTCCCCCGTCCCGGCGAACTCCTCGAGAATTTGCAGGTTGAGGAAATCATTCATGAGCGGCAGGGACGACCCGGTCGCACGTGCGAGCTCTTCAAGCACGAGCACCTGCGCCATGATGTCGTACGTTTCATGGTTGCGACGATGGATCACGCCGAAACCGTTGAAGTCGAGGTTGACGAAATCACGCACCACGTCATCGGGCAGGCCTTCGTCGCGCCTCCACTGGGTCACGCTGTCGAACGTGAAATGTTGCTCGGCAAACGCGCGCACCGTGGAGACGAGCTTACGGTAGTCGTCCGTCAAACCGAAATCCATGTACCCAGCTCCTTCCAGAAAAACGCGCGCATTTCCGTATCGATGGCGCGAACAACAGCACATTTTTACACAGCTTAGAAGCTATGGGTATATTTTGCGAAGCAAATACCGTATAAGCAACCAACAAAGAACCCAAACCGTTTAATGCGGTGGGGTATTCGCACCTTTTATGATTGCGAAAAGTTTCATAGCAGGGGCGAATTGGAAATGCCTCAACCTCAAGCGCACAATAATTACAAGGACCAACCCCGCGAGGAAACGCCTTCCCCGCGAGAGAGGGCCAAACGCTTCGGGAATACAAGAGCGATGCCCGGGCAACCGGGTACCAAGGAGGTAGCGATGTTACCATTGCAAGGCGTCAAAGTCGTTGATCTGACCACGTTTTTGGCTACGCCGACCACCGGCCGCGTGCTCGGCGAATGGGGTGCCGACGTCATCAAGGTCGAGGCCGCCAAGGGCGATCCGGGCCGCGTGAACCAGGCTGCCGTGTTCGGCATGCCCTCCAGCGATGACGAGAATCTCGGCTTCGACATGTCCAACATGCACAAGCGTTTCATCTCGCTGAACCTGAAGTCTGAAAAGGGCCTCGAGGTCATGCACAAGCTGCTGGCCGACGCCGACATCTTCATCACCAACAACCGCGCCAAGTCCCTCAAGAAGATGGGCCTGGACTGGGAGAGCCTGCATGCCAAGTACCCCCGCCTGATCATGGGCCACGGCCTGGGCTACGGCAAGCAGGGTCCCGAGAAGGACGCTGCCGGCTTTGACGTGACCTGCTACATGGGCCGCGGCGGCGTTTTCGGTACCACCGTCAACAAGGGCGACGCCCCGATGATCCCGACGAACGGCTACGGCGACTTCCAGTGCTCGCTGTTCCTGGCTGCCGGCATCCTGGCCGCCTATGTTGGCCGCGAGACTTCCGGCGAGGGCGATTACGTCACCTGCGCGCTGCAGCACGCCGGCATCTACGCCCTGTCCACCGGCATGGTTTCCGCCCAGTACGGCAACCCGTACCCGAAGAGCCGTCTGGAAGTCAACAACCCGCTCAACAACGTCTTCCGCTCCAAGGATGACAAGTGGGTCGTTCTGTGCCTGCCCGAGTACGACCGCGATTGGCCGCGCGTCATGAACCTGATCGGCCGCGAGGAGCTCGCCGAGCATCCCGACTACAGCGTGTGCACCACGGTCAACGCCAAGGGCCTCGCTCCGGAGGTCACCAAGATCCTCGACGAGGGCTTCGCTCAGTTCACGCTCGATGAGCTGCTGAAGATGTTCAAGGAAAACGACATGCCTTGCGAGCCGGCTCAGACGCCGCTGGACATCTACGAGGACGAGAACGCCCTGGTCAACGGCTACATCCAGCAGGTGCCCTACCCCAACGGCGGCAAGTGGTGCCCGACCGCCCCGGTTCAGTTCGAGCTCGAAGAGGTTCGCCCGCTCAAGCCGACCGGCAAGCTCGGCTGCGACACCGAGGCTGTCATGAAGGAACTCGGCTACACCGAGGAGGAGTTCAAGGCTGCAGAGGCCGACGGCTCCGTTTCCGGCCCGATCGACCTGGCTGTGCTGCAGGGCAAGTAGTCTTGCGGACAAATTAGCCCTATCTGGCCGTTTTCAAAGCGGTCAAAAGAGAACCCCTGGCCTTGTTTGACCAGGGGTTCTCCCTGTTTAAGGGGCATATTTCACACGCCTGGGGGCAATCATTCGTTTTACCTATGATTGCAAAGCAATTTCCAACATGCGGCGAATTGGAAATCCGGTGCCCTGCGTCACATAATAGAGACAACAAAGCTGTTGGGGCTTTGGGTACACAAACGTTGAGGAGGTTTTCGATGAATCCGAACGCCAAGATCACCGACGAGCAGTTTGAGGCTTACCTCAAGCAGGTTCGCGAACTGGTCGAAGGTCCTTTCGAGGAGATCCAGAAGGAAGTTGAGGTGACCAACACCTTCCCGCAGGAGTTCTACGATCTGGCCATCAAGAACGATCTGTATCGTTTCTACATGCCCTCTCAGTACGGTGGATGGGACCTGAACGAGCTCGAGATCCTGCGTGTGCAGGAAGAGTTCTCCCGTGGCCCGGGCGGCATGCGTATGCACCTGCATCACGCCGCTGACATGAACTGGCGTATCCTTGATGACTACGGTAAACCGGAGCTCAAGGAAAAGTACATGGACAAGTTCCAGGACAAGACCATCTACTGCAACTTCGCCATCACCGAGAAGACCGGCGGCACCGGTGCTGACCTGCACACCACCGCCATCAAGCAGCCGAATGGCCATTACCTGCTGAACGGCGAGAAGTGGCTCATCTCCCACACCGACTGCTCTGACTTCACCTACGTCATCGCTGTGACCGACCCCGAGTCCGACAAGGATTCCCGTCTGTCCGCCTTCTTCGTGCCGAACGACGCTCCGGGCTTCGAGATCATCGAGATGTCCCACATGATGGGCTGCCGCGGCGCTGGCCATGCCGGCCTGAAGTTCACGAACGTGGACCTCGACCCGATCTACCTGCTCGGCGAAGAGGGCCAGGGCATGGAGGTTGCTATCCACTCCCTGTCCGTCTCCCGCGTGCACATCGCCATGTCCAACCTGGGCATGTCTCAGCGCATGCTCGAGCTGTCCCTCAAGCGCGCCAACCAGCGCGTGACCTTCGGTAAGCCGATCGCTTCTCGCCAGATGATCAAGCAGAAGATCGCTGAGATGCAGAAGATGATCCACGTGCTCCGTTGCGCCATCTACGACTTCGCTCGTGACTACGACCTGGATCCGAAGAACGAGTACATCACCGAGAAGGCTGCTATCTGCAAGCTGTTCTCCATCGACACCGTCAAGCTGGTGTCCGATGAGATGCTCGAGATCTTCGGTGGCGACGGCTACTTCGAGGACGAGCCGCTGGGCCCGACCGAGCGTCTGTACCGCGACTGCCGCGCTATGTGGCTGGAGGAAGGCGCTCCCTGCGTGCAGCGCATCACCATTGCTCGCGAGTGCCAGAACCACAACGGCGTTGTCAAGTACAACTTCTAAGTCGTACTTGCTTGCGAATCTGCGCCTAGCGGCGTAAGCATTCAAAGCGTCAAAGGAGCCAATCTTTATGATTGGCTCCTTTTTTGCGCCAGGAAGTACCTCCAGGCTGTTTTTGGGCGAGCTTTCGCTCGCCCCTACAGACAGATTCCGTAACAGACAGATTCCGTAACAGACAGATTCCGTAACAGACAGATTCCGTAACAGACAGATTCCGTAACAGATGGATTCCAGGGCGGACGGATTCCGGATTCCGTAACTCATATTTTTGCATACACAAA
>CAVGAF010000004.1:56669-62166 GCA_963627055.1 Butyrivibrio sp. CAG:318 | reverse complement strand
CGTTGGAGCTTTTTTCGCCAGGGGGCGTAGAGGACGGCGAGAAAGATTACCGTTGCAGCGCCGTGCACGCAGTCGAGCGGGAAGCCTGCTGCATAGGCGGCAAGAACGCTTTCCCAGGTAATGGGATGCACAAAACCGATGACGAACCAGCCGTTGAGGATAAGGCCATACAGCATTGCCGACAAAAAGCCGCATGCGAGAAGCGCAGGAGTACGATTGAAGACGCCGACGCGCTCGAGGCATCCCGCGAGATATCCGATAAGGCCCCAGGAATACATCTGCCAGGGAGTCCAGGCCCCTTGACCGAAGAAGAAGTTGCTCGCGAGGGCGGCGGTGGCGCCGACGAGGAAGCCGCTTTTGCGGCCGAAGACCGAGCCGGCGATGATGCAAATGGCGCTGACGGGCTTGAAATCGGGGAACGGCATGAACAGGATGCGCCCCGCGGCCGCGAGCGCACCGAGCACCACCGTCGGCATGATTTGGCGCAGGGCCGGGCGGGAACGCTCGAATGAAATGAAGAAAATCGCGAGGGCCGCAAGCGCGACCACGAGAGTAAGCAGAGCGCTTTGGTCGATATCGAACACCGCGCACAGCAGCAAGGACGCCGCAACGCCAATCAGGCAAACGGCCTCTCCTATATAAGAGATATACGTTGCGATCCGGGAGCTTTCCGCAGGATGGGCTTTCGCGCCGGTGCTAGACATGCCACTCCCCTGCCTGTTGCGTCCAAAGGCTGGCAAACCTATCGCATGCGGGACGATAGAAAAGGTTGTCGGCGAAGAACTCCCCCGGGGTTTGCGTCGCCGCATTCTCGCCATCGAACATCAACGTAACGACATCGCACACGAGCGCCGCGAAGGGAAGGTCATGCGTTGCGGCGATAACGGTCGCACCTTTACGGGCCACCTGGTGAATGTGCTGGGCGGCGAGGAGCTTCGCCTGCGGGTCGAGACCCTTCGTCGGCTCGTCGAGCAGCAGCAGGTCGGGCTTGGTGAGCAGCAGCTTCGCCAAGGCGAGAAGCTGCTGCTGCCCGCCGGATAAGTCGAAGGGATGCGTGTCCAGCGCCTCGGCTAGGCCGAAGGATTGCGCAGCCTCGGTGATTTCCTCGTCGGAATAGGCGCAGGTCGCCTGCCACTCGGCAAGCTCCTCGGCAACGGTGTCGCAGACGAGGAGCGCTTTGGGGTTCTGGGGCAGCAGCGCTTGACGCCCCGAGAAGCGATTGCGTACCGATCCGCGCTCGAGCTTTCGCACGCCGGCAATGGCATGCAACAAGGTCGATTTGCCGCAGCCGTTGCCACCGAGCAGCGCATGGATGGAGCCCTCGGCCACGACAAGGTCGAAGCCGCGCAGAACCCAGTCGCCTTCGGGACGGTAACGCAGGTACGCGTCGTCGAGGACCACTGCGGGAGCGACAGACGAGGAAGCAGGCACGACGGGAGAGCCGTCCGAGGCGCCTTTGGCGAATTTCGAACGCAGGCGAGCGGCAAACGAAGAAGCCGTCGGAGACGATCCGGGCGTTAGAGCAGGCCGCGACGCCTTTGCCGCAGCGAAGCCGGCAACGTCAAGCGGACGGGCGCGGAAGGATTCCAAGTCACAGGGCTCGATGCAGCCGGCGCGTAGGCGGGCCGCGTGCGTGGCATAATCGACCAGCGATTCAGGCGCATGGGTTGCAACGACGACCGTAATGCCGAGCTGGCGGTTCACGCGGAAGAGCTCATGCAGAAACGCCTGTTCGGCAATGGGATCGAGCTGGGATGTGGGCTCGTCGAGCAAAAGGAGCGAGGGGCACAGCGCAAGGGCGGCGGCAAGGGCGGTGATTTGCTTGCGCCCGCCGGAAAGCTCGGAGGTGGGGCTGTGCAGCCATGATTCCATGCCGAAGAAATGGGCGACCTCCGCAACTCGGCGATGCATTGCGTCCTGCGCCATGCCGAGGTTTTCCAAGCCGAAGGCGAGCTCGTGCCAAACGGCGTCGCATACCAGCTGGCTTTCGGGATTCTGCGCCACATAGCCAACGGTGGTTGCAGCGGTGTGGGGGCTGAGCTCAGCTACGGAAGTCCCGAACAGACGAACAACGCCCGAGCGGCGGCCCGCCGGGGCAAGCGCGGGCACGAGATTCTTGAGCAGCGTTGTTTTACCGCTTCCCGTCTGCCCCACGAGAACGCAAAAGGAACCTGCGGGCACTTCCCAGGTAAGCGGGCCTATGAAGGGCTCCGTTTCGGGGGAAGGGCACCCGGAAGCTGAAGCGTTCCCCTCGCCTTCCGGATACGAAAACGCGAATTCTTCGAGCTTGATTGCGGGGTTGTTCGGATGCGTCATCGGGGTCTCCTTGCCAACGCGGCGACGAGGGGAAGGGCGAGCAGCAGCGCATAGGGCGCATAGCTGTACCAGGGCGCCAGTCCGTCGATGCGCGGGTAGAACGAGAAACGGGCGCAAGCGGCGAGGGCGGAAAGCGCAGAAGCCAGCGCGAGGGCGGCGATGAGTATGCAGGCGAGCGCGTCGCGGCGGCGGAAGCGATAGCGCTGGTAGCTCGTTCGTTTCGCGCCGGAATTCCAGCCCCGGGCGCGCATGGCGTCGGCGGTTTCGAGGGAATCCTCCATGCCCCAACCCATGAGGACCGTCGAAGTGCGCAAAGCATCGGAAAAGCGGCCTTTCATGCGACTGGGGGCGAACCGGCCGGCGCGTTCGGCGTGTGAGAAGCCCCTTCGATGGCCGTCGGAAGATGGGGCGGCGACGTCGGGCCCCGGCGTTTCGCGGGCGTCGTATGCGCGGATGTCTGTGCGGGCCGGTGCCGAATCGGCCGCCGTGCAGGCGAGGCGCACGTCGCCGATTTCACGCCCGCGACGCACGAATGACGGGATGAGGCGCATCACCATGGAGATCATGAGCGACAGGGTCGGGAGAGTGCCGCCAAGCAAGCTGAGAACTTTATCGGAGGAAAGCAGTTGCGCGGCATTCGAAAACGCAAGCAGGGTGTTCACCAGCAGCAAGCCCTGCGCAAGGCCGAACAGCGCCGCTTCCAAATACACCGCATGCAGGCCGATGCGGAACAGCTCGGTGGAGCCGACGGAGACGAACAGCGGATTCGCGATTGCCAGGACGAGCACGAGCGGCGCCTGCCAGAAGATGCCGCGCAGGGCCTGCGCGCCGCCTTTAAGCGAGACGGAAAGCGCCGTTTGGCCGGCAAAGGTGAGCGCCAGATAGACCGGCTGCATCGCCGCCATGGAAAAGGCCAGGCACACGACACAGAACAGGAATACGACCGCCGGATGCCAGCGATCCGCATACTGCGACACGTGCACGTCCATCGGCGTTATTTCATGACGAGGGTCGGGTTTTTCTCGGTGGAGTAGACCCATGCGATCTTCTCGCCGCCGGCAAGAAGGTACTTGCCGCAGGACTTCGAGGGGAAGTCGCCGTTGACGCTGTAGGTCCAGCCGCTGCCCTGTCCCCCTTGACGCTCCGCAAGGCCGTTGATGGAGCTGACGTAATACGAGTTGCCGGAAATGGGCACGCCCAGCGCGCAAAGCGCATCGTAGACGGATGCTCCCGGGTCGAGCTCGACGGCTTGGTCGATTTGGAACGGGTCGATGCCATAGTCGGCGATACGCGAGCTGTCCACCGAGACGGACACCTTGATCTTGCCGTCGTTTTCGGTTTGCGCCGCGTCTTCCGAGGGGGACACGTCCGGCACATCCACCAATTCCGCAGGGGCCTGCGCGGCGGGCTCGGACGAGGCTGAATCGGCAGAGCTTGGCGAGGAATCGGCGCCCGACGAGGCGTTATCGGACGCAGATGCCGGGGCCGAAGGCGCTTCGGAGGTGCTGTCGGCAGACGACGCTGCAGAAGCGTCGGCAGACGATATGGCCGGTGTATCGGCTTTCTGCGCAGCATCGCCCCCGGAAGAGGCTTCCTCGCTGGAAGAGGCCGGCCAAGCTGGGATTGCAGAACTTCCACCCTGGTCGGAGCTTTGAGATGACGTCGCGTTATCCGTTTTCGCAGGAGCTTCCCCACCCTGGGAAACATCGGGGGCGCCGGCGAAGAGGCCCGCGCCGTACCCTGCGCCCGCAAGGATGGCCACAGCGGCGAAAAGGGCGAGCGCGACCGAGAGCGCGCCGTAGAGACGCGAACGGTCGGGCCGTTTGGAAGAGGGGGCGTCCCCTGAGGGCATCGAGGAAGAATCCGCTTCGTCGTCGGCACCCGACGACGCGCCTAAGACCGCGTCTGACGCGGGAATGCCCGGCGAGATGCGGTCGTCGCGACGAGCCGTCTCGTCATGGGGCACTGCGGCGTTTGCGCTCGACTGGGTTTGGTCGGGCATGCGATTCCTCCTTGATACCATCAGCAACGCCGCGCAAAGGTGCGGCGCAGCAAACTGCGAACCCGGATTCGCATAAGGGCGGATCCGGGTTCGCGAAGTTGTCGTGCAATGAAAAGCGATGCACTTCGATTAGAAGAGCAGCGCGCCCTCTTCGTAAGCATTGAACAGGACGCCCGCGACACGCTCGCGATTGACGAGGGTGCCCGCCTTCAAGGAACGCGTGCCGTCGTGATTTTCCTCGCCGTTCACCAGGCCGTTGTTGACGGCCCAGGCCATAGAGGCGCGCGCGAAGTCGGAAACGCTCGAAGCATCGTCGAAGCGGTCGAGAACCGAAGTGTCGGTCTTGGACACCTCGTCATCGCCCTCGATATAGTTGGCCAGCATAGTGACCATTTCCTCGAAGGTCATGGCGCGGTTACCCTCGAAATAGCGCAGGCCCTCGACGTCGACGCCGTGAATAACCTCGTTATCCCAGGCCCAGTTGGCGGCACCCGTGTAGTACAGGCCGGACTCAACGTCCTCAAAACCGTTTTCGGAAACGGAATCGGCCGGCACGTAGGCCACGGAGGAAGCCGTGTCGGCGACGCGCCACAGGATGGTGGCCATCATGGCGCGGTCGGTCTTGTCGCCGATGCCGAACGCATCGGATGAGGAGTAACCCTGCATCAGACCCTTCTTGGCAACGAGCGAAACGGCCTCGGTGTACCAATCGTCCTGCACGTCGGTAAACGCGGTAGTGGCGGCCTGGATGGAGCCGTGCACGTCGTACGCACCGGTCGCGGAATTGGCCGCGGCGGCAAGTGCGCAAAGCACGGTTGCCGCAGTCATTTCCTCGGAATAGGCGGAGGCGCCAACGAAGCCGGTCAGGTCTGAATCGGCCTTGGAGACCAGATAGGAAATCGGAGTGGCGCCGCCCTCGCCGGTCAGCTGCTTGCCGTTCGTGCAGTTGTAGCCGAGCGCGCACAGGGCCGTGACAATGTCGGCCGTCGCGTCGAGGTTGGAATCGGATGCGGAACCGTCTTCGCTGAGCATGTAGGCGAAGCCGCCGTCGGCGTTCTGCATGGAAAGCAGCTTGGCTTCAGCCTTGTCGATTGCCGCGGCAACCTCTTCGTTGTCCGCCTTGTACGGCAGCAGCGCGAGGATGGCCTGCGCCGTAGTCTGGGAATCCTCCCAGCCGGT